>DATBLC010000082.1:0-56882 GCA_036555515.1 Binatia bacterium
ATTAATCTGACCCGCGTTGCCTGTGCTCGACGCGGTGCTGAGTAACCCACTGCCTGCACCAGAGATGGAAACCAACTCGCTAGCCGTCACCGCCAGCATCCCGCCAGCCCCATCACCAGTCGTGCTGCTCACAACCTGCGCTCCACCTGTCTGTGTAAGGTTGCTGGCATTCACCGAGATACTACCGGCGCTGCCGCCGCCCGACGTCTCGACTGAAATCTTCCCGCCGTCAGCCATAGTCAACGTCGGCGTTGCCAGATTTATCTGACCTGCATTCCCCGTGCTAGACGCAGTGCTGAATAGTCCGCTCCCAGCACCACCTATGTTGACCGTTTCCGCTGCAATGTTGAGGTTGCCACCGGCTCCGGCCGCGGTGGTACTGCTGTCGATCCGGGCACTACTGGCGAGCGTCAAATCACCGACATTAAGTGCAACGTTCCCCGCGTCGCCTCCCCCCACTGTCGCTACCGAGATCGTCCCACCGGCAGTCATCGTCAAGGTGGGCGTCGATACGGTGATCGTCCCGCCGGGTCCCGCCAGCGGACTCTCGCTGAAGGCCGCGCTGAAAATACCGCTGTTCGGGTTATTAACAAAGTCTCCGAAGGGCGACGGGAGGACCGATACTCCAGTAGGTGAGGTCCCCGATATCGAGACCGAATTCGCATTGATTGTCACGTCTCCCCCGCTCCCAGTAGCCTGGAAGACATTACTGCTGGCGATCTGGCCGCCACCCGTGAGCGTCAACGATTGCACGTCTATTGAGATGTCGCCGGCGTTGCCGGTCTCCAAAGTACCTGTGCTTATAAACCCATTGTCGATCGTTAAACTCGCCGTCGGGGCAGAGATGGCCACCTGGCCTACATTTGACAAAAACGATTGGCTGGAAATACCGCTGCCGTTTGAGATGACAATGGAGTCTCTCGCCGTTACCGTCACATTGGCCCCCTCGGTGCCGCTGAATAAACCAGCCTGGATCGTTGACGCATCAGTGAGCGTCAGTGCTCCAACATTAACCGAGATGTCACCTGGCAGGCCTGTTCCGAAGCTTGCGCTTGAGATGCTACTCCCTGAGATTTCCGCTGCCCCGTCCGTGGTTAGGCTGACATTTCCGCCTTGACCGTCCCCAAACGTTTGAGACAATATCGTTCCGCCGCTGCCCATACTGAGAGATGCAGCCTTAACCTCGATATTGCCTCCACGTCCTGTGCCGGAAGTCGCCGTTGTTATCGATGTTCCGTTGGTGAACTCGACGCGATCGACCATCTGAATGTCGACCCCCGTAGAGGCGCCATCCAGATTGCCAATGGTTTCAGACGTAATTGTCGAACTGTCTACAAATAACTGACCTCCCCGGATGACCACGGTTCCGCCCGCCCCGTCACCGGAGAAATCGCCGCTCACGTTAATAAAGCTTCCAGATATGTCGATCTTGCCCAATTGGCTAAGAGCGCTGACATTCAGGTCTGAGATTGTAACTTCCCCACCAGACGCGACACTGGCGATTTGAACCCGACCACTGGGGGCAAACAGCGTGGCCGCTCCTGTAATAGTGACGTCTCCGCCAACCAGTGAAAGGGTCTGGCCTTCAGGAACTTGCAAAGTGCCTCCAAGAAAACCTCCATCGACAGTGATACAAGGGGAAACGCATAGAGGAGAACCCAAGAAGCCGAAGGCCGCCGGAGGGGCGCTTGTGAGTAGCGGGTCCGCCGGGCCGGGAGTAGCGTTGAAAAGTACCCCATCGCTCAAGCGGATATAGTCCGCCGTGCTTACGTGGAAAGCGCCACCGACATTCAGGGAAGCGGTGGGTCCAAATATCCATCCGGCAGGATTGACCAGAAATAGATTTGCCGCGCCGAAATTGGTTGTCTGGATGGTTCCAAAGATACTGGACCTTTGACCGCCGGTGACTCGACCCAGGATATTCGAAGTGGCCAGTCCTGTGTTGTTGAGAAAATTCGCGCTATGGCCTTCGCCGACGTTAAAGAGTCCAAAGCTATGGAACAGATTCGCGCCGTTTCCAGGCCTTGTGCCTCCGGTGATATTGTGGGTTGTTCCCGTCTGGGTCACCGTCGTGCCCAGGCCGCTGGAGGTGATGGTCGTCGCGACTTGCGCCAGCCCGATACCGGGCTGCTGCGCAAAGCTCGCGACGACCAGCGCCCTGATCAACAAGCGCCCCAATTTAAGAGGTAGTGAAGTTAGAATAATGGGCCTATCTCCGGTCCATTAATCGTGATCATCGTTTTCTTGTCTAAAGTCAACAATCCCCGGTCTGCGGTATGAATTTCCTGTCGGCTCCATCGAGCGGACGCTGTCCCCCCGAAAAGACAAATCTCTAATCGGTAGGTCGTGTCGTACCGGGATCGGACTCAAGATCGCTCTTCTCAACATGAGCCGTGATCACTTAAGGGTCATGAACCCCTGGTCGGAGATACATCTCCCCCCGAAAAGACACAGCTCAACTCTATAGGTCGTCTGGCCGGGCTCGGGCTGGAGATCGCTCTTTTTAACGTGAGCCTGGTAATGGTTTCCGTTGATACTGATGTCCTCCGATGGCACCGTGAATACCAGCGTCGGCGCAGAAACTCCGGTCAGCTTAAATATTTTCATGCTTACTCCATCCGTGGGGAACTCTTTGCCTTTTATCGGTGTGAAATTTTCGGTGCTAAACAGGGCGAAACCGTCCACAGTGGGAGCGGTGGTGAAATCGTTCACTTGGCCACTGAGGAAATCAACCCTGTAATTTGCAACCGGCGGCTCACTGCCCGGCCCGCCCTGGTCCACCACAAAGGAAATCGACCTTACGAAGAAGTCGCCGAACAGATATTGCGCCTTTTGGAACTTTACGCAGCAGTCGGGAGGATAGGGAACGTCCAGAAACGAGAGGTCGACTCTCCTGGCAAGATTATCGACTAGATTGGTATCAGACAAACCCGCACCGACGCAGTCGCTTTTGAAGTCGTTATATGAATTGCTTCCGAGGTAGACGATGACCGGTCCTACGATGTTTTCTAGGTCGTAAGGGTCTATGAGATCGATCTCCACCCGGATCGAACCCGCCACACAGTCGTTGAACAGCAGGTCACCCAATCGTCTGTCGCCGGAATCTGCGTTACCGGTAACGATGTCGTACATGAATTTCAGGGTCGTAATGTCTCCGAACCTAAGTCCTCCCGATGGTCCAGATTCTTCGCCTTCTCCGGGCTCGGGTTGGGTTGGAACGAAGCTCGCGTAAGAGCGCAAGTACCGGGCCAAGTCGGTACCGCTCAGTCCCTCATTAGCACCAATCGAAAGCAACTTAATCCCGAAAGTTTCTTGGGCAGCGACAAGCTCCCCGCGCTGGAGTCCGAATTTCAGCGGGATGGTGGAACCTGAACCACCGTGAGTGACGTTGGTAAGGGGCGGCAGGGGAACTGCCCTATAGAGCTCGTTTCCTGCGCTGTAAGGCGGCACCCATTGGTTTCCACCTAACTCGTTCGCTAACGCTACGCTCAGTTCCACGAAACCAAAGTTTTCATCCGAGAAATTCGACAACGCCCCAATGCCGCTGTTTGCCGACGTTAGCGTCTGATTTAATGCGTTGAACGTCGCCGTGAGAGTCGCCTTTTGGACGGGTGAACAGGTCGTGCCGCAGGAAATGCTCGAAGAATCGGTGGCACTGAAACTTCCGGTGGATGAATAAGAACCACCAGAGGTCGCGCAGGGAGTCGCCGTGCCGTTTTTACAAGGTATACTGGCGGTAGCGATCCCGCTTGGCCCTGATCCGTTGGCGGTAATGCCGTTGACCTGGAGTAGGAGCTTGGCGCACGGAGTCTGTAACTGCGATGTCGTCAGTGTCGCGGGATTGGGGCAGGAGGTCGTGAGTTGTCCGTTTACTCCCTTGAAGGAGCCGACCAATGCGACCGAGAAGGGGTAACTTCCGCTCGAACTTTGAATCTGCGTGAAATCGCCGGCCTGTGTTTCGAATGTAAACGTCAAGGTCCTTCTAGTGCCGGTGAGAGACGTGATCTTGACACCTTTCAATTCGAGCCTGTCGGTACTTGAATCGGTTTTAATGATCCGCGCCCGCGAAGTAGCAGAAATGTCCTGGAATCTGAAGGTGTCGCCAGGCTGAGCAACGACGTTCCCACTGGGAAAGTGCCGAGTACATGGGCTCGTGCAGTTGACGAGGAGGTTGAGTGTTACGGTGCCAGTGGTCGTCAGGTCCGACGACAGGTCAAACCCCGGTGGCTGATTGGTCGAACTCCTCGTGTTCGTACCGTCTGAAATCGTAACCCTTATCGCGGCAGAGACTGGCCCCGGAACCATCGTGATAAGCAGCACAAACAATGATGTGGTGAGTTTCTTCATATATAAACCTCTTGACTTGGGCTTGGGTTTCGTTTGTGGAGCCGACAGTGGTCTTAAGCCGTATTGATTCAGCCCGTCAACCCGGATTCCGCAGTTAAACTACGGACTGGGGTAAGCGAGGCCCGGGTAGAATAAAAACTAACCGAGCATCTTCTTCAAATTTCTGGAACAATTGAACAGGACTTACGGGCAATCCCAATATTCCGGGAAGCAGTCCCAGTTGAATTGCCCTCAAGACGCGAGACTTCATGCTTTCATTCCCAGGTGCATTCGGCTAACGGTCCCGCTTTTCGTTTGGGACTAGAGCAAGCGTGAATAAGACATGCGCAGTCTCATATCGCCGGGTCGCCACCCTTGTCAAGGGCGCACGGTCTTCGTTGCGATGGTTCTTCGATGTTAGACATCGCAAAAGCTAGGGAATCGATACACTAAAAATTATCGAGAGGGCATCACTCTGAAGGATGAAAAAGGAGTTAACTCTTTCGGGTGAGAAAACGGTTAGATCATTCGAGAGCCGTTGTTTGAGTTGGCTTTCAAGGGGGTCGCCTGATCCGCATAGGCCAGTAACTGTACCCGATTCCGCAACGCGAGTTTCTCTAGCACGTTATGTACGTGGCTCTTGACTGTATAGGTAGCAATGTGCAGCCTCTGAGAAATCTCCTTGTTGCTCATGCCTTCGCGAATCAGGCTAATAATCTCACGTTCCCGAGCGGTCGTCCGCCCGTCCATCGGCGGCAAACTGTCATGGACAGTTCGGTCTTCGATAATTTGGGAAAAAAGCGATCCGGTCATTGCACGAGGAAGAACCTTGGCCCCTCGAGCTACCAATCTTATCGTTCTTAGAAGGTGACTAAAAGTTGCTTCCTTAAGAACAAAGCCGGACACTCCTCGTCTCACAAGTTCGAAGATATCGGCTTGCAAAGCGATGACGCCCGTAACGATCACCCTTGCTTCCGGCATCAGCTTGAGCGACTCTAGCATGGGAATCATGTTAGGGTGACCAGATTCTATAACTACTATCACGGATTTAAATTTTTGCGCTTTCGACAAAACTTGTTCACAGTTTCCCGACGCTAATACTACCTCGACATTTTTCTGTTTTTTCATCATCAACACGACGCGTTCGCGCAGGATTCGGTTGTCTTCGACGAGAGCCAAGTGGATTTTTGTCATGAAACTTGCCCCTTTTTTGATCCGAGATGTTTTTGCGTTGTTCTGGAGCAACCTTGGTGCCAAGCCCGGCCCTCCCAGGCTTATGCGAAGCAAGAATCCGAATTAACAGAATATTTGCGCAGTGCCTTAATCCACCTTTAAAAAAGGAGCTAGATGAAGTGAAACTATCGTTTACGGCAGGCGTAAACTTAATTTCGACCGCCCTGCCGCCGGCTAAAGTCAAGGGTAAGACCCGTGAGCTGGAGGTGTTTGAGCTGGTGGAAATCGGGTGACCGAACGGAGGAGAAATGGATGAACGGGCAAATCAGCGAAGAAGTTGCGTAAGCGCCGCTTGACAGATTGATCATCGCTCACATAAGGTCGGGTCAAACTCGACATTAAACAAGGAGGTATCGAACCGTGGCAGCAACAGTTTGGAAGGAATATAAGACCGTAAAGGTTGAAAAAGAAGATGGGATTACGTGGTGCATTCTCAATCGGCCGGAAAAGAGAAACGCCATGAACCCCCAGCTTCACTACGACATGTTAGAGGCCCTCACTGAGCTAGAGGTGGACAAGGACACCCAAGTGTTGGTCATTACCGGGGCTGGGCCGAGCTGGTGCGCGGGCCAGGATTTGCGGGAGTATTTCCGCGCGACCGATAATAATCCGTTGGAGCGGCGCAAAGCGAGCTGGGCGTCGCAGGAGTGGCGCTGGCGCCGTTTATTCTATTATCCCAAACCGACCATCGCGATGGTCAACGGTTTTTGCTTCGGCGGCGCATTTACGCCGCTCATCGCCTGCGATTTTGCTATCGCCGCCGACGACGCGATCTTTGGCTTGAGCGAAATTAACTGGGGTATTTTCCCTGGGGGCCTGGTGAGCCGCGTGCTGGCGGATGCGATGTGCTACCGCGATGCCATGTGGTACATCATGACCGGCGACCCATTCGACGGCAAGAAAGCCACCGAAATGAAACTCATCAATATGTCGGTGCCCAAAGAAAAATTGCGCCAAGAAACCGTCAGTCTCGCGCAGAAGCTGATGAAAAAAAACCCGGCGGTGCTGCGCGCGGCTAAGGAAGTCTTCAAGTATTGCCGCGACATGGACTACGCCCAGGCGGAAGATTATATGAGCGCCAAGGGCACGGCACTGCGCCTGACCGATCCGGAGAAAGGCCGTGAGACCGGTATGGAACAATTTCTCGACAAAAAAACCTATCGCCCGGGCCTGGGGGAGTACAACCGGGCTACCAAGTGAGTTCAAGGTTCAAAGTTTAACGTACAATGTGATTTTTCCCCTCCCTTCCCTTTCCCTCAGGGAGAGGGTTAGGGAGAGGGAGAAGGTGCTAGTGTGGCGATGGATTTCAATCTTCCCGAAGAGCTGCAAGTTCTGAAAGACACTGTCCGTAGGTTCGTCGACCGCGAATTGATTCCGCTGGAGCGGGAGTGCCGTCCCGAAGGCGAAGACATGCCGGAGCAGTTCATCAAGCCGCTCCAGGAAAAGGCCAAGGCCATCGGACTCTGGCTGCTTGACGTGCCCCAGGAGTATGGCGGCGCCGGCCTCGACCTGACGAGCCGCTGCGTGATCATGGAAGAGGTGGCGCGCACGGTGGCGATACCCTTCCGTTACGCGCAGATCTTCGGCCCGGAAGTGCGGCCAGTATTGTTCCATTGCGACGAGGAGCAAAAACAGAGATTTCTCTTGCCGGTCATTCGCGGCGAGATAAAAATCTGTTTCGCCCAGACCGAGCCGGATGCCGGTAGCGACCCGGCGGGAATGAAAACCCGCGCCGTTCGGCAAGGCGATCATTACGTACTCAATGGCACCAAGCGCTTTATCACCGGCGCGAAGAACGCCGATTATGCGCAGGTCATTGCGGTGACCGATCCGGAGAAAGGTACGCGCGGCGGGGTGAGTTGTTTCATGGTCAGCATGAAGGCGCCGGGCGTGACGCTGGAACGGTTATGGCCGACGATGATGGGGGATACGCCGGGACAGATTCATTTTGACAACGTCAAAGTTGCGGCGGCGGACCGCATCGGCGCGGAAGGCCAGGGGTTTGCGATCGCGCAGAAATGGATCGAAGAAGGGCGCATCCGCGGCCACGGGGCGCGCCCCTGCGGCATCGCCTCCCGCGCGCTGGATATGATGATCGAATACTCCAAAGTGCGCACCACCTTCGGCCAACCCCTGGCAAACCGCCAGGCGATTCAGTTCATGATTGCGGACTCGGCGATGGAATTGCACGCGTGCCGGCTGATGGTTTATGAATGCGCCTGGCGCCATGACCGCGGCGAAGATATTCGCCAACTGTCCTATATGACCAAGATCATGTGCGCCGAAATGGCGGGCCGCGTTGTCGACCGCTCTATCCAGGTGCACGGCGGACTGGGGCTCATGCGCGAGCTGCCGCTGGAGTGGTGGTACCGTCAGGTGCGCAGCATACGCATCACTGAAGGCACGCCAGAAGTTCTGCGTTGGCGGCTGGCACAGCATATCATCCGAAATCATCACGGCTGAGGTTAGCGTCGGGAATGGTTGAAGATCGAGAACGGAGGATCAAAGCTGGCGATCCTCGATTTTCCATCCTCTATCTTTGACTTCATCTCGCCCGGCGGAATATTATTGTGAAATTGTCTAATGACTGACGGCACTAACATAACCCAGCTCCTTTCGGGATACCGCGTTCTCGACTTAAGCTCTTCGATGGGAGCGTTCTGCGGCAAACTGCTACGTGATCTCGGCATGGACGTTATCAAGGTCGAGCCGCCTGGCGGTGATGCGGGTCGCTTTGAACCTCCTTTCGCGAAGGGATATGGGCCCCCGGAAGGCAGTTTGCGCTTCGCCTATCTCAATGCCGGAAAGCGCAGTGTGACCTTGGATATTACCAAGGACCGCGGTCGGAAAATTTTCCTTGATCTGGTGGCGCGATCGGACATCGTACTAGAGACCTTTGAGCCGGGTCATCTGGGGGCCCATCATCTCGCCTACGATTCTCTGATTGGACAGCAGCCAAAGCTAATCTTGGTTTCCCTTAGCGGTTTTGGGCAAGATGGCCCCTACGCTGGATATAAATCTCCTGACCTCGTCGGCAACGCCATGGGCGGATTGCTCTACATCAGCGGCGATCCGCAGATGGCGCCCTGCAATCCGCCGGAAACGCAGTCGTATTACTACGCCAGTCTGTTCGCTTCGTATGGAGTTACGCTTGCCCTCTGGCAGCGCGAGACGCGCTGCATCGGCGCGTGGATCGACGCGTCGGTGCAGGCGAGCATGGCGTTGCACGAGCATGTCGCATTTAATTACTCGGCCGAAGGGCGGGTGATGAAGCGGGCGGGGAGCCAGCACCAGCACAACGCGCCGGCTAATTTGTTCAAGTGCAAGAACGGCTGGATCGCGCTGTTCGTCACCCAGAACCACTGGCCGATTCTGCTCAAAGTCTGGAAAGACCATGATCCGGAGCTGGACGATCCGAAGTGGATCAACAGCAATCTCAGGCGCCAGAATGCCGATTATATCAATGCGCAAGTGACATCGTTTACGTCGCGGTTTCTCAAGGAAGACTTGGCCGAGTTGATGCAAAGAAACGGCATCCCGGGCCTGCCGGTAAACTCACCTTCGGATTTTATGAAGGACCCGCATATTCAGGCGCGGAAATTTTTTAACTCCGTCACCCACCCGGTGCTCAGAACTTTTCAGCAGCCCGGCAATTGTTTCATGGTCGACGGTCAGCGCGCCGGTCCCACACCCGCGCCGCTGGTGGGGCAGCATAACGAGGAACTGTATCGCAGCGACCTCGGCATGAGCGCCGATGATCTCGCGGCGCTCGCGGCGGAGGGAGTGATTTAGTGCGAACGCAGAATACGGATCGCAGAATGAAGAGGGCAGAATTTGTGAATCTCAAATTGCCGTCCGATCTTGAATTTGCAATGTGCTATCTGAAATCTAATTTCAAGGACTAAAATCGTGTCCAGCACCAACGAAATTCTCAAAGGCGTCCGCATTTTGGCCTTCACCACCGGCTATGCCGGCCCCTATGCCGGGCGTTTGCTGGCCAACTATGGCGCCGAAGTCATCAAGATCGAATCCAGAAAGGGCGGCCTGGATACCTTTCGCCATTACGGCCAGCACAAAGACATCGACGCGGCGCCGCGCTTCATCGAGTGCAATCTCGGCGTGCGCTCGATGGCGATCAATCTCAAACACCCTACCGGTGCTCGTCTGATTCGGGAACTCGCCGGCAAGGCCGACGCGGTGCTGCAGAATTTCCGCCCGCGGGTGTTGGACAAATTGGGCCTGGCTGATGAGGAGTTGAGAAAAGCGAATTCCAAGCTGGTCATCGTCAAGCTTCCCGGTTTCGGCACCGAGGGGCCGAAAAGCAACTATGGTACCTGGGGATTCAATCTCACCGCCTTTTCCGGGATGACCTATCTGTGGAATCATCCGGAACAAGAAAGACCCATTGGCAGCCAGGGAGTTTATCCGGATCATCTCGGCTTCGTCATGGCACCTACGTTGATGGTAGCGGCCTTGCTGCACAGCCGGCATACCGGAAAGGGCGTGACCATAGATCTCGCGCAGATCGAAGGGACTGCGGCGACGCTTGGCGTGACCTATCTCGAGGCATCCGTCAATGGGGACGAGCTGCAGCCGAAGGGCAACCATTATGACACGGCTGCGCCGCATGGCTGTTATCGCTGTCAGGGCGACGACCGCTGGTGTGTGATATCCGCGCGCACTGAAGAAGAATGGCGGAGTTTCTGTGGCGTGATTGGCAGGGATGGACTCGCGAGCGACCCGCGGTTCTTGAATTTGCAGTCACGCATCCAAAATCGCGCGGAACTCGATGCTATCGTGCAGCAGTGGACGCAGACGCGCACAGCGGAAGAGGTGATGACAAAACTGCAATCTGCGGGCGTTCCCTCGGGAGTCGTCCAAACCGGCGCCGACTTGCTCAGGGACGTGCAACTGCGCCACCGCAATTACTTTTCAGCTTTTGGCGATTCCCTCATCGGTCCCTTTGAAATTCCTCGCAGCGGCATCTTGTTTCGCGGCATGGACGAAGCGTCTTTGAGTTTGCCCAACCGTTTCGGCTCGGACAACGACCAGATTCTCGGCGAGTTGCTCGGTTACGACGAAGCGACCATCGAGCAGTGGCGCGCCGAAGAAGTGCTGACGTAAGTCTGGGAAATTTCCCACTGCCCGTAACGACGCCGGAGGCGGCCAGATGCTCAAGATTTTTGTTTTGACTTTACTCCTCGCGGCGCTGTCGGCGCCGGCCGTTCCTCTTCAAGCTCAAGATAAGATCAAGCTGCGCGTCAGCGCGGCCACCAAGACGTTGGGTTACGGACCGCTATGGATCGCGGCAAACATGGGTTTTTTTGCGCGTCAGGGGCTCGATGTCGAGCTAGTGGTGATTCGCGCTTCGGACGTGGGCGTCCAGGCGCTCGTCGGCGGTTCACTGTGAAGCGTTCCTGGGCCGAAAAGAACAGGCCCGCTCTTGTCCGCTTCACTTGATTCGGGTGGCCGGGCGTGTCATTTTCGCACGGCGCGATTTTTTAAGCGCGCTTCATCTGTAAAACGCACTCAAGGAGGATCAATGTTTAAAGGACTTGGACTTGCGATCGGTGTGTTTTTGATCCCGGCGACGTTGATTGTCGCCTCCTCCACAGAGGCGCAAGATTTTTATCAAGGCAAAACCATCCGTCTGGTAGTAGGCTACGCGCCAGGCGGTGGCTATGATTTTTATGCGCGTCTGGTGGCCCGTTATATGGGGAAGCATATCCCTGGCAATCCGGGCTTCGTTGTCGAGAATATGCCGGGCGCGGGAAGCCTGGCGTCCGCAAACTATCTCTACAAGCTTGCCAAAGCGGATGGTCTCACCATCGGTCATTTCAACGGATCATTATTTCCCCTCCAAGCGATGGGGCAGAAGGAAATAACGTTTGACGCGAATAATTTTCGTTTCGTCGGCGCGGTGGCCAAGGTTGAGATCGTCTGCGGCTTTCCGAAGGCCGGCGGTATCGATAGTCCCGAGAAATGGTTGAGCGCAAAGACGCCGCCGCGCCTCGGCGGCACCGCCCCCGGCACCGGCGGCCACGACACGACGCGATTGCTGCACGCGACCATCGGCGTGCCGATACAGATGGTGCTGGGTTACAAGAGCACCGGCGATATGCGTTTGGCTATGGAGCGCGGCGAGCTGAACGGCCTGTGCACCGGTTGGGAGAGTTTTAAATCGCTCTGGCGTAGTCAAATCGAAAGCGGCGAGTTTGGAATCGTGCTCCAAGTGCTCGCCAAGCCCCACCCCGATTTGCCTAAGGTTCCGTTGGCGATTTCCTACGCCAAGACCGAGGAGGCGCGCCAACTCTTGCAAGCGGGCGCCCACGATATATCCGCGATCAGCCGGCCCCTGGTGCTGCCGCCCAACACGCCCAAGGAGCGTGTGCAAATTCTGCAAAAGGCCTTCACCTCTGCAATGAACGATCCTGGACTCCTCAGCGACGCCGCGAAAGCGAATCTCGACATCAGCCCGCTCACCGGTGAAGAGCTGGAAAAAACCATTCATGGGTTGCTCAAAACGCCGCCGGCACTGCTCGCCAAACTGAAACAGATCATTTCGCCGCAATAATCGTGCTCGTCGCTCGTCCCCGTGTATCTTGTTCCTTCGAGCACAAACGAGCACGATTCTGGGCCATGGATGGTGTATAAACGGTGCGAGCGACTGTCCCGGTGAAAGCCACGGCAAGGTTAGGGAGGAATTATGGCTAATCAACCGTCGAAGTACGGTTTAATAGGAATCTGCTGTGTTGTCATGCTGTCGACGTTTTTGCTCCATGCCGCGCCGGCGGCGGATAGGGTCCTTACCCTCTACACCGCGCGCGTAATGTCACAGGCTTATCCCTGGATCGCCCAAGAAGCGGGACTTTACAGGAAATACGGTTTGGACATACCGCTAGTTTTCGTCACGCCGGGCGCGCCGGCGGTTGCAGCCATTCTGTCTGGGGATAGCGAGGTGGCGGTCATTGGCGCGGCTAGCATTACCCGGCCCGTCGTGCAGGGAAACAAAGACCCGGTTTTCATCGGCGGGATCAAAAGCTTGCTGACTCATAGCATTATCGCCAAGACGGACATCAAGCGGCCAGAGCAACTAAAGGGAAAAAGAATCGGAGTCTCCCGCCTCGGCAGCAATCCGCACTATTTTGCCGTGCAGGCCTTGCGCCATTTCAACATCGATCAACGGGAAGTCAGTTTCATTCAGGCGGGAGGAGCGCCCGAAACATTGGCCGCGCTGGTCGCCCAGGGGATTGACGCGGCAGTATTGACCGTGCCAACCGACGCGCAGGCGCTGAAGCTGGGTTTTCACTATGTCGTCTATGGTCCGGACCTGCGCATCGCCTACGCGGCCACTACCTTTACGACGCGCCGCTCCATTATTGCCAAGCGCGGCGCGGTGATCGGCCGTTTCATGCGCGCGATGGCCGAGGCGGCGAAGATTATGCATACTGATCGAGAATACGCTTACAAAGTCATGGAAAAATATTTGCGCGTCGACGACCGAAAGCTCCTGGAGGCCAGCTACAACGTCGAGATCAAAGCATTGGAGCCGCGGCTGGCGATGAAACCCGAAGGTTTTCAGTCGACGCTCGACGAAATCGCGCCCAGTGAGCCGCGCGCGAAGGCGGTCAAGCCCCAAGAGATGATGGACACGCGCTATCTCGACGAGATGGAAAAAAGCGGTTTCCTCGATCAGATCTGGGCGCGGAAACGTTGAACGTGCTCGTGCTACGACGAACACGAATCTGGCGCGCCTGGCATCCGAGACCCATTTGAACAGCCAGCGAAGCGAGTTTTTCTCCGCGCCGCGCTAACCTCTTGAATAATTTGTCCGGTGACTTTATAAATCACCAATCACGAGTTGTTGGAACTCAGCAGAGTGATCAACCCGCCCAAAACGCTTAAAACCGAACGTTTACGCCTGAGAAAAGTAAAGCTCGCGGATGCCGAGGCAATCTTCCGTGAGTACGCCCAAGACCCTGATGTGACCAGATACGTGAGCTGGCGCGCGCACCGGAACCTGGATGAGACGCGCGACTATGTGCGCGCATGTCTCCTGGCGTGGGATACGGGCAAAGCGTTTAACTGGGTCATTGAGGAGCGTGAAGAAAACCAGTTGATGGGGATGACGGTTGCCAGAGTGAACGCTGAAAAATGGGAGCTGGGCTTCGTCCTGGCGCAACGCTATTGGGGCCAGGGTTTTATGACCGAGGCGATAAGAGCAGTGATCAATTGGGCGCTATGCAGGGGCGGGATTTTCCGCGTCTGGGCGGTCTGCGATGTCGACAATCTCGCTTCGGCTCGAGTCATGGAAAAGGCCGGCATGCAGCGGGAAGGTGTCCTCAGGCGCTGGTCGGTACACCCGAACATCAATGCCGAGCCCAGGGATTCGTATTGTTACGCAATTGTGAAGGATTGATTGGCGCGTGTTCCTGCTCCGCTGACTCAACACCGTCTCGTCGTGAACGGCTTCGTAATCGACGAGAGCGATATCGGTTACAATCTTTCCGACCTGGACCAGCCTCGGCGACTACGACAACAATGGCAATCTGTCATCAGAACGGTGTCGGTGACCGATCAGAGCGGTGGCAGCACGGCGACGTAAGACACCTACGGCGACATCAAAAGCGGGCACAGGTACGATCCCGACTATGGTTTCAACGGTAGAGATCCGATCGGGATGGTCGTTATAAGGTCGCTACGAAATCAAAATTAACTTGACTTTTGGGAAGCGCTTTCTATATACACCCACCTTGGCGCGGCATTCGCCATTGTCTGGCCTAGGGATTTGAGTCCCATCAAGATTACGGCAAACAAGGACTAGAGTCTCTCTTGTTTCGGGGTATAGGTTGTTAAGTCACACTTTATGTTGGAAGCCCGGTCTTTTGACGACTGAAGAGGAACAAGCCGCGATTGGTGAGGAAACCATATGCAAGGGGAGCTTTCGGAACTGAACTGGTGCGAAATATTCTCGCTCGCCACGGCAGGAAAGAAAACAGGCAGACTCTTGCTGTGTCAGGGGGCCGAAACCGTCGAGGTCTTTTTTAGCGATGGAGTCATCGTCCATGCGACGTCTCCGATTGGTGACGGTGAGCAGGCCCTCTATTATCCGATCACCTGGGACGAAGGCTCTTTCACACTGCAAGCCGATTGGACTGCGCCCGCCAGGACGGTGGTGAAAGGTGTCGGGCCGATTTTGGACGCCGTGCGCTGCTTGCGTAAAGAATGGGAATCCGCCCGCGAATTGATCTCCTCACCGCAATGCGTATTCCAGCTTTCTGATTTGGCCGAAGAAGGCGCTGGTTCCATTACGATCCCGCATGCCGCGTGGCAAGTGTTGTGCAAGGTTGATGGCCGGCGCACCGTCCAGGAAATCGCCGTAGCTCTCGAAGCTCCTTACGTCCAGACGGCGAAGTTACTCACTGATTTATGCAAGGCAGGGCTGGTGGCATTAATGGGCTCGGCGGCGGAAAAAATTGTCTCCACAGAGCTACTAACTATGCTGGTGGGCGGCTTGACCGACGTCATGGGCCCGATTGCCCCATTTGTGGTACGCGATCAGATTCGCGCCCTGGGCGAATCTCAGGACAAATTTCCCCAGGCCAAGCTCGAGAATCTGATCGGACTCGTCAGCCGGGAAATAACCGATGGAAAGCTCCGCAACGAGTTCGAAGCAGCGATCGCTAAGATAAGATTCCGGCGCTTGTTACAAGAAACCTTGGAAATCGGGAAATCGAAAGATCCTAGCCGCCAGAAATGTGGCCAGCCTTCTGTTTTTGGACTTCCATATTAGATTGTCGTGGTTAGAAACTTACCTTCACTCGCTCCGGCTTGGCTGTGGCGGCTTCGCCCGCGCGCGCTTTAGCTCTTATGGGCCGTGCAGGCGCGGATAAACGAATTGAATATTCTGCGCTGGTGCTCGTAGCGGGCCGCCAGCACCTCGGGGTGCCACTGAAGCCCCAATACGAACGAGTGGCGTTCGCTTTCTATGCCTTCGATCAATCCATCTTCCGCCGTTGCGTTGACGATCAATCCCTTGCCGGTCTGTTTGACCGCTTGATGATGCGTGGTGTTCACCTCGACGCTGCGGCGCCGGAGGATTTCTCTAAGCCGGGTGCGCTGATGGACCAGTATTTGGTGGCCGCCAGTTTCTTTCCTAGGACCTTGTTGATGATTGGCAGCCTGGGGCAATTGCGTTGGAATGTCCTGGTAGAGCGTGCCGCCTAGAACTACGTTGATCGCCTGCTCGCCGCCGCATAGCCCCAACACCGGCAGATCGCGTTTAAGCGCCGCCGCGGTAAGATCGAGCTCGAACTCGGTGCGCTCCTGTTTAATCGTGCCGAGGCCGGCAATCGGTTTTTCGCCATAAAAACTCGGATGAATGTCGAAGTCGCCGCCACTGATCAAAAGGCCGTCCACCAGATCAACGAGCCGTTTCAGCGCGGCCCTGCCATTTACCGCCGGCAATATCAGCGCGGCCCCGCCCGCATTTGCAACCGCGCGGCAATAACGGTGCGGCAGAAAATGGGTCGCCTCGCGCTGGGTGCCATTTTCATCGCGCTGCGTCGGCGCGTGGTCGGCAGTGATGCCGATGACCGGAACTCGGCGGCGATTCATTTTTCATGCCCGTAGAGTCTCTTGTAAATGCGATGATTGCGCATCACGAGCTTTACGTAGCCGCGGGTCTCGAGATACGGAATACGCTCGACAAACTCCTCATTGTCATCGGTAATGATTTCTTTTTCCCAGCGGTCCACCGCGGCCTCGCCGGCGTTGTAGGCAGCGATGGCCTTGAACCAATTGTTGGAATAGCGCTGCAAGAGGTCTTTCAAGTATTGCGTCCCAAGGGTGAGATTGATCTCCGGGTCGAATAACGTTTCATTGGAAGGCGCTGGCATACCGATGCGGCCCGCCACGCGGGCGGCCGTCGAGGGCAAGAGCTGCATCAAACCGAGAGCAATCGCAGGCGAGCGCGCGCGGCTGTCGAACAGGCTTTCCTGACGAATCAGCGCCAGAATCAAATACGGGTCCATTTCCCGTTCGTGCGCTATTTGCTGAATGACATCCCAGTGGGCCAATGGAAAACGATAGAAATCCCGCTCGCCGTCCCAGGCGGGAAGCTGGGCCGCCAGGGCGAGGCTTTTGCGGTAAGCGTGATTTTTGAAATACTCGCGCGACAGAAAGAGCCGCGCTTCCTTGTCGGTTCCCGCAAACTTTTCCATGGCGCCGATTTCCGCGATGGCGAGGGAGTGGAGCCCCAACGCCGATAACGCCCGTGCCCGCTCCAGGTGAAAAGCGATCTGAGGGTTGGCGGGAGGTTTGGGGTCGCGGCCGCGCCCAGGCCGATCGAAATTTCGCTCTTGCACCGGCGCGCCAAGTTTGGCGAGGCTGTTGGCGGCGAGCGCCTGGTAGTAACTTTCGTTGGCGGCGCCATAAACCTCTCCGTAAATCCGTTTGGCGAGATCGGTGTCGCCAGCCTTTTCCGCCGCGCGCCCTTGCCAATAATGGGCCGCGGTTCTGAGCGCGCTCTCGCGCGCATCCGAGGCCAGGAGTTTGAAGGTTCGGTAAGCTTCGGCCAATTCTCCGCTCCGATAATAGAGCCAAGCGAGCCTCCAAGTGGCGTCGTCGCGCACCTGGCTCAGCGGGAATTCGACTCGCACGCGGTTGTAATTTGCCACCGCCTCATCATTATTTCCCAACCATTCCTGAATATCGCCGGCGGCATAGTAAGCCCGGTCGACGGCGGAACTGGCGGGATAGCGCCCCATGAGCTGCTGGAAAACCTCCAAAGCCCGCGCGTTGTCGTGGCGATTCCAGAGGATCTGGCCGATTTGGTAGAGTGCCCTGGGCGCGTCAGCGGTTTCAGGATAATCGCGCGCGATCTGTTCCAGCAACGGCATTGCGTCGTTTCTCCGGCGCAACGTGAGGTAGAGTCCCGAGAGCTTGTTCAAAAGGCGCAGCCGCAGATCGACGTCTTCGGTGTTGTTCAGAAGTTTTTTGAAAATGATCTCCGCTTCGGCGTAGGCGCGTTCGCGGATCAACTGGTCGGCATCGGCGATCAACGAGGCGACCGTGTGGAAGGGGAAGTTTTCAGGTTGTTTTTCTCTCAGGGCGGCCTGTTCGCGGCGCGCCAAAGGCGTCCACTTCGACGTCGGGTATTGCTCGCGCAATTGACGATAGAGATCGTAGGCCTGCATGGTGTCGCCCGCCGCCTGGGCTTGGAGAAACAACGCTTCTTGCAGAATATCGCTCGTTGCCGCCCCTTTTGAGCGCAGAGATCGAAGCGCCGCGGCCGCTTGAGCGAAATTTTTCTCGGCAAGGTCAGCCTTCGCCTGTTGCAACTCCGCGGCATGGACCCAGAGGCTCTGTGGATAGTCTCGTCTGAGGCGCGCGCCCACGCGCCGCGACTCCGCCCAGTCTTTTTCCGCAAATGCGATGGTTGCCAGATAATAAAGACTATAGTCGGCCAGGGGAAACTTTTCGCTCAGCGTCTGGTTAAAAAGATCTCGGGCAGTGCCGTTGTTTCCCTGAGTGTAGAGTGCATGGGCTTTGGCGAAAATGGCGAGTTGCGCGATTTCATCGGCATGGAACACCGCTGGCAAACCGGGAATTAAACTAAGGGCGATGAGTAAACTCGCGAAAGGACGCATGATTTTAGTAAAGTGTAGCGGACCCAAAGCGGCGATTCAATAACAATCTGCGGGGCGCAGGCAGGGTTGTGTTTTCCGTCGCTGAACGTTATGGTTTTTGCACGGTCGGCGATATATTTTATCGTCGCGCCATCGTGCATGGACCGGCGCCGCGGCCGGTTAGACGAGGAAGCATAGCAGCTTGAAGATTGAAGGTAGCTATACGCTGAATGCGCCGCGGGAGCGGGTCTGGCAGGTGTTGCTCGATGCCAAGACTATGGCCCAGTGCATGCCTGGTTGTGAACGCATGAACGAAATAGCCCCGGATCAATACGAAGCCGTCATGAAGGTGGGCGTTGCCTCGGTAAAGGGAACTTACAAGGGTAAAGTCAGCATCAAAGACAAAAAGGCGCCGTCGCATTACGTACTCAGCGGTGAAGGGCAGGGGGGCCCGGGTTTCATGCGTGGCGATTTGGCTATTGATTTGGAAGATCAGGATGGCAAAACGCTGCTCAAGTACAGCACCGATGCCCAAGTGGGTGGGCTCATTGCCGCCGTTGGCCAACGGATGCTAAACGGCGTCGCTAAGATGATGGTGGAGCAGTTTTTCAAAAAAGTGGAAAGCTTTCTGTAACCGGCTCGCCCTGCCTCGGATTTGGTTTCCATCGCGGCCGCGAAATCAGCGAAAGGGTATTAAAGCAATCATGTCGCCCGCCGTAAGCGTCGTCATTCCAACTTACAATCGCTGGCCCATGCTCCGGGAAGCTGTGGAATCCGTGTTGGCGCAGACATACAAAGACTTTGAGCTAATCGTCGTCGACGACGGTTCAACCGATGCGACCGCGGTGGAGCTCGGGCGGTTGGATGCCCCGATTCGCGTCATCTCCCGGTCGCGCCACGGTGTCGCGGCGGCGCGTAATCTGGGAGCGAGTGATGCAAGAGGCCGTTATTTGGCTTTTTTGGATTCGGACGATCTATGGCTGCCGGAAAAGTTGGCGACCCAACTGGAGTTTATGGGAGGACATCCCGAAGTCTCCATTTGTCAAACCGAAGAGATCTGGATTCGCCGCGGTGCGCGCGTCAATCCCAAAGCCAAGCATCGCAAGCCCTCCGGCGATATTTTCAAGCGCAGTCTGGAACTCTGCTTGGTGAGTCCTTCGGCGGTCATGATCACGCCCGCGTTGTTTCGCAGGACGGGTGGATTCGATGAAACACTGCCGGTGTGTGAAGATTACGATCTGTGGCTGCGCATCGCCGTCGATCATGCGGTGCCGTTGGTGCCGCAAGCGTTGGTGATCAAAAGGGGCGGGCATAGGGACCAGCTTTCACATTCCCTCTGGGGTATGGACCGCTTTCGCGTTGCGTCGCTGCAAAAACTATTGCGCTGTGGTCTCGCTGGCGAGCGCCGTCAGTGGGCGCTCGCTACGTTACGGCGCAAAGTTGCCGTTCTCGCGGCGGGCGCAAGAAAACGGGGCCGTGAAGGGGATGCCTTGGCCTTTGAAGCAATCCTGGAGGAGTTTGACCAGTTTATTTCGGAGCCGCCAAATAATGCAGGATCAAGTTCGGGAATACGCCAAAGCGAGGGGATTTCATCCGCAGACCGTCGCGCGCTGGTTGGGCTGGGAACCGCCGGCTAGTGCGGCGCTGTGCCGGCTCGCTCTGGCGCTTAAGATCGGTGAAAATCATTTGCGCGATCTAATGGACTGGCTCGAAGAAATCGCGCTGCGCGATGGGCGCGCCATCGATGCGATCCTGGCGGACGGTGTAATAGCGGACATCGAAACTGACCCGCGCCTGGGCCGCGCCGACAAGCTCAAGCGCATTAAGGAGGAAGTTAGGCGGCAAAGGTTCCCGCGGCTCGCCCGGGCCGAGGACGCGCTCAGGGCGCGCATTGTCGAGCTGAAATTGCAGCCTGAGATCACAATCTCCGCGCCCATCGGTCTCGAAGGCGGCCGGCTGCGGGTTGAGTTTAACGCGTCGAGCCCGCAAGAACTAAAGAGACTCGCTGCCAAGCTGGCCGAAGCCGCCGATAAAGAGGCGCTCAGAGAAGCTTTTGCGCTAATGGCCGGTGCACCGTCCGAAGCGACGCCAGGCGGCTGAGAACCCATGCAGTCTTTCCATCCCGAAGAAATTATCGTTGAGCGCGCTTCAGTGGGAAGTGCCATGTTTCAGCGGTTGCGCCAAACGTTGCCCAAAGTACCGTTTAAGATACTTGAGATTGGCGCGGCGACCGACGGGGGCGAGCGTTTCGGCGATGGTTCCTTCGGGGCGGCCAAAAAAAGACTTTTCGTCGCCCAGCACAAAGGCGAGTTTTTGAAAAAATGCCCCGGCAGCGACGGCCAGGTCTGTTGCAACTACTTCGTCATCAATTTCGCCAGCAATTGTACGATGGATTGCAGCTACTGCTACCTGCAAGAGTATCTGAGTGGCAACTCGGCGTTGAAGGTGTTCAGCAATACGGGGGATCTGCTGCGCGAGGCCGATGAGTTACTGTCCCGACATCGCCGCTTCTTTTTTCGCATCGGCACGGGCGAGATCACCGATAGTCTTGCCCTTGACCCGTACATCGGCTTTAGCCGAGAAATTGTTCCTTTTTTCGCCGAACAGCCCAATACGTTGCTCGAGTTGAAAACCAAGAGCGATTGTGTCGATGAGCTGTTGTCTCTCGATCCTAAGGACCGGGTGGTGATTGCCTGGTCCATGAATCCAGAGCACGTTATCGACCGTCATGAATTGGGGACAGCTTCTCTCCAGCAGCGTTTGCGCGCCGCCCGCCGCTGCCAGGAGGCCGGCTACCGTCTGGGCTTTCATTTTGACCCGATGATCGAGTATCCCGGTTGGGAAAGAGACTACGAAGACATGCTGGAGCAGTTGTTCGCCACCGTGGACTGGCGGCGCATTGCGTGGCTCAGCATGGGGGTCGTGCGCATGACGCCGGCGTTGAAGCGCATCATGCGCGAGCGCTTTCCGCGGTCGTCGTTGATCACAGGGGAACAGGTGCTTTGTCCCGACGGCAAGCTGCGTTACTTCCATCCGTTGCGCGTCGCCATGTACCGGACAATGTTCGGCTGGATTCGCCGGGCTGCGCCGACGGTGAAAGTGTATCTCTGCATGGAATCCCGGGAAGTTTGGCAGCAGGTGTTCGGTTATGCCCCCGGCTGTGAAAAAGAGCTGGGCATGCACTTTGCGCCGGCCAATTAGCGATCTTTCATGGCGAATCGCGACAGCGCCATCGGGGTCTTCGACTCGGGCATCGGTGGACTTACAGTCCTGCACAAAATTATCGAGGCGCTGCCCAGGGAAAATACAATCTATTTGGGCGACACCGCGCGCTCGCCCTACGGCACCAAGTCCGTTGAAACCGTATTGCGATACTCTTTCGAGAACAGTGAATTCCTTGTCGAGAAGGATATCAAGCTGCTGGTCGTGGCATGCAACACGTCAACGGCCATCGCTCTGGGTCGCTTGCGCGAGCGTTTTACGATCCCGGTGATCGGTGTCATCGAACGGGGCGTAAGGCGCGCCGTCCAGAGCACGAAAAATAAGAAAATCGGCGTTATCGGCACTGACGCCACGATCCAGAGCGGCGCCTACACCCGCGCGCTGAAAGCTGCCGATTCCACGATCGAGGTCTACAGCCGCGCCTGCCCGTTATTCGTCCCGTTGGTAGAGGAAGGCTGGACCGACAACGCCGTGGTGCAACTCACCGTGAAGAACTATCTCGGCAGCCTCAAACAGAGCGGCATCGATACGCTGATCCTCGGCTGCACGCACTATCCCTTGCTAAAGAAGCCGATTCGCGGATTCATGGGCAAAGCGATGCGGTTGGTGGATTCGGCAGAAGAGATTGCCATCGAAGTGGCCGCGCTGCTCAAGCGCCAGTCTCTGGCGCGCAAACAAGCCAATGGCGCTCATGGCTTCTTTGTTACCGACGCGCCCGAACGCTTCATCAAAGTCGGCCGGAGGTTTCTCGGCGAAAAAGTCGAGTCGGCGGTGCGCATCGAGCGTTGAACGAGTCGAGTAGTCTACCTTATAATGTTGTCAGAAAGTGGCGAAATCGTGTATTTTGTAGTGAACGGCGGCGGCGTAGCCGCCGGGGCGCGGAGTTGAAATCTAAAAATGTTGAGTTGGATAAAGAAAGTCGTCGGCACCAAGAACGAACGGGAAATTAAACGGATCCGTCCTTTGGTGGAGGGCGTCAACGCGCTCGAACCGGCATATCAAAACCTCACGGATGACGATCTGAGGGCCAAAACCGAGCAGTTCAAAAACCGACTTCAGGAGTCCACGGCCGCGTTGCGTAAGGAGCTCGCCGAGGCAGAGGCGGGTTTCTCCTCGTTGGACGCCGAGCAGCGTGAAGAGCACAAAGAGCGTGTCGCGGAATTGGACAAACAGCTGCGCCAGGCTGAAGCGGACGTTTTGGACGAACTATTGCCGGAAGCGTTTGCAGCGGTGCGCGAAGCGTCGCGGCGCACCATCGGTTTGCGCCACTTCGACGTGCAACTGATCGGCGGCGCGGTCCTCCACGGCGGCACTATCGCTGAAATGCGCACCGGCGAGGGCAAGACGCTGGTTGCGACCCTGCCTTTGTATCTCAACAGCCTCACCCGCCGCGGCGTCCATTTGATTACCGTCAACGATTATCTCGCCCGGCGCGACGTGCAATGGATGGGGCCGATTTACCACAAGTTGGGAGTGTCGGTGGCTTCCATTGTGCACGAGGTGAGCTACCTTTTTGACCCCACGTACATCACCAAAGATTACCGCTACCTCAATCTGCGGCCTATATCGCGGCAGGAGGCCTACCGCGCCGATATTACATACGGGACCAACAACGAGTTTGGTTTCGACTACCTGCGTGACAACATGAAGTTCTCCATCGAGGACTACGTCCAGCGGGAGCTTAATTTTGCAGTGGTGGACGAGGTCGATAATATTCTGATCGACGAAGCCAGGACGCCGCTGATCATCTCCGGGCCGGCGGAGGAATCCACAGACAAGTATTACAACATCGACCGCATTATCCCGAAATTGCAGCGCGGCGCGGTGATCCAGGGCGATCCCAATCAGGAAGACCGCGCCGCCATCGAAAAACAGGGGGATTACACGGTTGATGAAAAGAGTCGCGCGGTAACGCTGACGGAAAGCGGCGTGGCGAAGGTGGAACGGCTGCTCGGCGTGCACAACCTTTACGATCCGCGGCAGATCGACACACTGCACCATGTACAGCAGGCGCTGAAGGCCCACGCTATCTTTAAGCGCGATGTCGATTACGTCATCAAAGACGGCGAAGTGATCATCGTCGATGAGTTTACCGGGCGCTTGATGCCGGGAAGGCGCTGGTCCGATGGGTTGCACCAGGCTGTGGAAGCCAAGGAGCGCGTGCGCATACGCGAAGAAAACCAGACGCTGGCGACCATCACCATTCAGAATTATTTTCGCATGTACAAAAAGCTCGGTGGCATGACGGGGACGGCGGACACCGAGGCGCCAGAGTTCAAGAAAATCTACAAGCTCGACGTCGTCGTGGTGCCCACGCATCGTAATATGATCCGCGTGGATAACCCTGACGTGGTCTATCGCACGGAGCGCGAAAAATTCGACGCGGTGGTGAATGAGATAGAGGAGCGCAATAAAAAGGGGCAGCCGATCCTGGTGGGCACCACGTCGGTGGCGAAGTCCGAGAAACTCTCGCGACTGCTCAAGAAGAAGGGGATCAAACACAACGTTCTCAATGCCGTCAACCACGAGGCCGAGGCGTCGATCATCGCGCAGGCGGGACGTTTTGGCGCCGTAACCATCGCCACCAACATGGCCGGTCGAGGAACCGACATTCTTTTGGGCGGGAACCCCGAATTTTTGGCCAGGTCGGACATGGAGAACGAATGGATTAGCCGCGCGGCCAAATTGCCCGCGCAAGGCGCGGCGCGCTACGAAGACACGCTCAGGGAGTTACGCGAAAAATACGAGGAAGATGTGCAGAGGGCGGAGAAGCGCTATGTGACGGAGGGCGAGGTCTATCAGCAACGGCGCAGCGACGCCCTCAAACGCTCCACGGAGCTCCAGAAAGAGATTCGCGGCCTTTCGCCATTTCGAGAGGCGCGGCAACGTTACGAGGACCTTTCGTCCACCGAACTGATCGAAGCGTTGCACGGCATGCGGCAGATTCCCGGCGGATATCTTAGAGCGAAAGAGGAGTTTGAGGGAGCGTTGCTGGAATCGAATGGCGGCGGTGACGAGGACTTCGAGGATGCGCGCCAAAAGTTCGGAGAGTTGATCGACCGCTGGCAGCAAAAAAACGGCGAGCGCGAGCGCTTGGTCGAAGCCCTGGACGACCAGCGACGCAATTACGAGCAGCGCTTGATCGATCTGGAGTTTGAAAGGGCTTTGGAACAGATCGCGGAAGGAGAACATGCGCCGTTGGCGCAGGAATTTGAGACCGTATACCGCGCCTTCGAAGAAGCCGAAGTGCGCTGTGAGGAAATCCGCGAGCCTTATGAAGCGGCGGTGCAAGAAGCGCAGCGGACCTATGAAACCAAACGGCAAGAGTATCTGCGGGTGGTGGAAGAAATCCGCGAGCAGTTGGAGAAGGCGCCGGATGAATACCGCCAGCGTTTTGACGAGATTCTGGCGGGATACAATCAGGGTTGCGCCGGGGAGCGCGAGCAGGTGAACGCGGCCGGCGGTTTGCATATCCTCGGCACGGAACGCCATGAGAGCCGGCGCATCGATAACCAGTTGCGCGGCCGGGCAGGGCGCCAAGGCGACCCCGGTTCATCGCGATTTTATCTCTCGTTAGAAGATGATCTGATGCGCATTTTCGGCGCCGACCGGATTCAAGGGATCATGAGCCGGTTGGGCATGGAGGAGGGAGAGCCCATCGAGCACGGCCTGGTGACGCGGGCCATCGAAAACGCCCAGAAAAAGGTCGAGGCGCACAACTTCGATATCCGCAAGCACCTGCTGGAGTACGACGACGTGCTCAATAAGCAGCGCGAGGTCATTTACAATCAAAGGCGTGAAGTGCTCAAGGCCGAGTCGCTTAAGGAGGAAGTGTTGGACATGGCTGCGGGCCTAGCCGCCGAAGTCGTGTCACGTTACGCCGAAGCGGACGACCAGGCCTCCGACTGGGATTGGACTGGGCTGCGCGAAGGATTGTTGCATCAGTTCAACTTGCGCTTCGATCTGTCGCCAGAAATGACGGAAGGGTTAAAGCTGGAAGCTGTGACGGAACTGGTGATGGAAAGAATCAACCAGGTTTACGAAGACAAAGAGAAACGATTCACCGCTCCGATGCTCCGCCAGCTGGAAAAGATCATCATGCTCCAAACCATCGATGGCCTCTGGAAGGACCATCTACTCAACATGGACCATTTGAAGGAGGGGATCGGCCTGCGCGGCTATGGGCAGAAAAACCCTCTACAGGAATACCAAAAAGAGGGCTTCGACATGTTCGAGGAAATGGCCCACCGCATCCAGGAAGACGTCGTGCAAAAGCTCTTCACGGTAGAAATCGCGCGAGAAAGCGCCGCTCAAGAACTAGAAGTGCGGCAGACGCGCCAGCAAAGAATGGTTCTCAGTCATGGCGGTGAAAATTTGGCTGCTGGCCCGGCCGCGCCCGTAAGACGCGAAGGTGAAAAAGTCGGCCGCAACGATCCCTGCCCCTGTGGCAGCGGCAAAAAGTACAAGCGCTGCCACGGCAGGTAGCGTTCCGCCAATTAGTAAACGGAAGGCTAAGAGAAACTTACCGAACGATACACGGTCTAATGCCTGAGTTGGGCAACTCCGACCATCTCGTGCTCGTCTTCTTCGTGCCCGGCTAGGACAGTTTTGTTACCGGCGCCGAGCTTGATGATGCGGTCCCTAAATTCATCAAATCCCTTGGTAGCGTTTCGGGTGTCGATCACTAATTTAGCCGATGCGATTATTGCGCGAAAGTCATAGGCACTGTGGTCGGTAAGAATGATGAGACAGTCCTGGTTTCCGATTGCCTCGGGCGACAACTCTTCGGATCGTAGTACTTCTCCGTTCAACCGCATACTTGGCACGAACGGATCATTGTAGGAAAGCACTGCGCCTTTTTGACTGAGCAGGCGCATGACATCCAGTGCCGGCGACTCCCGACAATCGCTGACGTTTTTTTTGTAAGCGACACCGAGAATCATAATCTTCGATCCTCTGATGCTCTTCGAATGCTGGTTGAGTCCGTCGGCGACCATACTGTTAACGACCGACGGCATCATACCGTTGATTTCCGCGGCCAGGCCAATAAATCTCGCCTGAAAATTAAGTGCCTTGAGCTTCCAGGCGAGGTAATGCGGGTCGATGGGGATACAGTGGCCGCCAAGACCGGGTCCCGGATAGAACGGGCTGAATCCGAATGGCTTAGTCGCCGCTGCGTCTATGACCTCGTAGACATCGACGCCGAGCAAGTCGCACATCAAGGCCATTTCGTTAATCATGCCGATATTGATGCTGCGAAAGGTGTTCTCCAAAAGCTTCACCATTTCGGCGCATTTGCTGCTGCTGACGGGTATCACTTGCTCGATGAACTGCGAGTAGAAAATATGCGCCATTTCGCCGCACTTCCGGGTGATGCCGCCAACGATTTTGGGCGTGTTATGGGTATTGAAAGAGGCGTTTCCCGGATCGATGCGTTCTGGTGAAAAAGCGAGAAAAAAATCGCTGCCGGCGCGCAGGCCCGACGCCTCGAGCTCCGGCAAAATCAACTCCTCGGTGGTGCCGGGGTAGGTCGTGCTCTCAAGCACAATGAGCTGGCCAGAATGCAGATATTTGCGAATTTCCTCCGTGGCGGCGAGAATAAACGAAATATCGGGGTCACGGCTTTTACTGAGAGGAGTCGGCACGCAGATGCTAACGGTATCCACATCACTGAGCGCGGTGAAATCGGTAGTCGGAGTGAATTTGCCGGCTTTCATCGTATCCGCGACAGTAGCGGACGGCACGTCCAGAATATAAGACTTTCCTTCCCTAAGGTCGGCGATTTTGCTCCGGTCGAGATCGATGCCGATGACTTTAAATCCCGCTGCCGCGATTTCCATCGCCAGCGGCAACCCGACATAGCCGAGGCCGATGACGGCGGCCATCGCTGTTCGCTCTTCCAGTTTTTGTTTCAGTAGTTCCATCGCCTTATGCCTCCGGAGTGTTGTGTCGTATGGTGCGCGGCCTACTTGCCTTGAACTCTTGAACTCCTATGTTGTGCTTTTCGATGAGCTCGTAGAGATTGACACGGCTAATTCCCAGTTCTCTAGCAGCGCGGCTTACGATGCCGTTGTTTTTTGCGAGAGCTTTCTTGATAAATTCCAGCTCGATGGCCCTTTTGGCAATCTTAAGGTTGACCTCATTGCCGATTGATTCGATTTCCAGGCAGGGGTCGCTAGGCAGCGGTAGGGGTGCCGATTCGATTTTCTGGACAGCCCCATGAGCTTCAGCATGAATTGAATTTAGCCGTTGATGAATGCGATGGACCTCGACGGCACGTTGGATCATGACCTTTAAATCGGCCAGTCGGATAGGTTTGGAGTAATAGTCATAAGCCCCCATGCGTACGGCCTGCAGCGCATTGGCGTCGTCCTCATTGCCGGTGATAACGATAATTCGGGTAGCGGGAGCCTGCTCGAGAAACTTCTCGATCAAGCGCAACCCGCCCAAGTCCAGCAGGTTCGCCCGGTTCAGAGACAGGTCGACCACAGCTACCGAAGGCTGTCCAGTCGCGAAAGCGTTTAGCGCGTCCCGCTCATTGGTTGCGGTAAGAATTTCATAATCCGCACCCAGTACCAAACCCATCTGGGCGAGCAGTCGATCGTCATCATCGACGAGCAGAATTTTCGGTTTCACGTGCTCGGCACCTCTCATTAATAGGAATTACCCCAACAAGAATAATCAAACGTCGCAGAAGACTAAGTTGAAGCAGGCTTCCCTCAATGTTCTTCGGAATTTGTTTCCATGGCTCGGTTGGTCTTTCTGTCTTAACAGTGAATTCTTCTTGCCAAGATTCCATTTCTCGATGTAACATTATGTTACGAAATTAGATTAGAGGCGGAACTCAGCAAATAAAGTGCCATTCAAATTGTCTATAAAATTGCCAAATTATAACATTCTAGTCCTCCCAGCGCCGGCGATTTCAGGTAATTGCACCTGAATTGGCAAAACAGCTTCAATTGAAGGCAATTCGGTATGATCCAAATCTCTACAAATCACGTTTGCAATCCAAATTCTACATTCGCCTCATCGCCGGTATTGGATCGTTTAAGTACAAAGCGTGTTTTCCTTGCGGGCGGGACCCTTGCCCAGTTTATTATACTTACGGGAATTTCTTAAAAAAGCCAATAGTTGCAAAGGGTTTAACATTAGATCGGGCGGATGTTCCCTTGAGCAAGTAAGTGAATGATTCAAATGGGCGATAGTATACGTAAGAGATATAGGCGTAAGCAACTTTGAAATCAGGGCGTTTTCCTTAAGCTTACCGGATCTGGTAACATGTCGGTTAACATGATGCCGTTGGTAGTTTGTACACTTTGATAACAATTAATTCCAAATACTTTGTATAGCAATGCGTGCCCGCTTTTTATTTGCAAAAATTTATGGATCAACGCTTGAGGACAGACGGTGGTAATCCCTAGTTACACAGTATTGCAGCGATGGGATCATGCCGCTGAGATCAAACCGGAATCATCGGAAGCAGCGACGCCAGGTTCTTTGAGTGCCATTGGATCAGAGGCGAGTAAGGGCGACCGATCAGGTGATGGCGTAAATTTGTCCCCCCGCGTGGTCTTTGAAGCCAAACCCTCCCTCGAAATTATTTCCGTATCAGAAAGCGTAACCGAGTTACTTGGCCTGAATAGTGACGCCGTGATTGGGCGCCCGCAGTTTTGGCAGGAACGTGTCGCCGCCGAGGACTGGCCGATATTTCAAGAGAACGTCTCGGAATTGGAGAGTCGTGGCGTGGTATCCTTCATTCACCGAGTTGCCGATGCATTCGACGTGCCTGTCTGGTTTACCCATAGCCTGCGTAAAGTGGAGCAAAATGGCGAGACTTCGGTTCATGGCTGCCTCGTTCCTATTTATGGGGGACCCCGGATACATGCCTTGGACCAGGAAATAGTTGCCCGTTTCATTCACAAACTGGGCAATCATTTTCAATTATTGAATCTCGTCGTTAGTTCACTGAAGAAATCGCTCCCTAATTCCCGAGATAACGAGATTCTCCAAGAGACTCTGGACAAGGCGATTGATCTCACGCGGACATTCTCGGATTGCAACCAAACCCCATCATTGGCCTCCGACGTACAGCTGCTAGACGTGATTAAAGCCGCCGCTGAGAGCCGCATATCCCAGTTTGCCGCTTCCGATGTGAGGCTGATAATGAATTTCGCGGAAATACCCGACGACGCCACCATCGCCAGCGACCGATACTTGTTGGAAACGGCTTTGGGTCACATTTTGCAGAATGCCTTTGAAGCGATTAGCGGCGCTGGAAACATACAAGTTGGCGGTTGCTTGATACCTGACGGCCCGCGCGGCGTGGCGCGGGTATATATTAGAGATACGGGGTGCGGAATTCCCGCCCGCGAAGTGCCAAAGGTGATGCTGCCGTTTTTTTCCACGAAGAAGGGTCACGACGGTCTGGGATTGACGGTGGCATCGCGGTTCATCGAGCTGCACGGCGGAACCCTGAGGATCAAGAGCACCGAGGGAACGGGCACTGAAGCGGAAATTTTGCTGCCGGTGGAACGGGGTCGAGATGTTCTTGGCGTTTGATACTTGCCAATAGGATAGACAACGATAACGCATTGTAGGTTATAGAAGCCGATGGAAAATGTCATTATAGTCGAAGATCATGACCAGTTGCGCGAACAACTGGCGCGCTTTTACCAGGAGGAAGGCTACCGCGTAACGACCGCGGCTTCCGGGGAAGAAGCACTGGATAAGCTTGCCCAACAAAGATTCGCCATCGTTGTCTCGGATGTGAAGATGCCCGGCATCGACGGGTTTCAACTGACGCGTCATATCCGCGAAAAATATTCCGATACCGACGTTATCCTGATCACGGCCTTTGGCAATATCAAGCAGGCCGTCGAGGCAATGAAGCTCGGCGCCAGCGATTACATTACGAAACCATTTCAGCCGGAAGCAATTCGATTGGTCAGTGCAAAGCTGATCGAAAGACGACGGCTGCTTCAGGAGGTACGAGAGCTGCGCGAACGGGTTCACGACGAACACAAATTTGAAAATATATTAAGCAAGAGCCCGAAGATGATGAAAGTCTTCGATCTCATACGTTCGCTGGCGGAGACCGATTCCGGAGTGATGATTACCGGAGAAACCGGCACCGGAAAGGAGCTGGTGGCGCGGGCGATCCACAACTTGAGCCGTAGAAGGACGAAGCAGTTCGTCGCCATCAACTGTGGCGCGTTCCCAGATACGCTATTGGAAAGCGAATTGTTCGGTTATGAAAAAGGCGCATTCACCGGGGCCGTGCAGAGCCGGGCCGGCAAAATAGAAATCGCCGACGGCGGCACTCTGTTTCTCGATGAAATCGAAACCATGGCGCCGCCGATGCAAGTGAAGTTGCTGCGGGTCCTTCAGGAACGCGAAGTCGAGCGTTTGGGAGGGAATCGCAGAGTTAAGATAGATATGCGGGTTATCGCCGCTACCAACGTGGATCTCTCGCTCTGCTTGGCGCGCGGCATGTTGCGAGAGGACTTTTACTACCGCATCAACGTTATCCCCGTGCAGCTGCCGCCACTGCGTGAGCGGCTTGAAGACCTGCCGCTGCTGATCGATTACATTCTTGGACGCCACCCGTTTGCCCGTGAGCGCAATATTCGCCAGGTGTCGTCCAAGGTCTTGGACCAAATGCTCGCCTACCACTGGCCGGGAAATATCCGAGAGCTGGAGAACATCCTCGAGCGTGCAATTGTGAAGTGCACCGGCACGGTGCTTGAAGAAGTCGATCTGCCGGCTCCGCCACAGCGCGTGCTTGACACGTATTTCGTGGAAGGCAACGGCGGCGACGAAAAGTCATTGAAGCAATATCTGCTGAATAGCGAAAAAGACTATCTTCGCGGTTTGTTGATCAAGTATAAGGGTGGAATTGGGCCGACGGCAAAGGAAGCGAGAGTGGATAACAAGACTCTTTACCGAAAAATGCGGCGCCACGGTTTGCATAAGGAGTCCTTTAAGGACTTTGAATAGTACCCCAAGAATTTCCTTCCATTTCACGAAAACGAAAACGCCGCGGCTCGACTGTACGCCCTCGAAACCAGAGAGATACTTTACGCGGTTTGGTTCAGAGGGCGTCTAACGGACGCAACCTCCCCGCCGGCGCCTCTTTGTTCGATCGACCTTGTTTGCTTTTGCGGCTTGCTTATCCGGGCTGCTCTATTACGCCAAATTTAGGGCAGCATTGCCAATAGACAGAGCGAGATGGATGGATTAGGGCAAAGGCGGCAAAGTCGTTTCCAGTCTCCATTCTGAATCCTACCGTTACTTCGAAGCGGGTTCTAGTGAAAATCACGATTTTCGATAAGCTAGCTCTGGGGCAACTAGAAATTAGCAGTGGTACGAGGATTGCTTAGAATTGCCGCAACGGGAAGCCCATTTCTCTAAGTCCCCCCGAGGTTGGGTGATAGATAGTAGGGCGTCTCTAGATGGAAATTTCTAATACAATCTCACTGCTAAATGAACACGCGAAGCCTTTTTGTAGACGACACCGGGAGTTTGACATGGCCCTCAAGATTCTTTCCGTAGTCGAAACGAGGTCGGGACTAATCAAAGCCATGGCGCTTTGCGACGCCATCCAACGATTCAACCGGGTGTCGCCCCATAGTTCAATCGACCATGTCCTCGTGCACACGGGAGAATTCTCGAATACGCGTGGCTTTGATCTTTACTTCAATGATTTGGATCTGCCTCAACCCCAGTTGTTTCTCGGTGTAGCGGCCAGCGCGAATCCATTTGAGAAAACCGCCAAAATCACCACACGCCTCGCGGACGTATTGATGCGGGAACGACCTGCGGTTGTCATAGTCATCGGTGATGTTGATTCGGTTCTCGACTGCGCCCTGGTAACCAAAAGGGTAAGCCTCCAATGTCAAGGCGAGGAGCAGAGTTTAGCGCCAGCGCTAGCCCGCCTCGGAGCCGGACAGAGAAGTCCTAATCGTTCGGCGTCCCAAGAGGTCAATCGCACGGTCGTGGATTCGTTGTCCGACTATCTTTTTATCTCCGAAGAAAACGCCAATCGGAATCTGCTCCGCGAAGGAGTTTCACCGGATAAGATCCATTTCGTCGGTAGCGTAGTGATCGACACATTATTGCGCCATCGCGAGCGGGTGGCTGACTCTTCTATCCTGAATGACCTGCAGCTAAGTGACGGGTCGAGCGTGAGGCCGTTCGCTCTGCTTTCGCTTCAGCATTTGTCTGACGCCGGCGGTAAAGGCAAGTTGTCGCAATTGCAAACGGCGTTCTCCAAAATTGCGCAACGCATGCCCGTGGTTTTTCCGGCCAGCGCAGCGGCCTTGAAGCTCATCCACGAGGCGGATATGGGCGACTACTTCATCGACCATTTTCGCGACGGACCCGAGCCCTGGGATGCCCGCGTGCGCATTCGTCTCATTCCGCCGCTGGGGTATTTCGACTTTGTCCGGCTGATGTCGGCGGCCAAGGTCGTCCTGACAGATTCCCGTAGCGTAGGCGAGGAAACCGGAGTCCTCGGTGTGCCCTGCATTACTTTGTCTGAACACACTTTCAAGCCGGTGACTCCAGGAGGCGGAGTGAATGCCCTCGCCGAAACCAATCCAGAGCGCATCTTGGACGCGTTTGTTAAAGCGATTCGAGGAACGTTTTCGCCGCCGGCGCTGCCAAGGGGCTGGGATGGTAGGGCCGCCGAGCGGATCGTCGATACACTATGGAATGATTTTGCCTCCGGCGAACCGTGCAAGCGCCCACTGGAGGCAAAGTCAAAGCCGGTGTCCTGCACCAGCATGTGACTACGGGGAATTCTATGATAATCAGGTTCGACCGTCTTAGGCCGGCTGAAGCGGCCCCGGGCTCATAGCTATTTAGTTTGTTTTCAGGTAGCATAAATTGTTATATTTATGGCCGTCTATACAGGAGTAAGTTTATGCGATTGATCGGCAGGCATGGTTCCTCTCTGGTTGTGTTGATTGTTGGTGTGGCGATCGGGTTTTTTCTCGCGGCCCAGTGGGTGCCCAGTGTGTCCGCGGTGCCGCGCCAGGATTATGAGAGCCTGGAGCTGTTTACCAACATTCTTTCCATCGTCAAGAAAAATTACGTCGAAGAGGTGGATACCAAAAACCTAGTCAATGGCGCGGTCGGCGGCATGTTGAATTCCCTCGACCCGCACAGCGCTTACTTGACGCCGGAGCATTACAAAGATTTGCAAATGGACACCCAGGGGCGTTTTGGCGGTCTGGGCATCGAAATTACCATAAAAGGCGGTGTGCTCACGGTTGTTTCCCCCATTGAAGACACTCCCGCATTCAAAGCAGGAATCAAGTCCGGCGATATGATCTTCAAAATTGAAGACGAATTCACCAAGGACATGACCCTCGTGGACGCGGTGAAGAAAATGCGTGGTCTCAAGGGAACAAAAATCAACATTTCGATCAAGCGAGAGGGGGTGCCGGAGCTCATCGATTTCTCGCTGGTGCGCGATACCATTCGCGTTCAAAGCGTGCGCAGCCGTGTGCTTGACACGGGTTACGGTTATATCCGGCTGGCGCAATTTCAGGAACGTAGCGACCGCGACGTTCAAAGAGCTTTAGAGAAGCTGGCGGCGGAGAATGGCGGGCTCAAGGGGTTGGTCATCGACCTGCGAAACAATCCCGGCGGACTTTTGACTCAGGCAGTAAGAGTTTCGGATTTGTTTCTCGACTCGGGCTTGATCGTTTACACGGAAGGCCGAATCGAGTCTCAGAAGCAGAAATATTTCTCCCAAAAGAATGGGTCTTGGTTGGATTTTCCCATCGTCGTTTTGGTTAACGCCGGCAGCGCTAGCGCGTCGGAAATCGTCGCCGGTGCGCTGCAGGACCACAAGCGGGCCGTCGTCCTCGGGACAAAAACCTTTGGCAAGGGCTCGGTCCAAACGATCCTGCCGTTGGATGACAATTCCGCGTTGCGATTGACCACTGCCCGTTACTTCACGCCGAAGGGGCGCTCGATTCAAGCTCTGGGTATCGTACCGGACATCGTCGTCGATAACGCCCTGGCGCAGGACAATAAGTCTGACGAGCGGAAACGGTCTGGCATTCGGGAAGAGAATTTGCCCGGACACCTGGAGAACCAACAAAAGACGCCTGCACAGGAACTGGAGCAAGGGAACAAGGAAAGCTTGGTACCATCATCTGGCCCCACGGGGGACGATACAATTGATAAAGATCAGCAGCTCAAACGGGCCCTAGATCTTCTCAAAAGTTGGGACGTCTTTAAGCAGGTAGTGCAGAAACAAGCGACCTAAGCCGCAAAGCCGGTGCCTGATCGGGCCAGCTATATTTCGGTCGGGTTAGCCCTCCATTCGGAGGGCTAATCATTTTAAAAGAGGCCGATTTCAGAAGGTGAATACCCAGCTCACCCGCCATCCTACGAAATAGCAAACACCGTTCCCTTTATCGCAATGGAAGCTTAGCGATAAACAATTCTCAGACGTTGCGAGACCCCCGCCGGCGAAAATGGTTCGCTTGAGCCTCATGCCACCAGCCGGTCCTGAACCGCGAGCAGACGAGGCTTCGCCTTGCGGGCACTTCTTTGTTTGCTAGCCCAGCAATTGAGTCCCTGCCGAAAATAATTAGGTTCCAGATTGAGCAGCGAGCAAATCGACACGAACGAAAAAATCCAGCTCACGTCATCGCTCATGAACCAGTCCTCCGCTTCCTTGAAGAGTTGAATTCTTTTTTTGTGTGAAGCGAAGATGTTGTCCTGGTAGCAGTTGATCGCGTCCTCGAGCACGGCAAGCATGAGGCGAATCTCCGGTTGCTGTGGGATTTTCCTGCGATACGTGTCGTGGAACTGCGTTGCGGCCAAGGTGTCCACCTGGAACAACGAGCTTACCCGCTCATAAGCAGAGCCGGTTTCCTCCACCGGTGAGTTTGCGTGGTTATTATGCAGATTCATTCTTTTCCTCCGATTTCGATGCATACGCTTTAGCAAATGATCACTCGCTTGTCGCGCCACGAAACTAACCCGTAAGCGGCGCAAGCGCCCGGGGAACGAAATAACGGCGGATCGCCTTTTCCTCCAGGCCGACGCCGAGTAACGCGAACCAAGTCGCTTGTTCTATCAGTGTCTCCCGGTCGGCGTCATAGTCGATGGCGGGTACCTTGGGATGAAGGTTTAACATCAAGGAGAACGCGATGTGCTGGACAAACCACACACGTAGGTCTGGGCGCATGGGAACTTCCCTCAGATCACCCGCCTTGGCCGCGTGCCTGAGACATTCATCGAATTTGGCGATCCATGTCGGCGCGAATCTTTTGTGTCTTATCCGAACGAATTCTCCGTCCGCGAGCAGGCTGCGCACCTGTAAAATGTTCATCGCAGAGGTAGAGGGGTCGCCGGCATCGGCGCGGACATAGTACGCAATCATAAAATGCACCATGGTGACGAGAGTCGAGGTGGAAGGCTCCAGCGCAATAATGCGTTTGAACTCTGTCGACAACGCCCCATTGGCTCCGGCGGCGAGCATCGCGCTGAACAGAGATTCCTTGCTCGGGAAATGTTTGTACAGCAATGCCTCCGAAACTCCTGCCGCCTTGGCCAACTCGCGCGTCGTCGTCCCGTGAAAGCCGTTCTCCGCGAACACCTTAGTGGCCGCCGCCACGATGACGTTCCGTCTTTCGTCGGCCGTTAGGCGCGAAGAATTATACATGTACGGTGAGTTATCATTTACTTACTTTTCTGTCAAGTGGAATTCTTTGGAAGTTATTGAAATTTTTGCGCATCGTAGCAGCTTTTCCCCGCCGGAATTTCAAAACATTCGACACTGGCGAGGTGTTGGCGGGCGTGGTCGAATTGTCCCGGCGGCGATGCAGAACTGGTTTGTCAAGGGAGGGGTGATCGCGGCTCCGTACTTCCCTCTTTTCCGGGTCTTACCGGTTCAAGTATTTTTTCATCAGCCCATTGATATAGCTTTGGATCTGTGGAGACACGACAATAAGCTGGCGCAGGATTGGGTCCGCTTCCTGGGCCAGAAGGATCTCGGCATCTTCGCCGCTTACCCTTTTCAATTCAGCCTTGAACTCGGCCCCTTCCGTCATGTGCGCGAAGCCGTCGCGTAAGACGCGCAGGATTTGCGCCGGCGTTTTTGGCGCCGCATAGAGCGGACGTCCACCGCTGTCCGATCCCGCCAAGATTGTATAGGCTTGCCACGAAATCCCGCTCGGGCGTTGTTCCTTCGCCACTTCCTCGAATACTGGCACATCGGAGAACTCGGATCGCCGTTGAAACGAGCCGGCTGAGGTCAACATGCCCTGCTGGACGAACGGATGAAAGCCCTGCCCGACGAGCTTGCGCAGAGTGGGCAGGGTCGCGGTCGGATAAATGTCGGTTTCGTTTCTTTCAAAGGCGAGGAGAATCTCTCCACCGCCGGGGTAGCCTTGTACCCAGCGCACGTTCCATTTTAGGAACTCGGCTCCCCACAGAAAGATAGCGTTCCAGCTTTCGTCTCCCGATCGAACTCCGACTTTGAGGGGTTCGCCGGAACCTGTCAGGCGCTCGAGACTTTTTTTCCGGATGAGAGCCACCGAAGTGCCGCGGCGGACGCTGCCGATCACCCCCCAATGCCGGAGATCATGTTTGGCCTCTTTAACGCCCATGGCCTGTTGATTGATCGTGGTCGTGCTCGTGTAGTGAAGCGTCAAACCGTCGGGCTTGGCAAACTGTTCAAACCAGTTGCTGGCGACCGTGCCTCCGGCCCCGGGCATGTTTTGAACGACGATCGTCGGGTTGCCCGGAATGTGGGGCGATAGGAAGCGGGCGAGCATCCGGGCCTCAGTGTCCACGCCGCCGCCGCTGGGAAAACCAGCGAGGATGCGGATCGTCTTGCCGCTGAAATAAGCCTCCTGGGCAAATGAAAGATTCGCGCTCAGAAAGAGAATCGAGAAGGTGTTAATAGCCCCATAGCCAAGTTTTTTCAGCATCGGCAATTTTCCCTCCAAAGATTCCTATAATTCACTTTTACCAGTCATTACTCCAAGCCGGATTCCATGTCCAGCTCGGAATTCTTGTTAATCTGAAGGCGGGAATGAAGCTTGATCTCTAGGGAAGCGCGGTCTCAAGGTTTCAGCCGTCGGTTTAGGGTGCGCGGCGATGTCGAGGGTTACGGCATACCCGATGACCGGAAATCGATGGCGACCATTTCGCGGTCCCGTTTTTAGTTAGGACCACTTTTAAATCTGGAAGCGAGGCCCGGAGCCGAAGGATCGCTGTATGAGCACCACAAGATTTTGCCTCAAGAGCGCCCAGAGCCGCTCTTTCGTTGCTAGCTCCAAAACGACAACAACCAACCTTGAGGCATGGGAACGTGAAGCAAGCGGTCTAAGAGGCCTTCCACAAACAGCCAAGAAACGAGGGTGAGAGCCAAGCTGAGCCCCCACTTCTCGCCCCCAGCGAATCTCAGGTAGAGAAAAACGAAAAGCGGAACCCCAATCGGAAACCCTACTAATAGAATTAAGACCAAAAAGCCGACGATCCACAGGGACATTGCTAGAGTTCTTTTCCTGGCCACGGCAACATCGATATTCGTTGACAACTCAAAATCGACCGCGTGACCCTCCCTTTCTCCTTCCGTCCTGAAAGCGCTCAAAAACATTTCCGCTAAGGCGAGAAGAAGAAGGGGAATCCCGATCACTCGAGGGAACAAAGCGGCCCTGAAAGGCCAGGATAAAGACAGGTAAACCGCATAGCCAGCAATCAATGCAACGGCTAAAGCGAGCAGGAAGCGAAGACTCAACGTGCCCCTCATGATACCGGCTCCGTGATCGTTGCCGATGGATTCCGGAAGCGAATGAACGGGTAGAGGATAACGAGAAAGGTCATGACCAAGAGAACCAAAACTATCGGTCGCGTTAGCCACTCAACGCCGTAACGCATAGTTGAGATGTAGAAATTGTTCTCGGCGATTCTTGCCAATACGAAACCCAGTACCAAAGGTGCGCGAGGCCAGCCGCAGAGAATCATGACATAGCCTAAGAAGCCAAACAAAAGCATAACGAACAGATCTCCCGGGTGGTTGTTTGAGGTATACGCACCGATAAATGCAAGAAGCAGAATGAACGGAATCAGAATGGAGCCCCGCACTGAGGTCAGCTTGGCCAGTTGATTTAGAAAAATTAGACTAACAGCGACAGTAATAACGTTAGCAACCACCAGGGTCCAAACCATGGAGAAGGTAACCACGAGATGCTTATCGAGCATGTCTGGCCCAGGCGCGATTCCCTGGAGGAAGAAAGCGCCTAGCAGAATGGCCATGGACGAACTCCCCGGAACCCCGAACGCGATGGTTGGGATTAGCGCCCCTCCTTCTTTGGAATTGTTGGCAGCGCCCGGTCCCAAGACGCCTCGAATATCGCCTTTCCCAAAACCGCTCCGTTCCGTGTAATCACGCGCGCTTTGCGTCGCATGGCCATAGGCGATCCACTGGGCGACTCCTCCTCCCAAGCCCGGCATAATTCCTATGAAGGTCCCTATCAGACTGCAGCGAATGGTGAGCCAGAGGTGCTCAAAAGTATCTTTCACACCAGTCAAGACTCCCTTACGCAGCTTTTCTTGAGGCAGATCCGCAGCGATGGAAGTTCCTCTTGCCGCAAGATCCACAAGTTCCGGGATAGCGAAAAACCCCACCAAAACCGGAACGAGATCGAGGCCACCCCAAAGATACAGTTGGCCGAAGGTGAAGCGTTGAATACCTGCCTGAGGATCGTCACCTACCATCGCCACCAGTAGACCCAAAAGCCCGGCAAGAACACCGCGTAACAATGCACGGCTACCTTGGCCACTGAGAGAGGAGATAAACGCAATACCCACGATAGCCAGCATGAAAAGCTCCGGCGCGCCGAAGCTCAGGACTAACGGCCGCACCACGGGCACCGACAACGCCAATGCAAACGCTCCGACAACGGCGCCGATCAGCGAACTCATGAGAGCGGCGCCCAAAGCTCTTCCGGCCTCGCCTTTCTTGGCCATGGCATGGCCATCCAAGATGGTAGCGGCGGTTGTTCCCTCGCCCGGGACGCCAAAAAGCACCGAGGTGATGTCTCCCGTGGTGGAAACGACCGAGTGCATTCCCAAAAGGAACGCAAAAGCTTCTACGGGACTCATTTTGTATATGAAGGGGAGCATGAGTGCGAGCGTAGTTGCTCCCCCTAGACCCGGCAGAAGCCCGACCCAAAAACCCAAAAAGATCCCCAAGAGCATGACAACAAACGTCTGCCAGTAGAAGACCGCAATGAGTCCCTGGATGAAGGCGTCAAACATAACCCGAGCTACGGCCTTTCGGGTTCTATCGATCTACGACTGATCGTCGTACCGCTAACCCCTGGCTTCTGGATCGTGAATCTTTCTCATTCAATCCCCGAACTTGATGTATTTTGTAATCTCCTGGGCGATCTCAGGGGGTTGTTGGAGGACCCCGACAACCACCTTCAAGGCATCTTCCGCCTTTACGTAATCGATGGGCAGGTCGGTCTTTTTGGCTTCGACTAGAAGCTCCTTGTCCTTGACCGCGTTGCCGAAGGCGTCGCGCAGAATTTTCATCGTATCCGGCGGAGTAGCCGGCGGTGCGACGAACGGCCTGTAAATCATTTCCGGTGTCGAGCGAATCGCCATGATGGATTTCCCTTTTGCTGTCGTAGCAAGGTCTTCGTCGACCGGAAGGTTTTCGATTTCCGCGACTCGCACTCTGGTCCTGATCAGTGGGCGCACCAATCCGCGTTCGATAAAAGGAAATATGGAAGCGTACGACCCGGCCCGTCCGTCTACCTCTTTCCGCTCGATAGCAAGCATGACGTCGGCGCTTGAAGAGTAGCCCGGGATGAGCTTCAGGTTTAGGCCGGCAAATTCTTTCAGCAACGTCGGAAAATCGTAAGTGGAGCTTCCGGGTCCGGTCGCGCCTATGATGATCGGCTCTCTAGCCTTCCGCATATCACTGACGGTTTTATACGGAAGGTCCGTACGCAACGTAAGTACCGCTGCGTCGCTGGCGACACTACCGATCCAGGAGAATTTCGTGAGATCGAACCTTACGCCTTCAATTCTGCTCAATTGCGCGATGACCAGACCGTTGTTAAAAGTCCCAATCGTGAGACCGTCCGGCTTTGCGGCGCTGAAAACGTGGTTGGCGGAGATGATGCTATTCGCCCCAGGCATATTGTGGACAATGACGGTGGGATTTCCCGGAATGTGTTTAGTCAGGTACTTTGCGAAAAGACGAGCATACCGGTCATAACCGCCCCCTGGCTTGTAGCCGACGACGATCGTGACCGTCTTTCCTTCATAATAGGATGCCGCCGTTGCCAGAGGTGCGTTGAGCACCAGAACCATTAGAACGACCCAAAGTTTCGAGAGCATAAGTAACCTCCTTAGAAGTCCTTGTTGTTGTCAAGGCAAGGGCCATGCCAGCGGATTCGCCCCAATTTTCGGCATCTACGAGAGGGCTAATTCCCAGAACCGCGAAGATTTGACTGCTCTGTTGCAGAAACTAGGAAAAGCCCGAGGAACCCTGAGCTCTGAATCTTTCGCTAACCAGCCTGAGCTTTGTTGAAGAACCACCTGAGTAAAATCGAAGAGCGCGACAAATTTTCTTGAAGTGATTCTGTTAAACATTTAAAAGGTAAGAAATCTAGAGTTGTTGCGACGCGAGAGCGAATCGCCGGACGTAAACCAAGATAGGAGGCTGTCCTATGGTAACCATCGATGCCGATTCCCATGTGATGGAAGGCCCGCGGACCTGGGAATATTGCGATCCAACGGAGCGGAAATTTATGCCCGTTCTACTGAATCCCGGCCCGGATGCCGATCGCCATTTCTGGCTCATCGACGGCAAGATTCGCGGCCATGTGCGCCATGTCATCAAGCCCAAAGACTTCCAAGCGCTTGCGCAAGCCAGCGGCCGGGACATGGTTGTGCCGCCAGAGGCGCAGCATTTGGAAGACATTCAGGCGCGCATCCGGCATATGGACGAGGTCGGCGTGGACGTTCAAGTGATGTATCCGACAATTTTCATCCAGCAGATCACCGACAAACCCGAGTTTGAGGTGCCCATTTGCAAGGCTTACAACCGTTGGATGGCCGACGTATGGAAGCAAGGAAAGGGACGATTGCGCTGGGTTTGCGCGCTTCCGCTGCTCAGCATGCCCGACGCCCTCGACATATTGCCGTGGTGCCAACAAAACGGCGCCGTCGCCGTTCTCATGCGTCCTCTCGAAGGTCAGCGGCTGATTCAAGATCCCTACTTTTTTCCGCTGTATGAAGCGATGTGTAAGCTCGATGTTCCGGTGGGCATGCACATCGGCAATGCGAACCCGGCAAATCTGGAGACGACCCGGCAACGGATCGGATTCGGCGCGGGCTTCTGGGGCATGACGACGAACACGGCGGGAGCCTGTCACGCCGTGATCACTAGCAAGCTCCCGGAACTGTTCCCGCAACTTCGCATCGGCTTTGTCGAGGCCTCGGCGCAATGGATTCCCTGGGTGGTGAAGGACATCCGGCGCCGCGCCGAGGGAAGAAGGCTCCCGGAAAACTTATTTGAAGCGTACCGCCTATACGTTTCCTGCTACAGCAGCACCGACGACATCGAATACATCGCGCAGTATTCCGGCGAGAACACACTCATGGTCGGCACCGATTACGGCCACGTCGATATGTCGGTGGAGATCGACGCCCTTCGGACGTTGGAGAAAAACAGCGCTGTCCGGCCCGAATTGGCCAAGAAGATCCTACAGGAAAACCCGGCCAGGTTTTACGGTATTCATTGGCAAGCTGCTGAAAAATCAAGCTGAGAACCGGGTCGATCCCCTCGTACTGATCCGGCCGACTGAGATCGCAGAAAAGCAGTGGCTCAGTCCTTGGAATGATTGGTTATTCTGTGTTCGGGCCTGATGTCGCTCTCTCTTCCGGTCAATCAAATCTTCATGATATCCACGGTAGCGGGAGCCGAAGATTTCGGCTCGATCTTCAGCAGGCGCGCGAGATTTCGGCCGAGGATGAGATCGAGCTGTTCCGAATTCAGACTAGCATATTTGACGATTTTGCCGAGCTCAAAACCGAACGGTTGAGTCGGATGATCGGACCCATATAAGACACGCTCGGGACCAAGCGCGCGGACCACATTTGAAGTTATGTCAGGATAACCATTAGAGGCCGTATCGACGTACAGGTTATCCTGATGACGAGCAACAGCGATTGCCTCCTGATGCCCGCCAAACCCCGCGGAGTGCGCCATTACGAAGTTCGTTTTAGGAAAGTTGCGGGCCAGATCGGCGATGAGTGACGGCGAGCAGTTCCACCACTCGCCACTGTGGATGAGCACCAGCAGGCTAGCCTCCTGCGCCGCCTCGATGATCGGAAACATCAATTCAGGATCGTTTACACGGTTGCCTGAGAAATCCCGAATTGGATGGATCTTGAGACCCCGCACCCCCATCGCCGCGTAGTCTCGAATATCGGCAACCGCTTTGGCACCAAAGTAGGGGTTGATCCGCGCGAAAGCTACAATCCGGCTCGGATACTCTTTCATCGAGGCAATGATGCGCTCATTCTCCACCCGGTAGTCAGTATGAGGGTTGGCTTTTGGGAACGCCACCACCATGTCGACACCGTTCGCGTCCATATTGGCAATTAGCTCGTCTGGTAGGTATGACGCCGAAGCCGTCGTCGATCGGGCAGGTCTCAACCCGACATGCACATGCTGGTCAATGACGAAGTGCGCACGCCCCGCTGTATCAGTGATCATGAGTTAACCCCCTCATCGCTTGAGTGTTTACGCGACATCGCTTGTCGCTGGGAGACCTATAGCATGTATTTCACGCTTTCTGTCAAGCACTCATGACTCACACCCGCGCGTTGAAATTGACAGCAGGCCCGGAACTGGATTAGTGGTGGGACAGCGGAAAGGAGTAAACCGATGCGAAATTTTTCGATGATTGTGTCGGTCGTCATTTCTCTGTTGATTATCAGCCCGAAGCTCGCAGCGCAGGACAAGATCGTATTGCCCGTGACCTTCTCCGCCTTCAACGCCAATATGCTGAGTCTATGGGTGGCGAAGGATGCAGGTTATTTCGACGAGCAAGGCTTGGATGTCCGTATGCTGCATATTCGCGGCGGTTCTCTGGCAATGCAGGTTCTGATTAGCAACCAGAGCCCCATCGGCCTGCACGGCGGGACAGCCGTTGCCTACGCATACCTTCAAGGCAACAAGGACGTGGTGATGATCAGCAGGCTTCAGAACATTATGGCGTACATCCTCGGGGCTAAGCCGGAGATCCAGAAGCCAGAGGATGTTAAAGGCAAGAAATTGGCCGTCAGCCGATTCGGCTCGACTTCCGAATTTGTCGCCGAGTACGCGCTGAAGCACCTGGGTCTAAGAAAAAGCGACGTTACCATGATTCAGATCGGGCTCGAGAGCGACCGGCTGTTGGCGATGCAAAGAGGGGATATTTCCCTGTCAGTGTTTTCTCCGATAATTGCTCCGCTGGTGAAGAAAGCTGGAATGAAAGTCCTGCTCGATTTAGAGGAACTCAAGGTTCCCTACTTGCTCACCGGTCACGGCACGACTCGCAGCTTTCTGGAAAAGAATCGCCCCGCGGCGGTAAAGTTTATGAGGGCCTCGATCATGGCCATTAAACGGATCAAGACTGATCGTCCCTACGCCGAAAAAGTTCTGGCCAAATACGTCCGCACGGCGGATGAAGAAGGCGTAAAAACGGCGCTCACGCATCAGGTGAAGATTCTTCCCGATCTCCCTTACCCCCTCGAGGACGGTATAAAAACAATTCTGGAAGACCTTGGGAGAACTAGCCCCGAAGCTCGGACGATTCAGCCAAGCGCTTTGATCGATTCGAGTGTGGTCCGCGAGGCCGCCAAAGGTCTATAGCTCCACGGCAGGGATAAAAAGGGTACGAGGTCGGGCATGGAAATTTTGCCAATCTTCGAGGCATCGACTACGGGCATGTCGGATAATATCAGCGCAGAACGGTGCGTTTCGGACATTAGAAAAAAACTACGGCCCGAGTTGGCCAACAAGATTATGCAGGATAACCCGCCCGGGGTTTACTGTATTTTCTACAAAAGAGGCGACGATGCTGTTTCCGACAACCTTGGTCGGTAGCTACCCCCAGCCGGAGTGGCTCATAGACCGAAAGAAACTGGCCGGCCGCTTCCCACCGCGCGTGCGCGCGCGGGAGCTGTGGCGCATTCCGGAGCCCTGGCTCGAGGAGGCGCAGAACGATGCCACACAGCTGGCAATCCGCGCCCAAGAGGAAGCGGGTCTCGATATCATTACCGACGGCGAGATACGGCGCGAGAGTTACTCAAACCGTTTTGCCACCGCGCTTGCCGGTGTGGATATTGACAATCCCGGGACCGCTCTCGATCGCTCCGGCCATCCCAATCCCGTGCCGCGTATCGTCGGACCGGTCCGTCGCGGGCAGCCGGTCGTAGTGGATGACTTAAGATTTTTGCGGGCACATACGGTGAAGCCGATCAAAATGACAGTGCCCGGGCCGTTCACGATGTCGCAGCAGGCGCAGAATGATTACTACCCGAGCGACGCAGCGGCGGCGATGGATTATGCGGCGGCGGCGAACGAAGAGATCCGGGACCTCTTTGCGGCCGGAGCTGACATCGTGCAGATCGACGAACCCTACATGCAGGCGCGACCGGAGAAGGCGCGGGAATACGGCCTCAAGGCGCTCAACCGCGCGCTCGAAGGGATATCCGGAACGACCGCCGTACATATCTGCTTCGGCTACGCCGCGATCATCCACCAGCGGCCCTCGGGCTATTCCTTTCTCCCCGAACTCGCGGGCTGCACGTGCGCTCAGGTTTCTGTCGAGACGGCGCAATCGCATCTCGACTGTAGCGTGCTTGGGGTTCTCCACAGGAAAAGGATCATGGTCGGCTGCATCGATCTGAATGACATGACGGTAGAGACGCCTGAGGTCATCGTCGCGCGCGTCAAATGCGCGCTGCCCTACGTCAAACCTGAGAACGTGATCCTCGCGCCCGACTGCGGCATGAAATACCTCCCGCGTGACGTCGCCTTCGGCAAATTGCAATCCATGACGGCCGCGGCCAAAGCGCTGCGCGCGGAGTACGGCGGATAATCGGGGGCCGACTTGAACCGATTGAGCCTTTTGAACGTCTTGAACTCTGAAAGGTTTGAACCGGTGCGGAAGGTAGAGGTGCCGATTCTATTGCAGCGTTAACCGCTCTACCAAGAGATGTTTCTGCTAAGAAGGTAACATCGTTTCTTAGGAGCTTAAGCCCATGTTCAAATGTCAGGACCCACTGGCAATTCTAAAGATGGTATCCGTGTGTTTCGCTGTCTCAAAAGGGAAAGCGAGGAGCCTAATAAGATTCCAAGTGGAACTCAAAGGTATCAGACCGCGCAAGCTGATTTCTCTTCTTAACATGTTACTTTTTCTCTCTGTCGCCACGCCAGATCCTGTAATGCCGGCTGTATTCGAGGGCATAACCCTCGGATTGGTTTCCATTAGCTGGGAAACTCAGTTGCCGGTAGCAGTGGCGCAGCAGGCGGGGTTTTTCAAGGAACAGGGTTTGGAGGTGCGCAGCGTAACGTTGGGAGGAGGGGGGCGGCTCATGATACCGCTGCTCACGAGTGGGGATGCTCAGATGGCCATCTCAGGCACAGTCGCTATCCTTCGGGGTATTTCAAGAGGCGCTCCCATCGTAATTGTCGGAGGATATCGAAAGTCTCTGGATTGGGCGCTGCTGGGGGCCAAGGGGCTGAACAGTCTGAATGATCTTAAGGGAAAGACGGTGGGAGTTACCGCCGCCGGTAGCATGTCAGAGTTCCTGGTCGTAGAAGCATTAAAAACAAAAGGGTTAATTAGGGACCGGGACTATACGCTTCTCGCCGCCGGACAGGAGCTTTTGCGGGTTTTGGGTCTTAAGGCAGGGAATCTTCATGCTATCCCGCTTTCCGGGGGACAAAAAGTTTTGTTAGAGGGTGAAGGGTTCCCGCTTCTTATGGAGCTGAGGACAGTATTTCCGAATTTGCCGACTTCGGTTGTCCTCGCGACAAAAAAATTCGTGGCAACAAATCCCACCAAAGTCGTTGGCGTTCTTAAGGCCTTGAGCAAAGCGGCGGATCTTATCCGCAAGGACAAAGATAGAGCCATCGAAATGGGGAAAGCCCAGAGGTTGCCCGGCGACGCGACAGTCGAAAGAAAAGCCCTTGATCACTATGTAGAGGACCTTCAAGTTGGCCTTCGAAAGGACGATCTAGCCGCTTTTATAAAACTTCTCGGGATAAAGGAACCGGTCGATGATTTCTTTGAGGAGTCCCTTCTGGCCGGAGCGATGGCATCACGGTAAACCTAACGCGTCACGGGCAGGCTAGCCTAAGAGCGTGGGGATTCATTGTCGAGGTCCGAGTTGACACATGTCGCCGCCCAATAGTATTAGGGGCATAGCCGCCGAAGCAAATCCATGAAGCAAGAATACGCGGTGATCGTTCATGAAGCGCTGAAGGAATCGGGAATCAACTTCGTTGCATACCTTCCAGACGACCAGATTCATGATGCGCAGAAACTGATCACGGAAGATAAGGACTTTACGACTGTAGGGGTGACCAACGAGGGTGAAGCCGTTGCAGCATGCGCCGGCGCTTGGTTGGGCGGCGCCAAGCCGGCCTTGCTTATCGCGGACTCGGGATTTCTCGTCGCGACCTGGCCGCTGGCATCCCTCTCGGTATCTTACGGCATTCCTATGCTAATTATTATCGCCCATCGAGGCGAAGTCGGCGACCGTGCGAACTGGCGCTTTATAACCTACAAGTTCACCACCGAACCCATTCTTCAGGCGCTGCAGATTCCCTACGTCCGAGCCAGCCAGCCCGAAGAAACCAAGGAAGTCATCATGGGCGCAAAGTTGTCTACATTTCTCTGGCAGCATCCAGTCGCCGTGCTACTTTCCGGCGAAGTGCTGCGCGATTAAAGAGTGGGCGATGACCCGATACGAATGCCTCAGCCTCTTGGCACCGCTGGTGAAGGAAGACGATCTCGTTGTAACAACCCTCGGTTGGGTGGCGGGCGAATGGTTCGCCTTGCGTCACAAGGAGTCGAATCTTTACCAGATCAACATGGGGATGTGCACGCCGCTCTGTTTAGGCCTCGCGCTCGTCTTGCCGCACCGCCGTGTGATCGCTATTGAATCCGACGGCAGCGTGCTCTTAAATATTGGCGCAATGACGACCCTCGCCAACAAACGGCCGCCGAATCTCACCGTGATTGTGTTCGACAACCAATGTTACATGGCGACCGGCGGGCTGCCCACGGCCACCGCCGGCGTGACGGATTTAGCCGGCATGGCGAATGCAGCCGGCATCGAAAACTCTTATGCCGTGAGATCCCTCCAGGAATTTGAAAGCGAAGCCCGGGCTGCGATTCGCCGCAAGGGGCCATCCTATATCGTCGCAAAAGTCGAAGCGGCGGGCAAAAGAATGAGCACCGATATGGATGGCAAAGAAGGCAAGTACCGATTCGTGCGCTACATCGAAAAATCAGAGGGAATCAAGATCATAGGCACGGCCGCAAAATAATCGTCCCGCTGGATCATCGCCGGGCGGCGAAATAACAGGGTCAGGTTTGCATAGCTGAATCGAGTCGCAAAAAGGGCTGAGTTGAAACCGCCAGGCCCTTGTCGCGAACGTTACGGATCCGATATCCCGGACCCCTATTTTCGCCGCGGCAAGAACCGCCAGGTTGTGTTTCGCGACGATCAGGACCGACGGAGAGTTATCTCGAACTGCTGTCGTTTAACCTGAAGTCGACCTTCTCGCTACTGTTTGTTGATGGCCTGGTCTGACCCGTGCGCGTTGAACTCGAATATTGCCGATCAAATTTTATTCGCGAGATGCATCATGATACGTAGTCATGCTATATCAAGATCTCCGAAGAGGAGGCCGCAATGCTTGGCAATTATCGTGTCTATGACGCTGATGCACATGTCATCCTAGCCCCCCCGATGTGGGCGAGTTTGCCGGAAAGATATATACCGCGGCGTCCCCGTGCTGCCATGATCAATGAATCTACCGAGATGGCGGCTTTTAACTCCGGCTGGCTTATCGACGGCCGGTTGGAGCCGCATGTCTTTGGTCCGGGTTTGCAACCGGCTAACACGCCCGGTTGGGTTGCGGATGGAACACATAGAAATACGCATACCCTGATGGATGCGGAGGGAAGAGTCCGTGAGCTTGAGGAGATGGGAATTGATGTTCAGTGTCTTTTCCCTTCCACGTTGTATGCGCGCATGACTGCGGACGCGGGTTTCGAAGCCGCGCTCTTCAGGGCTTACAACCGTTATATGGGCCAGCAGTGCGCTGCCAACTCCAAACGACTCAAGTGGGCGGGCCTGGTGCCGCTACGCAAACCCCGCGAAGCTATCGCGGCGTTGGAGGAGATGCTCCGTTTGGGGGCGTCGGCAGCGGTCGTTTTCGGCACGGCGGGCGAGAAGATGCTTACGGATGACAGCTTTACGGCTTTTTGGGATGAGTTTGCTCACAGAAGCCTTCCCCTTTGCGTCCATATGGCTGCGAGCTTCCCGCCATTCGACAAGATGGTGGAAACTTTTCTCGACGCACACGCTTTGAGCATGGCGCTGCCAGCGCAAATGGCCTTTGTCGCGCTTGTGGGCCGCGGCATGCTGGATCGTTATCCCGATATGAATATCGCTTTCATGGAGTTCGGCGCGGAATGGATTTTCTATATGGTAAGCCGCATGGATCATTATTCGGATCGCGATAAATCTATTCAACCGCCGGCGTTGTCCGCCAAAATGCCTAGCCGGTCCATTCAAGAGTATTTGAAGTCGGGTAGAATTTTTCTCTGTGGAGAGATGGATGATCCGCTCATGAAAGAGGAAATTGCTCTTCTGGGTGAAGACCAGCTCCTTTTCTCGTCCGACTATCCGCACGGCGAAGCGCGGGATAACGCAGCGACGAATCTCTTAGAGCGAAAGGACGTTACCGAAAGTCAAAAGGGAAAGATTTTATATGACAATGCGGTGCGGTTTTTCGGCGAACCCTAGGAGTCCATCGGAATATTGACTCCTTGGCGGCGACTGAACTCAAAAACACCCTCCTGTGATTTTTTCTACCAAGAGTAACCGGTGAGTCTTCGCAGCAGAGACCTCTCTATCCTCGCCATGACCCTGTTAGCAACGGTCGTGGCGTTGCTTGCTGTCTTCCCGCTTGGCATGGTTGTCTACGGCAGTTTTCGCAGCGCGGCGCCCGGACAAGCCGGCTTCTTCACCTTGAGCGGGTACCAGGCTGCGTTCACGGACCCGGCCATCGGGAAAGCCCTGTGGACGACTCTCTGGCTCGGTATGGTTCGGTCCTTCGTGAGCATGGCGCTTGCCGTCTTTTTCTGCTGGGCGTTGGTGCGCACCAACATGCCCCTCAAAGGAGCCATCGAATTCTGCCTGTGGATCAACTTCTTCCTCCCCATCCTGCCCATGACCATGGGCTGGGTCCTCTTGCTCGACGGAACCTACGGCCTTGTCAACACGTCGATCATGAAACTCTTTCCTTTTGTCACCGAGGCCCCGTTCAACATTTACTCCTACGGAGGCATCATCTGGGCTCATCTCGCCTTCGGCATCTCTGTGAGGGTGTTGATGCTGGCGCCAGCGTTCCGAAACATGGACCCCGCATTGGAGGAGGCGGGACTCATGTCCGGCCTCAGCAACTTTCGCACTCTAACACGAGTTACTTTCCCGCTCCTGATTCCCGCCATAATCGGCTCGACACTCCTAGGTTTTATCAAGTCGCTGGAATCTTTTGAGGTGGAATTGCTCCTGGGCATGCCGGCTAGAATCTACGTCTATTCCACCAAGATCTACGACATGCTCCGATGGGAGCCGCCTCTGTATCCTCCTGCGATGGCCCTGAGCTCGATATTCATGCTCTTTGTCTTCGCCGTGGTCTTCATGAACCGATGGCTGATCACTCGCAGGCAGTACACAACGGTGAGTGGAAAGGCCTTCCGACCGGCCCCCATCCGGATGGGTCCGTGGCGCTGGGTTTTGCTCGGCATCTGCCTTCTCTATCTGCTAATATTCACCGTCGCCCCTTTGGCCGTCCTGGTCCTGGGGACCTTCATGAAAGTATCAGGGATGTTCAACCTACCCGAGCCCTACACCTTGGACCATTGGCGGACGGTGTTGCGCGACCCATTGTTTTTCCGTTCCCTGATCAATTCACTTATCATGGCCGGCGGGGCGGCCGGCGCGGGCACGCTTTTCTTTTGTCTGATCAGTTACATCTCCATCCGGACAAAAATAGCCGGGCGCGGGCTCCTCGATTTCATGACATGGCTGCCTTGGGCGGTTCCAGGTATTCTCCTGGCGGTCGGGCTTCTCTGGGCGGTCCTGGGGAGCTTGCCGATTCTCGCAGGACTTTATGGCACTCTCGCGCTTTTGATTCTCGCCATGATCATCAATCAGATGCCCCAGGGTGTTCGTCTCATGGATGGTACGATGGTCCAGATTGGGCGTGAACTCGAGGAATCAGCAAGAGTCTCTGGAGCATCGTGGCTGTACACTTTCCGGAGGGTGCTGGCGCCGTTGTTGACCCCTACTTTTCTGGCAACCGGCATTATCATCTTTTTGACCGCCTTGAGAGATGTCAGCCTGGTTGTTCTGCTCTATACTCCGGAATGGAGAGTACTTTCCATATTAATGTTGGAGCACTATATCGGACAGTCACCGGAAAAAGGAATGGTGGTGGGACTGATCATCACTGCGTTGTCCCTGTTCATGGCGCTGGTGGCCAAAGCTCTGGGCATGAGGCTGGCGATGTCGGAGTAGCCAGCGGAAGAACATGATCGAGTGCTCTCAGCTCTGCAAGTATTTTGACACTGATCGCGGCCGCTTGCGCGCCGTAGACAACGTCTCCTTCGAAGTGGAGAAAGGGACTTTCTTTACCCTGTTAGGGCCAAGCGGATGCGGCAAAAGCACGACTCTTCGCTCCATCGCGGGTCTCGAAGAGCCGGATGGCGGTGAAATCCGAATCGCCCACGAACCGGTCTTTTCGTCGACTGAGGGAATTGCGGTGCCGCCCAACAAACGGGACATCGGAATGGTCTTTCAGTCCTACGCGATCTGGCCTCACATGACCGTATTCGAAAACGTCGCTCTACCATTGAAAGCAGCCAGGAAGGGACTCTCCCGTTCCCAGATCCGAGAGAGAGTACTCAAGGCCCTAGCCACGGTTCAACTGGAAGGGCTAGAAGATCGCCCGGCTCCTCGCCTGAGCGGCGGTCAGCAGCAAAGGCTGGCCTTGGCGCGCGCGCTGGTGAAAGAGCCCAAAATCATGCTGCTCGACGAACCATTGAGCAATCTGGATGCTAAACTCAGAGAGCAGATGCGCCTCGAGCTCGGCGAGCTCCTCAAGCGCTTGGATATCACGACCCTCTACGTTACCCATGACCAGATCGAGGCGTTGGCGATGTCTCGCCGGATCGCCGTGATGCACCGGGGAAGAATCATACAGATCGGAACACCACAGGAGATCTATCGCCGGCCTAACTGCAAATTCGTCGCGGATTTTATCGGCCAATGCAACTTCTTTAAGGGCGAGGTGAAGCGCCTTGGGCAAGAAGGCGGACCTGCCCTCGTGTCAACGCCGCAAGGCTTGTTCTCCTGCTCCTTATTTGATAGCGCAAAGCCTGGGACTCGAGTGTTGGTCTGCGTACGTCCGGAAAACATCCGTCTGTTGGAGAAGCCCTCTCACGTTCCCAATGTCTTACAGGGCGAGGTTACCAGCGTCGCTTTTCTCGGCGAATATCTTGACTGTCTGGTGGGGATAGGGAGTGATGAACCGATTCGCTTGCACCTGCATCCCGTCCATGATGTTACAAAGGGAGAAAAGGTCTACCTTCATATGCCATCCGAGAGCCTTTGTGCGGTTCAAATGGAGTAGGCAGGAAAACCTGCCAGGCAAGGGGGAATTTCAGCCGTGAAAAAGATTTTGAGTTGCTTATCGATCCTATTCATCCTCATGGTATCAGCCGAGTCCACCCAGTCGGGGGAGAGTGCGGACAAACCGGAATGGGATAAAATCGTTGCCGCGGCCAAGAAAGAGGGAAAGCTCGTTATCTACGCGGAGCTGGATCCTGACACGCGTCAGGCTTTAACCTCGGTTTTTGGCCGGAAGTTCGGAATCCAATTGGAGTTTGTTGCGGGAAAATCGGCCGAAATTTCCAAGCGCTATCTCTCTGAGAGGGGCGCTGGACTCCACTTGCCGGACGTTTTCCACATGGGTGCCGGTACCGCCATTAATATTATGAAGCCCCAGAAGGTTTTTGCTCCGCTAGAACCACTGCTGCTTTTGCCCGAGGTCAAGGAGAGAAGCGCCTATCTTTCCGGAGACATTCCCTATCTGGACAAGGAGAAGATGGCGATCGCCTTGATCGCGCCCTACACGTCTTATGTCTCTATCAATACCGCTATGGTCAAAGAGGGCGAGCTCAAGTCCTACAGAGACGTCCTCAGTCCCAAGTGGAAAGGGAAGGTGGTCCTCTACGATCCTGCTATTCCGTCCGCTGCCGCCGGTTGGGCGGCCTTCATGATCGGTAAGGCCTATGGCCTGGAGGACGGAACAAAGTTCCTCAAGGAATTCGCGTCAACCCAGCCGGTGATGATCAAAGACGTGCGCCAACAAGTGGAATGGGTGGCCAGAGGAAAATACGCAATCGGGGTCGGCACCCAGCACGCCGAAATCAGCAACTTCAAAATGCTCGGTTTGCCGATATTCATGCAAAGATTCGTGGAGGGTGGAAATATCAATCCGGCCTCGGCTTTCATCGAGCGCCCGACAAACCCTCCCCATCCTAACGCAGCCACGGTCTATCTCAACTGGGTGCTGACCGAAGAGGGACAGAGGACGGTGGCTGAAGGGATGTCCTCTCCGCCGATCCGTAAAGGGGTCGCCGTCAAAGGCGTAGATCCAATGAAGACCGTCAAATCCGGAGAAAAGGCCTTCTTCACCGACGAGGAGTTTTACCACGTGCAGGGAAAGGCCATGGGGTTAGCCAAGGAGATCTTTGCGGCGCTGCGGCAGTGAAAGACGGTCTGTCAGGAGGACTAGCGATGGCAGGCATAATTAAAGACGACGGCGGTTATGTCCTTTCTCAGAGGACAGAGGCGCTGGAAGGGTTCGAGCAAGAATTGGAATCTTCACATCTGGTGGGTGAATGGCAGATACCTCGAAGGCCTCAACCGCTTGCCGGAGGCGTTCCTTACCTCTGGAAGTGGAACACGATGCTCAACATGATGCGACAGGCCGTTGAGGTTTTGGGTTTAGAAGAGGGGGGGCGGCGCAGCATCCTGTACACCAACCCCGGAATTCCCACCAAAGGGACGACCCTTTCACTGCGCGCCGGGCTCCAGATGTTGAGGCCACATGAGTCCGCCTGGGCCCATCGCCATTCCATGTCCGCACTCCGATTTGTGGTTAAAGGCAACCCGGGCGCCTACACGGTGGTGGACGGGCAAAAAATTCACACGGAAGAAAACGACCTCATTCTAACCCCCCAGGGCACATGGCACCATCACGAGAACCCCACCGAAGAGACTGTCATATGGCTGGATGCCATTGACACTCCATTTGTAAGAAACATCAACGCAATATTTTACGAGCAACACTCCAGCATGAAGCAACCGCTGGTGGATGATACTGAAAGTCCCGAGCTCCAGGCCGGTTGGGTCAGGCCGCCGCAAGCGAACCGTGATGCCAATCGAGGCCTGGCAGTTGCTTACAAGTGGCAGACCACTTTCGATCGCCTGACGAGACTATCGCGCAAGCAGGGCAGTGCTTATGACGGCGTGATTCTCGAATACGTCAACCCCGTCACCGGCGGAGCGGCCCTGCCAACCATTGACTGTCATGTGCAAATGCTCAGGAACGGGGAAGAGACGCAAGAACACCGTCACACGTCAGGAACGGTCTATTTCGTAATCCAAGGGGAAGGAGAAACCGTGGCCGGGGAGGAGGTACTCAGCTGGTCCAAAGGAGACGGCTTCGTGGTGCCCAACTGGGCCTGGCACCGGCATCGGAACATCGGTCGAGGCGAAGCCCTGTTGTTCAGCGTGAGCGACGCGCCCGTGCTCAAGGCGGTTCAGCTCTACCGCGAAGAAACCAAGGATTGACGTCTTTTCGCATAGCGCATGAGGCCGGAAGTTTCCGCAGGTTTTTTCCTGCTCCACCTGACGTTCAGTGCATTCTGCAAAATCTCGCGTTTAAGATAACTTGTGGTCATAAAACGAGTGATTGAGGTGGCGGCACTTATACACTGTGGGAGCACAGCGAAGCTTACGTAAACGATTCTGATAGCGAAAGTTACGCGCTAACCCCGAAAAAACATCCCTTCCAAGAAAAAGCCTGAAAGCACTGCCATATTGCGTCGTCCGATCCGGGGTGTTTATACCCCGACCGAGATAGGCTGCCCGTTGTTAGCGACGGTTCACTGCACTATTGACTACTGAAGATATTTTCAGTAAATGGAGTTTCATCCGGCGGGATTGGTGACCAGACCCCGGGAGAAACCTTAAAACGGTTAAAGGTTCAATCGCATGAAAGCATTTTTTCTTTGAGCCTTGAACGGCGTCGACAAGGGGAGGAGACAACATGGAAAACGCTAAAGTATACCAACTCAACCGGAACCGAATTTCAACGACCCAATCGGTGCCGATGATCGCTGTAGCCTCATCGGCGCTAAAACCGAAGTTGCTTGACGAAGTCCGCCAGGCGATCCGCATGCGCCACTACAGTCCGAGAACCGAGGAAACCTATGTTCATTGGATCAAACGATTCATCTTTTTCCACAATAAACGTCATCCGGCCGAAATGGCGGAACCGGAGGTAGCTCGGTTTCTTTCCAACTTGGCAACCGAGTCCCACGTAAGCGCCTCAACGCAAAACCAGGCATTAAACGCCGTATTGTTCCTCTACCGCCAGGTCTTACGCAAAGATATTGGTTACGTCGACGGTGTGGTTCGCGCCAACAGGCCGAAGAGACTGCCGACAGTTTTAACACGACAGGAAGTGAGGTCTATTTTCGACAACCTCGATGGTTCGGAATGGATCATGGCCATGTTGCTTTATGGAGCGGGCCTTCGACTGCTGGAATGCTTGCAGCTCAGGGTCAAGGACGTAGACTTTTTCCAGCAACGAGATTCGAGTTCGCAGCGGCAAGGGCGACAAAGATCGGGTCACGATGCTGCCCGGCGCGGTTAAGGAGCCACTCTTGACACATCTTCGGAAGGTCAAACGACAACACGAGGAAGATGTTCAAAAGGGTCTGGGCCGCGTTGCCCTCCCCGACGCGCTGGAACGCAAATACCCGAACGCAGGGAAAGAATGGGGCTGGCAATGGATATTTCCTGCAACGAGCCATTACACCGACCGAATCACTGGCGAGCGGCGGCGGCACCATGTTCACGAAACGGTGTTGCAGAAGGCAGTCAAAGAAGCTGTTCGGAAAGCGGGGATCGCGAAGCCGGCGCATCCCCACACTTTTCGTCATTCTTTTGCGACCCATCTCCTGGAAGACGGGTATGACATTCGCACTGTTCAGGAGCTCCTCGGCCACACCGACGTTTCAACTACTATGGTGTACACGCACGTGTTGAACCGAGGCGGACGGGGCGTTAATAGCCCGGCTGATCGGTTATAATCATTCGATCTTGAGTTGAATGAGAGATGCATGTGGCGGCTCAGATTATCAAGGAACCGAGTAGATGCCTGCGGGTGACGCCAGTCGAACATGGTTCCCGGAGATGATCGACGCCCTGCGGCAAGAGTGGAAGCCAGAGATGGCGTGGGAGCAGGTAATCGCCCTGCGCGATCGGCTGGATGTGATGCTCAATGAGATTCGATTCTCCCGAGGCATCGGGCCGCCCACGATGTGGTGCCCGGTCTGCAACCGGCAGACTCAGCAGGCTCCGCCGAGCGTCTCGGTTCGAGCTCTTATATTGGCGCTTGGTCGTTTTGGCATTGTCGCTGCAGCGCAAGTAAAGTCGTTGGAGAAGGGCTGGGCCAAGCACCGCAAGGAAAACGGCCTTGGTCTAAATGGTAAGCCCGACCCGGCTGTATCCAGGGGTTTCAACCCTCAGGGGCCGGACCGGCATTCGCACGGTCCTATTTTACGATGACATTTCAACCTCAGTGGAGATCACACCAGAGTGCGACGCGCGAGAAGGCGTATCGGTGGATGGGGGATTTACCCTCGGCGCCAGCGAGCGCCGACCGAGATAGGCTGCCAGTTGTTAGGGAGTTGAACTAAACCGCTTCGCGGTGGCGGACGTTGTGCGGAGTTTTCTGCTTTAGTCTGCATTTGTTTGCTGCGTCAGGTCTTACCGTTTCAATTCCACTCCCGGTGTTGGCAATTCACGTGATAGCGTCGCTCCCATCTT
>DATBLC010000083.1:0-4676 GCA_036555515.1 Binatia bacterium
GAACACCGCATGGACGTAGCCGCGTCGTCCGAAGAACGTGGAGTCGCCGCTTTCCATGTAGCCGCGCATGGGCGTGAATCCCACCGGGCGCAAGGGCGGAGATTGAAAGTTTTTATTGTACGCATGCGCACCTAAGATGACCGGGAATTTTTCTTCGGAGTTCGGCCGGTAGATGTCGCCGTCGAGATGTGTCCCGTCGGGCATGCGCACTTTCACGTCGCGTTGGAGAATCACGTCATACTTTCGCTCCGACGTTGACCACTGCCGCGTGAACATAACCCCGACCTCTCTGACGAATTTTCCAATTACTCCAGACTGGACTGATTGTCCAGAAGGCGAGAAGCAGGTTCAACGCCTTTGAAAGGGTTCCAAAAGAATGTGACGGAAGGGATTTCAGCTAACGCTGAACAGGCGACCTAGTAGTCCCCGCGTTCCATTAATGTGGTTACTCGTTGGGGGCCGCCGTCAAGGAGGGTTGCAAGAAATCGCTTTAGAGGAATCAAATCCTTTGACAAAGAGAAGTGCATGTCGAGTTCGGCTCGCCCGAAAGCACGCGCAAAGCCCCGCGTTCGAAGGGCGAAAACCCGATCAAAAAGTAATTCGCGCAGTAATTTGTCTGCTCTTCGAGCGGAGAGGACATACCAGTCGGCACTGATAATTCGTTCTAAAGTCTTTTGGAAAACCGGATTATTTTGTTGCACGAGTCTCGCGACTACAGCATCCTCAATGTCTCTTTTGGATTTTCCTTTCGGGGCCTGATCGATTAGCGCCACGGTCTCAACAAGAAAGGGCGGAATATCGCGGCCCACTGACTCCCCCGTGAGGTTCGGAACACCGACAATCGCAAAGAAATAGGGGAGCCCTTCCTGCTTCTGTTTCTCGATGGCGCTGTGAATCTTGTACGTCGCAAGGGCAAAGCAGTCGGCGGAATCGAGGCCGACGAGATCTGGTGCGCGCCGGAATGGCGAGCCGTGAAACTTGATATTGACGCGGTAAATAGGTCGGCCCCGACCGTTATAGAGCCGGTAATCGGTATCGGTGCGACCCTCGCGCAAGTCGCGGAGCTCGAATTCTTCCGAGTGCATCTCTGATTTGTATATTTGCTCAAAGGCGATTTCGGCGCACCGCCCGAGCAGGAGTTGACCTAATATTTGGGTCGCGCGCCGGCGAAAGCGCTCCTCTATCTCGTTTACTGCGAGCCCCAGGACTGCGGATATTGGGTCCGGGGCGTCCATTGCCATTCTTATTGATGTTTGATTGGTGCCGACCGCCTTGGCGGCCTCGGCTAAGGAAGTACCTGAATCGCAAAGGCTTAACGCCTGGAGAATGTGGAGCGGTCTCGGCCATGTGCCCGAGGGGAAAATCTCTTTAAGCGTGCTCGTGAGGTCATCTCGATTCATCTACTAGGTCGATTCCGAAGCGTACAGCGGATGCTCTGAAATAGTCCTCGTTATTCTCGATCGAGAGCCAACGCCGATTGAGAGATTCGGCAACGTATCCCGTGGTGTTGCTGCCTGCAAAAGGATCAAGAACGATATCGCCTTTTCCGGTGAGCAGCTTTAGAAAGAACTCCGGTAGCGCCGGGGGAAATCTGGCTGGATTGAGCTTTAGGCCTCGAACTGTGCAGGCGCGGAGAAATTCCGAGTTGCTTTCATTGTTCCCGCGGGAAATGAGATTAGACGGAATTGCGCCGTTACGGTCCTTCTGAAATTTGGCTGTGATGTTGTGGCCGCTCGGTCTTTTCTTCGCTCGATACCCCTTCTGGATTAAACGCTCCATGTCGTCGCTATACGGCACTAGAACAGCCTCGTTGTTGGCCTTTGGCCATTCCGTAGGCGAAAGCCACCAAATGTATTCCACCGAATCCTTTATACGCATCCGGCGAACATTTACCCATTCTGCGGGCGCGGGCAACTTCGCGGGATTATACCAGAAGCATTCCTGAGCAAGATGGAAACCTAATTCCTCGCAAAGAGCGATAAGCAGCTTGAAATGATAGAGAGACCGCGTTGGCGAACCGGGATTGTAACTGCCGCCTATGTTAAGAACGAAGCTCCCGTCCGGTTTGAGGATGCGCTTAATTTCGGCTGCGAAGGGAAGAAACCACTCGACATATTTCGCCTTGTCGACATTTCCATATTCCTTCTTAAAGTGAAGCGCGTACGGGGGCGAAGTGACGACGACTTGGATTGAGGATGACGGAAGCCGCTTCATGAAGGCCAAGGAGTCCGAAATATATGCTGCGCCTAGAGCAGTCTGATAAAGAGGCGAAGCTTCTGGGCAAAGAGCATTTGGATGGGGTTGCGCGGATCCAAACCTGAGGCGTCTTTGAGCCTGCGTCTCGATGACGGTCGGATTTTTGCTCATATGTTGTCGTCCTATAACATAAAAAAACCTGCTTTTGTCAGAAATTTGTCACGCTCCGCGCCATGGATTTCAGTTTGACGATGCGCCAGCGATGTGCCATCTCACCGCCTTTTTACCATAGGAAACACGAATGACATAATCATTGACAATAAGTCAACCGTTCTGGTAGTTTTTTTCCATGTCGCGCCCTAAACTCCTGACCAAAGAGCAGGTTGTTGACGCTTTAAACCGATGGTTCATCCGCAACAGCGTCCCTCCCACAATCGAAGAGCTGCGCCGACTCCTGAAGGTTGGTTCCACCCGGACGGTTCTCCGATACCTGGATGTGCTGGAAGATGAGGGTTACATCGACCGTTGGTCCGGTGCCCGCGGCCTACGCTTGCGTCGGGGCCAATCCGCAGGCCTCGAAACACATCTCGTCCCAATCGTCGGCGAGGCGCCGGCCGGTCAGCTCATGCCGGCTGAGGAAAACATCCTTGGCCAAGTTCAGTTGCCGAAGGCGTTTCTCAAACCGCCCACCGCCAAATTCTTTCTTCTTCGTGTCCGCGGTGATTCCATGAACCGGGCAAAAATCGAAGGTCAAACGATAGAAGATGGGGATCTAGTTCTGGTGCGCCAGCAAGAACGAGCCGATCCCGGCAAGATCGTTGTGGCGCTCGTCGACGGCGAAGCCACAATCAAGAAATTAGCCAAAGGCTCCGGTTATTACGTCCTCCAGCCGCAGTCGACAAACACGAAGAACCGGCCAATCATTCTGACTGAGGATTTCCGGATCCAAGGAACTGTGTCCAGGGTGTTTAAAAAGGGTGGAGAGCTTCTGCACTCAACAGTTGGCTAAACGCTCAGTGTCGCACTACTGGGCAATTTGGATTCGGCAGCACCCTTGGCCCTCTAATCGGCTATACTGCCAGACGACGCAACCGGATGGCCTTGGAATATCGAAACCGCGTTGGAGTGAGTTCCGAATGCAGATTCTAGCTTGCTCAGGGATCCTCGACTTGTCGAATTGAAGCGCCGCCGGAATGCGCGATAACTGTAACAATGGCCACTATGGTCTTCCTCAATTGACAGACGACTTCGGCGTGGATAACGATTTGAGTTCATGAGAATGATCGATCTGCACTGTTATCCGAATACCGAGCCGTGGATTAAATCCCAGGGGCCCTACGTCGAAGCGTTGGCGAAGTACTGGAATCGTCCCTGGACATGGAAGAGCGAAAGCGAGGTCATCGAGGAATTCACGCAAGCCGGCGTTGAGGCGATGCTGGTCGCCTTCGACATCGAGTCGATAACCGGCGCGCCCCCGTGCACCAACGAGTACGTCGCCAGGATGCGCGACGATCATCCGGGTGTGATCCGCCAAGCGTGGGGCGCTGTCGATCCGCTCAAAGGCGAACGCGCCATCGATGACGCAAAAAAGGCGGTCGAGGACCTCAAGCTCTTCGGCTTTCATTTCCATCCGATCATGGGCCATTTCTCGGTCGATGAGCGGCGGTTCTATCCGCTGTGGGAAACGATCAATGCGCTCAAAGTCCCCGTGATGATAGACGTGGGGACCACCGGAATGGGCGCCGGCATGCCGGGCGGTCTGGGCGCGGTGATTCGCCATGCGCACCCGGCGGCGATCGATCGGCTAGCCGCCGACTTTCCCGATTTGAATATCGTTGCCGCGCATCCGGGTTGGCCTTGGACCGAAGAGATGCTGGCGGTCGTGCTGCACAAAGGCAACGTCTCATGGGAGCTATCGGGTTGGGCGCCGAAATACTTTCCGGATGCCTTGAAGCGCGATATCAAAGGTCGTCTCAAAGACAAGATCATGTTCGGCAGCGACTATCCGAGCATCTCCTATGAGCGCCTGTTCAAGGAGTGGCGGGAGCTAAATTATTCGGATGAGCTGATGGAAAAAATCTTTCATGGCAACGCCGAGCGGATCCTTGGCCTCTAGGCGCATTTCATAAAAGCAACAGGCCCGTTGTACAGCCGAGGCGCAGAGTTCGGAATCTTCGCCGAGAAAATTTCTGTATCTGTGCGCCACGGGTCTCTGCGGCGAATCCCGGTTTTTAGCGGCCGCGCTCGCGCACGGCGCCGATCAGTGCGGCATAAAGAACTAATGGAACGGATGACACCAGGATCATTGCCACCAGGATATCGCCGGTACCCGTGATGAGCTGGGCAGCGATCAGTGGCGCCAACACTCCGGAGGTGTAGTGAAGTGACATGATGATCCCGGCCGCTGTGCCGGCGCTGCCCGGCGGCGCGGCCTCCTGCGCGAGCGCCACGACCAAAGCCGGCACGGACGCTTTTAGCAG
>DATBLC010000084.1:0-3149 GCA_036555515.1 Binatia bacterium
TGAGATCATCCCGATGATCGACACGATATTTTTTCTGTTGGTCTTCTTCATGATTTCGACCCTGTCGATGGCGCAATACCGCGGCCTGCCGGTGAATCTGCCGAAAGCCGCTTCCGGCCAACAAGCGCCGGCCGAGAGCGCTGCCATTACCATCGACACGGAGTCGCGCGTTTTTCTCAACAAAGAGAAGGTTGACAAGGCCGCGCTCGGCGATCTCCTGCGTCAGCAGCTTGCGCAGAACGCGGATTTGCTCGTCGTCATCAACGCCGACGACGGTGTCGAGCATGGCCGGGTCGTCGAAGTCATGGATATCGCAAGGGGCGCCAACGTCGCCCGGATGGCGATCGCGGTCAAACCGAAGGAGCTGGAACGATGAATGATCGGTGGCTGATCTCGTCGTTTACCGCATCGTCACTGATCCATTTGACCCTCATCCCACTGGCAGCGCTGGTGATGCATGCCAAGCCGATCAAGCCAATTACGGTGCCGGTGGAGCTGATCGAGATCGCGCCCGTGGCGCCCCCCAAGCAAATCGAGGTGGCGCCGCCTCCTCCTCCACCGCCACCACCGTCCAAACCCAAACCGAAGTCCAAGCCGCAGCACATCACCGCGCCGAAGTTGCTGTCGAAACCGGTGCTCGAAACCAGTCCTCTGCCGCCCACCGGCAATACCAAGGAAGAAGTTAAAGAGGAACCCGTCGAAGAGCCACCGTTGGCCGCATTGCCGGAAGATCCGGGCAAACCAAAGGCTGGATGGAACGTCGGCTCGAAGGCAGCCGAATCCGAGGGCAGCGCCGCCGGCGCCGGCGAGTTTTTCGGCAAGGGCGATGTCGCCGTCGCCGGCGGCAGCGGCGTCGAAGGCGGCGGAGGCGGAAAAGGAAATTCGGGCCTGGGTCGGGGGGCCAAAGGGGATGGCACGGGTGGCGGCGGAATCGTTTCGGGAGAAGCGCTCTCGGGTCTAGCACGCCCTCTCGGCGGTTATCAGGTCAAGCCACGCTATCCCGAATCGGCGCGAAGAGCGGGCGCGCAAGGCATTACCATGCTGCGTGTCCGTGTCTTGGAAAACGGCCGAGTCGGCCCAGTGATCGTCGAGCAGTCGGCGGGTTTTCGCGACCTCGATATCGCCGCCGCCGAAGCTGTCAAAAAATGGCTCTTTGAGCCCGCGCGCCGAGGCAAAGACTTGGTGGCTGTGTGGGTGATGTTGCCGGTGAAATTTGAGCTGCGCTAGGAAATTTTTTTTATGAGAGAAACCATCGTGAATTTCGCCACGCAACGAGCTCCAAGACCGAACCGTTCGGTCCCCCTTGGGCAAAAACCGCGCATCGAAAGCAATAACATTTTTCAAGGCAAGAGCGAAGTGATCATCGTGCATCAGAACGAAGAGTACAACCTGCGCATCACCCGAAACGGCAAACTGATTTTAACCAAATAGATTCTAAAGCCGCCAGCCAGCAATGACCCGACTCATGCCAGCCAGCACGAATTCAAACTTCTGGAGGAATCATGAGTCGACAACAAAGACGAGCGAACGAAAGACAGAAAGCCAAGGGGCTGCGCAAAATCTGCCTTGCGGCCGGCGAGGGCGTGGGCCGCGCGGTGGCTTTCAGTTTTGCCTTAGCGACCAACGCGATTGCCGCGGAACCGAAGAAAGAAGAGACTTTTACCTTGCCTCCGGTGGTCGTGCAGGATCAAAACAATCCATATGTTCCGCCGGAATCTTCACTCTCGCGTATCCCTGTGCCGCTCCAAGACGTGCCACAGGCCATCACCGTCGTGCCGCAAAAACTGATGCAGGAGCGAGCTGCTTCAAGCTTTCAGGATGCGTTGAGAAGTGTTCCCGGCATCAGTTTCCAGGCCGGTGAGGGCGGCGTGCAAGGCAACAACTTGACCCTACGAGGTTACAATGCCCGCAACGACCTCTTCCTCGACGGAGTGCGCGACCAGGGCTCGTATTTTCGGGACATCTTCAACATCGAAGCGATCGAGGTCCTCAAGGGCCCTTCATCGCAGTATTTCGGCCGTGGCTCGACCGGCGGGGCGATCAATCAGGTGAGCAAAGTGCCTCACCTCACTCCGAGTTACGGCGGTACTTTCAGTCCAGGCAATGGCATTTATCTAAGAGGAACCGCGGATATCAACCAGCCGATTACCCCGACAATCGCTCTCCGCCTCAATGCAATGGTCCATAAGGACGACATTGTCGGGCGGGATGTCGCGGAGCAAAAGAGACTAGGCTTTGCGCCGTCGGTCACGTTTGGGCTCGGCACGCCGACGCAACTCAATTTGAGCTATTTGATTCAGGGCGAAGATAACATTCCTGATTACGGCATACCGTATGTGAACGGCAGGCCTGCGCGAGTCGATCGGGACAATTTCTACGGCTTCGCTGACAAAGATTTCGAAAAGACTCTGCTCAACGTCGGCACCGCGCGGTTCGATCACCGCTTCAACGATATGTTTAGCCTGCGCAACACGTTGCGCTACAGCCATAACGATCGTGAGCACGAAACCACTGCGCCGCGCTTCAACGCCGCGACCTTTCCGAACACTTTCAACAGAAATCGGCCCGCGCGCGACATCGTGGAGCAAATCGTAAGCAATCAGACGGATCTGACCGCCAAATTCGATACGTTTAGCTTGAAGCATAGTTTGGTGACGGGAATCGAGTTTTCCGGAGAGTGGTTGGATCGTACCAATTACGCTTTTCAGAACATTCCCCCGGTCGACGTGCATCATCCTGACCACCATCAAAGCACGGCGGGGATGACTCGCTCGCGTTCCGCTCGCTCCGATGGTCAGGCGTTCGGATTCGGGATTTTTGCGGCCGATCAGATCCGGCTCAACGAATATTTCGATCTGGTGGGCGGAGTTCGCTGGGATTACTTCGACACCGACTTCCACAATAAGACTTACAACACATCCGAAGCATTGACCGCCAGCGACAGATTCAGTCGCACGGACAAAATGTGGAGTTATCGCGGCGGATTGATTTTTCATCCGACGCCGGCCCAGAGCTACTATTTCTCCTACGCGACGGCTTTTAATCCATCTGCCGAGGCGATCCAACTCGCCGCCAACAACGAGGCGACCCCTCCTGAGAAGAACGAAACTTTCGAGCTGGGCGCCAAACTGCAGTTTTTCAACGGCGCT
>DATBLC010000085.1:0-4241 GCA_036555515.1 Binatia bacterium
CAGGCAGGCACCCTTGCTCATTCAGCGGAGGAATCATGATCCTGTCTTTCGCATTACCTCGCGCGCGATAGCAAGCGCAGCCAAGGTATTGAGCGACCTGTCCCCAGGTGCGAAGACTGAATAATTACAGGGGACGATTCACGAACACGTCCGATTCTCCGACCCGCGGGTTACTTCTCAAACTGTAATGTATATTCCCAATAACGATGGCTCAAGCGGTAAAACGCGCTCTAAGCCTCTAAACCGCGCTATTTATACAATCTTCTATCGCTAAATCAATGGGTTGTACTGGTCCGACCCGGCGGCGGGTCTTTCAGGCCGTTCTCACGAGTGCGACTACGGACTGCCGCCTCCAGACGCTTTAAGTCAGAGGTAAACGCTACTTGCTTGGTTTGGAAAACGTTGGTGATTGCCGAGAAGAGTTTTCGAAAACTCAATGCACCACAGCTGGTCGAGAAAGTAGCACGGGGTACGAAGTATAATAATGGGAAGGGAAGGAAGTGAAGGACGCCGCCTAACATTCGTTTACACACCTATTGACAACGGCTCTTAGACCGGCGACAACTTAGGCAGTGCGTGTTTGCGAGTTCACCAACTATGCATCCGCGCGATCGCGTCTTTGTCGTCGCGCAGCATCTTTAAGAAAATCAATGCCTAGTCCACGTAAGATATGGTCCGCATAAGCGTATTTATTAAGGCCGATTTGCTGGACGTCGTGGATGCCTTCGTGTGAGACTATCAAAGAAAAGATTCTTTGGAAAAAACCCGGCACGCCTTTACGGCGTTGCGTTAACGGAGAAACTAGCCGGGGGAAGGTTGTCATTGGGAGGTTCTATGATGCGGAGAAACTGGAAGTCGATCTTGGCTATAGGAATTACAAGCCTACTGATGTCCGCCGGCATGCCGCGCTTGGCGGTCGCCCAGACGCGCGTTTCCATCGGCGTGACAGAGACGATGGAAACGTACAACCCCTACGGCGATAGTGTTGCTCTTCTCTACCAACTGTACAGCGAGGTCACCGGGCCCTTCTGCACATACAATTTCGCCAAAGGCGAGTTCGAGGGCCGTCTCGCGCAGCGCTGGGAGGTCAAAGACCCCAACACTTGGGTCTTTTATCTGGACAAAAGATACACATTCAACGACGGCTCCCCCGTTACCTCGACCGATGTGATCCACTCCATGAGCCGGGTTCTCGCCCCCGACAGTAAGCATACAACCCTGGCGAGCCCAATGCTTAAAGCCGAGGCTGTGGACAAATATACGGTGAAATTGATCACCAAGAATCCCACAGCTCCGCTGCTCGATTTTATCTGCGATCGCTTCGTCATCACGAGCAAAGCCGCCTACGAGAAATATGGCGCCGCGGAGGCCGACAAAAATCACATGCTGGGCGGCGGTCCCTATGCCCGCAAGGAAATGGTCCCCGGCCAGCGCATTGTTTTGGTCAAAAGGCCGGACCATCACGAAGCGAGGAAAAATCCTCAAGCCCCTGATGAAATCGTCTTCCGGACGATGCGCGAGCCAGAACAAAGGGTCACCGCGCTCCTCAATAACGAGATCCAGATCGCCCAGTTCATACCTCCTCATCTCCGTAAGCGCGTGGAGGCTTCCCCCCACCACAAAGTCGTCGGTGTCGACTCGCTCGAGCTCATGATTCTCGCCATGCAGCCCAAGCCTCCCTTCGACAAAAAGGAAGTGCGCCAGGCGGTCTGCTACGCTATCGATCGGGACAAGATCATCGCGACGCTCCTGGAGGGTTTCGCTGCACGTTTGGATGGCCCGATCGGTCCGGGTCAATACGGCTACGACCCGAATCTACAGCCGAGGTACGGATATAATCCGGAAAAGGCAAAACAACTCCTTGCCCAAGCCGGTTACGCCAACGGCGTGGATGTCGAGCTGCAAACGCCGGTGGGGCGCTATACCCTTGACAAGCAGCTCACCGAGGCGATGGTTCCGATGCTAAACGCTGTCGGTATTCGCACCAGGCTGGCGACCCCCGAATGGCCTACGCTTTGGGCCAACGTCCAGGCTGGCAAGGTCCCTTTTTATTACATGGGAAGAGGCCAGGTGCTCGATCCCAGTCCGCCGCTTCACCAGTATTTCAGGACTGGAGTGACACCTCGAATCGGCTATTCCAATCCCAAGGTGGATGAGATCCTCTTTAAAGAGCAGCAGGAGTTTGATCCTGCGAAGCGTAAGAAATACCTCGCTCAGGCGATGAGCTTGATCACCGAGGAAGCCCCGGCCTGCTTCATGTGGCGTCATAAGCTCCTCTGGGGCATCTCGGAGAAAGTGGATTATCAGCCGGCCCCTGACGCGGGGATTTACGGCGTCCATATCAAGGTCCGCAGGTAAGAATAATTTCTCATTACCTTAACCCAGATGTCCGCCTTACCTTGAAGAAAGAAGCGATAGACAATCGCGTCTGTGCCGGGTGTTTGCAGAGTCAAACCCAATGGGGTCAGGCATGAGTTGTAGACTTAATTCGTAGCCAGCGCTGCAGCGCCGACTCCGACTTCTTATCACGCTTCTCCGCATGCGCCGTGTGCAATCGGCTGATCATCGACGCATCTCGATTGAGGTATTCTGCCAGCGCTTTCGCTTTGATCCCGCACCATTCTCTCGCCGCATATACCAACAACGAACGAGGTCCTACCCAACTCCGGTTCCGTTCGGTGCCGAGCAGTCGCCTCGCTTCAATCCCGTACACCGCCGCCACTCCTTCCGCTAAACGAGGAAATTTGATCTTGATCTTCACTGGTTCCCCCGCCTTTTTCTTCTCCACTTGCTCGATAAACTTCTCGTCTCCCAAAAAGCGTTGCTCTACTGTCTCATAGAAACTCTCCACATGTCCCTGATCCAGCCCCTTTTTCATAAAATCAAGATAGCGCTTTCGAGCCGCGCTCCTCTTCGAAGCAAACTGTTGCAGCACCGCGCTGGTCTGAACTTTTAGCGGGCCCTCTCCTCCAAGGTATGCCCGATGACTGCTCCAGCGGTATTTCCAAGGATCTTGCGGATTCTTCATGCGCGCAGGATTCAAGTGAATATACCGAATCAGCTCCAGCAAATACGCATCGTGATCGCACAGAATGGCTTTATAGCGGCCCTGAAACAGGTGCCCCACTTTTCGATGACGGCGGTTGTAGCGCTGCGTATAGGTGAACTGAATCCCTTGCATGATCTTTGAAAGGCCAACGACGCCCGTTTCGATTAGCAAATGAACGTGATTCGACATCAGGATGTACGCGTAGACCACAGCCTCGTAGCGTTCGCGATAATGTTCGATCCGTTCGAGGTAGTTGACTCGGTCGGATTCGTCGCCAAAGATATCGCGCCGATGATTCCCTCGCACGATCACGTGGTACAGCGCACCTTCAAATTCGACTCTCGGTTTACGGGCCATCGGCTTTTTTACCGCCAAGTGGGCCAATAAGTCAATAACTCATGCCTGACCCTAAGTACGGTCTCCGACGTATGTCGGTGCGCATCGCGCGCGGCCACAAAATGCCAGTGATTCGATTTACCGAGGAAGGAGTTTGTCCAGCTAGTCAACAACGTCCCTTTGAGGCTTCACTCTATTACCGTCTCCACGAATCCACACTCTTTCAGTTGACGGACGAACTCCGGGAATCTCGCCCACATCCGTGGTCGACGATCGCTGCTCCGAAAGACACCGAACCTCGCTGTGTCGCTTCATCCATCGTGCAATCGTAGATGCCTTCAGGCAAGCACCCGTACTGATTAAACGCCGGGATCATTCAATTCGAGTCCGTTTGCTGCGCGTGATGCTCAGGCTGCTCCAAGCGAGCAAAAGTTGGCCCTGACCCGCTTTTCTCAACGTGAGAAGAGCCATACTGCCTCCAGAAAGTCGGGAATGGCCACCGGGGCAATGCTTTGCCATGCCGCTGGAGTTTGATCGGTCTTGTGCTGCTTGTCAATTGTCGCTACCCGGTGACGGCTGGGCTCTTTCCTTGAACTCTTGAACCTTGAACTTTGAACCGCCGCAAGGCTTTGACGGAACGAAGCGGTGGAACCCTTCGATAGGACTCAGGGCAGGCTGTTTGGAACGTCTAGAACGGACTGATCCCCATGATGAACGGAGCGAAGCACCGATAGATAGAAAACAGGGGCGCTTTAATCAGGGAATCACAAAGTCCGCGAGGGTTGAAAAAGGGAACAAGGAAAAATTTTCACAGGAAGGTCTGTGCCTCTTGACCGGCCTGCTAATGGGCGACACG
>DATBLC010000086.1:0-2849 GCA_036555515.1 Binatia bacterium
CAAACGGCCGAAGAAGTCGATGTTGTCGTACACGCTCAGCGTCGGATAGAGATTGCGGCCAAGCCCCTGCGGCATGTAGGCAATGCGGCCGTAGCTTGCCCGGCGATGGTGCTCGTCCGCCATGTCTCCGTCGAGCGCCACGACCTTGCCGGTTTGAATCTTGCGCACCCCGGAAATGAGAGCGAGCAAGGTGGATTTGCCAACTCCGTCAGGCCCGATCAGCCCCGCCATGCACTGGGCTGGAATATCGAGGGTCAGGTCGTTGAGCGCGAAAGTCTTTCCATAGCGGTGGGTTACGCTTTCGACCCTGGCGACGACGGTAGTGGTCATTGTGGTGGCGGTGGTAGCTTCACCTGAAGCGCGTCAGGCCATGCGACCTTGGGATCGGTTCGCACGAAAGCCAGGCCGCGCACACCCGTCTTCACAAACCGATGGAATTTATCCAGGACCGCGGGGTCAGCCTGGAGTTTGACACGGAACATCAGCTTCTCGCGTTCCTCGGCGGTCTCGACGCTCTTGGGCGTGAACTGCGCCTCGGTCGCCACGAAGCTGATGGTATTGGGGAGTACATATTCCGGGATCGGATCGAGAATGGTACGCGCCTCATCCCCGAGCATAAGCCGTCCAGCCACATCGGCGGGCAAGTAGATGGTCATGTAGACGTCTTTGAGATCGAGAATGGTCAGAACGCGTTGTCCCGCGCCAACCACCTCACCGGTGCGGGCCAGCCGGTACTGCACGCGTCCGCTTCTCGGGGATAGCAGGACGAGGTCGTTCAGAATCGCTTGATATCGTTCGACGTCAGCCTGGGCAGCCTTGATCGACTCCTCAGCCGCCGCACGGTCCTTGTCCGATGCTTCATATTCCGCCTGCGCTGACTCAAACTTGTTCCGGCGCAGATCTAGCCCCTGCTGTGTTATCCATCCCTTCGCAATCAGCTTTTGTCCACGTTCATAGTCCGTACTGGTGAAATCCACATCGCTTTTTCGCTGCGTGACAGTTGCGATGGCCGCCGCCAAATCCTGTTTCGATTTCAACAACTGTGCCTGGGCATTGCGCAGCTGGGCTTCCGTTTCCGGCGACGAGATCGTCGCAACGACCTGTCCAGCGGTAACCTCGTCGCCCTCGTCCACGTTCACCGCCGCGAGGCGACCAGGGTACTTTGCCGCTACGTCCACTTCTGTTGCTTCGAGTCGCCCATTGGTTTTGAAGATACCCTCGGGCATGTCGCGGCCACGCAGGCGGTCGATCAAGGTTTTCACCGCCTCGATCGGACCTTGCTGCGGCGATTCCTCGTGAGCAGTGCCCACAGAGGGAGCGTGCTGCTTCCAGAGCATATAAGCGCCGCCGGCGGCAACAAGGGCGACGACGATGGCCGAGATAACCGCGACGCGATGCTTAGCGATGACGTCTTTCTTCGCGGAGCGGGGTTTCTGCTCGACGTCTTCCTTCAAGGAACTGGGTTTCTGCTCGACATTGGTCATGCTGTTTGCACCAGTTAATTGGCCTCAGAAGCGTGACGAAAGCCAGCCAGCGCTGGGAAAGCAAAAAGCAGCGGTTTCATTTAATCTGGCCCGCGCAGCCTTCATTGATGCAAATCAACTCGTGCTGGAAATCAGCATGCTCCTTGCCGATTAGGAGGCTTCCGTCCAAAACGCCCAGGGCCAACGTAACCACCAACGGAATAACAACGTAACGGCCTTGCGCAGCGCAAGCGCCGAACCGTTCCGCACCGCGTGAAACGGCTACGAGGCCTTGCTTTGAATCTCCGGTCTCATCGGCGCTAACGGGACAATGTTTTCCGCCTTGGCCGCCGCAGAGCCCAAACCGAACAGTCGCGCGATCCGTGCCAAGCGCGCTTGGTCCTCGTCGTCGAGTTGCCCGCACGCAGTTAGAATGCGCTTGACGATGTCGAGCCCCTGCTCGCGCGTTGCCGCATCTTCGGGCAGCATCTTCGGAATTGCTGCGAGCGCGGCCTCCTGGTCGATCAGCAGCAGATAAAATTGTTCGCGCACCAGTGCCTTGAACTCTGCCAGCGACAAGCTCGGTGTGAGGTTCGGGTCGTGGCGAAGCCGCCGCACGATTTCAAAGCCGCGCTCGTCGACCGCGCCGCGGGACTTGCCGGCGTACACCAAGGCCCGGACGGTCGCCGCGAGCAGGCCGCCAACCAACACCCGTGCTTTCAATTCGGCGATGCGCGTGCGCAAGAGTTCCTGATGCCAAGCGTCTTTGGCGGGTCTGCACAGGGGAAGTGTGCTTGCCGGATCGATGCCGAGAGCTTTCTGAAGCGCGGGCAAGCCGTAAACGGTGAAGAAAAACTGTTCTGAAAACCGGTCGCGTCCGTCGCGCCAGGCGTCCAACGCAGCGATGATCTGTTTCGACACATTCTCCTGCCAAACGAGGAACGGGTTGTCCGGAGAGGCGGCGCTGCGGTGCTCGCGCACCCAGTCTGTTATCGGCTTGAGCATCGCCATCATCGGGTTGGCATCTGATAACAGTTCGTAGGGAAGCCGGAGCGGGTGTAGCTTTTGCATCCACTCCGCCATCGGCGGATTGGCGAGGGCGCGAACGAATGGCTGAGCGAACGTGCGGTAGAGGTCCAGATTAATCTCCGAGAGCTTCGCGGCGGCAGCAAAGCAACGGTCGTCCGCCTGATCATTCTCGCCAAGCGCGCGAATGTCGTCGAGCGTCCTTTCCTCGCAGCGCATGACCCACTCCCCGCTCGTCAGATCGGGGTTAGCCGTATCGGCACCCTTGCGTTCGAAGATCGCTTCATAGAGGCCGGGCGGCAGTACGTCGATCAGATCGATGTTATTGGAGAACTCTGTGTATTCCTTCTGGGCGACACC
>DATBLC010000087.1:0-17714 GCA_036555515.1 Binatia bacterium
CTGCCGGCGGGCATTTCCACCTATGGAGAGGACGGGGTGGTGGCCGGCAAGGCAGAGAACCATTGACCGCGATCGGAAGGGCTCGCCTCTCGGTCGCACACTAGCGACATAGTCTCTAAATAACGAACTCATTAGTAAGAGCACCATTCTGTTTTAGTCTCGGAACCATGCTTTGAACTCTCCGCCCCAGCGATCAAGCAGAGAATCGGCCAACTCTTTGCTGACGGTCACTGGTTTAGGGAATTTTCCCTTGGATTTTTGCTCATACGGTATGCATGCATCGACCAAGATATGCGTATTAAAATAATCACCGGTAAGTGGATCGATGAGACCTCCGGATGGTGCTTTCTGTATGAAGTCGAAATCATCCAGGCCGTTCACCCGAGTGCACAACGCCCAAGTAACCTCGGTCATGTTAGTCGGATCGATGTCATCATCGACGACGATAACCCATTTCCCGCCAAAGATGGCGCCGGCTGATGACGCAGCTACATGTAGAGCCTGTCGAGCATGCCCCGCAAAATGCTGTTCGAGTGAAACGACGAGGAATTTTTTCGAAGCCCCGCCTTCGTGTTGCCATACTCCCCGAATCCCGCGGACGCCGAGATCCTCCAAGGCCGCCCACGCTTTCGCCGAGGTAGCGAGCGAGCGGAGCAAGACCGTTTCGTCCGGCGGTTTGTGTTGCGGCGCGCAAGTCAAGATAGGATCATTGCGGTGCAAAACCGTTTTCACATCGACGTAGGGACGGTCGACCACGTCGCTGGCGTAGTATCCCATCCATTCGCCGAACGGCCCCTCGGGTTTCTTTTGCGTTGGATGAACTACGCCTTCGAGAACAATCTCCGCGTTGGCAGGAATCGGAAATCCCGTGAATGGCCCTTTGACCACGTCCACCGGCTCACCGAGGATGCCGCCAGCCACGTCGTACTCCGGCAAATTATGCTTGGTAGAACCGAGGAGATAGATTAGCGGGTGCTGCCCGACGCAGATCGCTACCGGCATGGGCTCTTCGCGCTCGAGATAGAGTTTTTGAATCCGGCCGCCGTCGCTGGTAGGCGACATTTCCAAGCCGATTTCCGTCCCGCTGTAAACCATCGAGCGATACGTGCCAATATTGAACCAGCCTTCGTCGGGATGTTTAAGAATCACGGCGCAGGCGGTGGCGATGAAGCGCGCCGGATCCATTTCATGGTGTTTGGGCACGGGGAACTTGAAAACATCGACGCGGCTGCCGTCGAGAATATTCTCCAGTATTGCGCCCTCGGTCACCAGGCGGGGGGCGATCGGTTTTATGTTTTCCATCTTGTCACGGAAGGCCGTGAGCAAAGAGAGTTTGTGATCGTACTCTGGCGCCATGCCAAGACTGAAAGCCAATCGCTTCACCGAACTCAGCGAGCCATAAAGAGTGCGGAAGTTGTCGGGGTAAGTAGGAATTTTCGAGAACAATAGAGCAGGCGGCGACGCCGCTGACCGCTCATGAACGATCTGCGTCAACGCGCCCATCTCCTTGTCCCAATGCACTCCCTCCAGCTCGACGAGCTCGCCCAAATCTTTTATGCTCGCGAGCCAGTCGCGCAAGTCTAGCTGCCGATTCAGCGCTGAATTCTTCGGACGGTTCATTTCACGGGTCCTTTATTCCACTGCGCCAGATCGGCGGGGTTTATTGGAAAAGAATTGACTTTGACGCCGAATTCGCTGAGCGCATGTTCCACCGCGGCGGCCACGGCCGGGGCTACACCCACCGCGCCCGACTCGCCGACTCCTTTTATTCCCAGAGGATTTCCGCGGGCCGGAGTTTCGAGTATCAACACGTCGATATCGCCGACGTCGGTGCTAAGCGGCAGGAGATAATCTTTGAACGTCGAGCTCAACATCTGTCCGTTTTCATCGTAGACCATTCTCTCCAAGAGGGCGTTCCCAATGCCGTGGGCCACGCCGCCGTGGAGCTGTCCCTCGACAATGGTTGAATTTATCACCGTCCCGGCTTCATGGGCCGCCACGCATTTGACTATATTGATCGTCCCGGCGTCGACATCGACTTCGACCACGGCGCCATGGGCGCCAGCCGCATAAGTATGTCCCTTGGTTTCAAAGCGTGCGCTGGCCTCCATGGGAAATAAGTCAAGTCCAGCTTGTTGATCGTTACGTTTGACAATTTCCACCGCTTCACGAAAATCGTATCTACGCCCCGCACAGGTGACGTAACCAGCATCCCAACGGATTTCATCCGATTGATGCCCTAACGCCGCGGCTACCTTTTTAGCTAATTGATCTCGAAGGGCTTGTGCCGACGCTGCTACGGCATTGCCGGCGGTCACAGCCGAACGGCTAGCGAAGGTACCAAAGCCCTCGCGGATAGTCTCGGTGTCGCCGCTCACGATTTTCACATTATCGATCGAGATCGCCAATTCTCTGGCGCAGACTTGGGCTAGGGAGGTATGGTGACCCTGCCCTTGCGGACAGGCGCCGGTATAAATTATCACCTGGCCATCCGAATCCAGCCGCGCGCGTGCCAGCTCATAAGGACCTCTTCCAGTGGTTACCACGTAACTGGCGATGCCGACACCGCGTCGTATTTTGGCTTGGCCGTTTGCTTGTGGGAGTTGTTTTCGTAGCCGCTGATACTCGATATGTGCTGCAACTTTTTCCAGTGCACCCGCCACGTCAACGTTCTCGTAAACGAGCCTCTCGCCGTCTCGGCTCGTAAGTCCGGTATCCCAGGGCAGGTCTTGAGTCTGGACCATATTTGCGCGGCGAATCTCCAGGGGGTCGAGATCCAGCTTGGCCGCCACATGATCAAAGACACGCTCGATCACGAATATCGCTTCCGGCCGCCCGGCGCCGCGTACGGTCATCGTCGGAACTTTGTGCGTGAAGGCCAACTGCATATGAACGCGCAAATTAGAAATTTTATAAGATCCCGCCAGGGTGTAAGCCGTGGTCCACGGAATGATGATGGTCGTCGAATAAGCGCCCACGTCGTAAATAAATTTATCCTTAAGACCGATGATCTTGCCGGTTTTCGAGAACGCTACGCTGACATCGTGAGTCTGATCGCGCTCCTGGCGCGCGCACATAAGATGCTCGCGCCGGTCTTCGAGCCAACACACCGGCCGGCCGCTCTTGAGAGCGAGCCACGCGATAATAAAGTCTTCAGCATAAAAACCGCTTTTCGGACCGAAGCCGCCGCCCACGCAATCGGATCTGACTCGGATTTCTCGCGCCGGGAGTTGCAGCATCTCAGCCAGCGAATCGCGCAGGCGGTAAGGCGATTGGGTCGAGGCGATAATTTCCAATCTGAACGAACCACTGCCATGCCCCTCGGGCACCGCGATCAAACCGCGAGGTTCCATGGGACTCGATGTGCCGCGATGAACTTTGAACGTTTCGTCAAGCACCAAGTCGGCCGAGGAAAAGGCCGCATCTACATCGCCCGTCTCCCAGATTTTCTCGCCGATCAAATTGGAGGCGAACTGCGCGTGAACTAAAGGCGCGGCGGGATGCAGAGCGCTTTCGAGCCCGGCAACTACCGGGAGAGGCTCATAGTCCACTTCAACCAACTCCGCAGCGTCCTCGGCCAGGTAGCGGTTCTCAGCCAATACCACCGCGACCGCCTCGCCAACATAGCGCGTCACGCTGTCGGCAAGCGTGAAATCGGTTATGGAGTGTATCGATGGCTGTCGGCCCGCGCTAGGGAGTTGACGGGCGTTGACAGGTAAGTCCGTCGCCCTAAAGACACCCCAGACACCCGGACATTGACGCGCAATATCCAAGCGCAAAGCGAGGACCTTGGCGTGGGCGTAGGGACTGCGGACGAACGCTGCTTCCAGCATATGGGGAATTTTCTGATCGCCGACAAAACGCCCTAGCCCCTGGAGCAGCTCTTCATCTTCTTTGCGAGTGAAGGTCGTCATGGGTGCGCGTCGATTGAAAAGAAAACCGTGGCAAGCGCTCCGCGCCTATTTGAACGCCCCTCTGGCTTCGAGCTCAGCCACAAACGAAGCGTCGGTGATGCCCTCCGCGCTCACTTCGGCCGCTTTCGGATTGCCCAACGCCAGGAATCGAATCACGTTCTGGAGTCCCGCTTTCGAAGGGTAGGGTTTCCTTTCGTAAGTTTCGAGAATCTCCTGGTAGTGAGCGACCGCTTCTTTGGGGTCTTTCAGCTTCAACTTCGCCGCCAGGATCTTCAGGACATCATCTCGGTTTTTTGGATCGGTACAATACTGCATCGCCTCAACCCAGGAGCGCACCAGACGCTGTACGCGATCCCGCTGACTTTGAATGACGCGCCTCGTGGTCACCAGACTCCCTTGGGTATACGGAATGCCGAGCTCGTTAAGGCGCGCGACTACGTTGAAACCCAGCGCCGTGAGTTGCGGGGCAAAACCGGGGTTGATGATCGAGGCGTCCAACGCCCGAGTGGTCAACGCGGCGAAGCGCGCCGGATCGGTGCCGGCATTGACGATGGTGATTTTCTCCTTGGCCGGATCCATTCGATAATGCTCTAACGCCATCATGAGGCCGATCCAGGTGGAGGAGCCCGTGCGGCTCACCCCAACCTTTTTACCGGCGATGTCTTGGATTTTCTTGATTTCCGGCTGTGCCGCAACAATAAAATTCATGCCATTCGCCTGCCCCAAAATAATTTTGAGATCAACGCCGCCGGCCGCCGCCGACACTACCGCAGGTGGTGCAGTAAAGCCGATATCCACATCACCGCCGACTAGAGCTTGAATCAGAGTCGTGCCGGTTTGAATTAGCACCATGTTAGTTGAAAGACCGTGTTTCCTGAAAAACCCTCTCTCCTCCGCTACCCACGCCGTCGCCGTCTCTTTCGAGAGCATCGAGTAGGCAATCTTTAACGATCCATGGTTTTCGGAAAAAGATCGAGCAGGGAATGCTAAGGCTACAGTAACAATGGAGACGTAGATTCCGATACCGACGACGCGCTTTCTTAGTATCATCACAACCAGCCTTTCAAGAGCGGCAGAATTTTTGTCGCCAACAAATCGACTTGTTTGAGATCGGGAATGATCAGTCCAAGGATCAATGTGTGGATGCCCTGTTCGAAGGCTTTGGCAACCCGCTCAGCACAGACCACTGCCGGACCGACGATCATCTGAGTCTCGACATTGCTCGGCACTTTCCCGTAATCACGCTCGAAGAACGCTGCGCACGCGGCCACGGCGCGCTCCTCGTTATCGTCGATAGCAAGAAAGTTAAGACCGGCTCTTTCGATCTTGCTAGGATCCCGTCCAGCGGTCTCGGCATATTTGGCTACCTTCTCCCAAAGCATTGGAAAATTCGCCATCGCTGACGTTGAACAGATGTAGCCATCGGCAAATCGGCCAATGCGTTTGAGTACCGGGTTGACATTTCCGCCCATCCAGATGGGAATCTGTCGATTGTTAAATGGCTTCGGTCCCAACGACATCTCCCGCACCTGAAAGAATTTCCCGGTGAAGGTCACGTTGTCTTCCTGCCAGAGCCGGCGCATGAGTTGGATTGACTCCAGGCCGCGCGCGCCGCGCTGCTCGAATGCTACTCCAACGGCGTCATAGTCGGCCTCGCGATTGCCGATACCGACTCCAAGCGTCAGCCGGCCTCGAGAAATGAAATCGATTGTTGCCAGCGTCTTGGCCAGGAGCACCGGATGGCGATAAGGCAGAAGCAATACGGAAGTTCCGAGCTTGATTTTAGCCGTGGCCCCCGCGGCCGCGGCAAGCGCGGCCAGAGGCTCGAAGTTGTCGTAAACCAGCCGGTCGTTAATCCACAGTGAATGCAGTGCAACATCTTCGGTTTTTCGTGCCAGTTGAAGAAAAAACTCAGCATTGACCTGCGGCGCCGCACTGATGAACGAGAGGCCTAAGTTCGCCACGATACCGCCCGTTTCAACAGCATTATTGGACGATCGCGAAAGTCAGGAGCTGCCGCGCCGCTTTGTGATAGGCCGCGAGGCCTTCTGCTTCCGATGCAAACTGTCCAGCAGGCAAAAGTCGCGCGCGCACCCCGACCATGAGCGGTGAGACATCAAACGGATAAGGCGCAAAGCGAACCGTTTTCGGCCCCACGGGAAGGATATTGAGCTCCACCTCCTCTTTGCTGTCATAGGATAACGTAACTGGAGCGATCAGGTCTTCTTTAAGCTGCTCGTCGGCTACGTATCCATCGCAACAAAAGTAGAGCGAAAGCATGTCGAAAATCTGCAAGGCGCGAAAATTAAACCAAAGCTCATCCGCAAAACCCTCTTTTCCGGAGCCAAGCGCGTTCTTTTCTTGTTCTTGCTGAGACTCCAGCGCGCGCTTCGCCGCCATCACTTCGGGGCTGCGCTCGCGCACTCGGCCCTTAGGATGGATAAAAGCATCGTAGCGGTTGGCCCACAGACCGGTTCGATGCATCGACACCAGCAGGCTCGCATATCGGTCCCGGGACCGCAGCCAGTCGATATTGTGGCCATAGGCCGACAGCTCAACGGCCTCGAAAGATGGAATGGTTTCACGGTGCGCATAGGGACGCCCCTTGGCCAGATTGATCGGCGGACTGCCCTCCCACTCGCGATAGCCGCTGTCATGAAAGGTAGTGGCGACCACCATGCTGTCGTAGGGCCGGAGCCGAGAGAACCTGTCATTGCCCCAATGCGCGGCGAACTGCGCCGACAGCTCTGCGTGATCTTCCTGCGTACTGGCAAAGCAATTGCCGTTTTTTAGTTCCCGAATAACCATTTGCCGGTCCTCCAGAACTAGTCGGCGAGACCAAAGAGCCGAAGAGCATTTTGACCGAGAATTCCTTCCTTCGCTTGCGCCGATAAATCTTCGCGCGCAGCAATCACCGGCACGGTATCCGGCCAGCTGCCCATGGTGTCGGCGTGCGGATAATCCGTCCCGACAACCCAGCTCTTGTGGCCGTAGCGTTCGGTCAACACACCGAGCAAAGCTTCCGTGGTGCGCACCGAGAAATATAGGCGATCGAGATACTCGATGGGCTCATGGTTGGGCTTAGATAGTAACCGGTCATAGTCGCCCTCGCCAGAATAAACCGCTGCCAACCCTTCCATTAAATGTGGCACCTGGGTGCCCCCGCCTTCCAGGAAGCAAAATCGCAGCTTGGGAAAGGCATCGAGCACGCCGCCGAACATCAAGTTGGCAATGGTGATGGAATTTTCCATCGAGTTGCCGAGCGCGCTCCAGAAGCCATAACCGCGCGTCGCGTAGTGCCGCGTCATGCGCCAGCCGCCGACTATCGGACCGGTATTCACCGGATGAAAAATTATCGGTATGGAGAGCTCCTCGGCCTTCGCGAAGACCGGCCAAAACTCGTCAGCATCAAGATCCTTATCACCTACCGTGGTATAGCAAACCACTCCTTGCAGACCCAACTGACGCACCGCGCGATCCAATTCGTCAACCGCTAGTTTTGGCGCCTGCATCGGCACCGTTGCCAGGCCGAGAAATTTTCCCGGGTGGTTTTTTATTATGCGGCCGATGGCATTGTTGTATGAACCACATACCGCTCCGGCGAGTTCGGGTTCGACATCGTAGTAGAATGAACCGTTGCTCGGCACCAGAACCTGGATGTCGATGTGCGCTTTCGCCATGTCGGCGATGCGCCTTTCCGGCTTGTTGCCCGACGAACGCGGTCTGGGATTAAACGGGTTGGGGATCGTCCGCGCATAATCCGGTATATTGCGCTGGCGCGCTGGATAGACTACGGCGGAATTCCCGTTGGTATCGATTTGAATTCGGGGTCCCTCTTGGCGAAATTTTTCCGGCAGATCGTCAAATGCATCGTCAGGCAAAATATGCGAATCACAATCAACGTAAGCCATCTTGTAATCTCCTCTTCAATCGGAAAATCGCTGAGCGTTAGTTCCGTATTTTCAGCACCATCTCATATTCTTTACGTGCGTCACCGTAGGTCTTGCCGAGATTCAGATCCGACGGAATGACGCGCGCACCCTTGATCAAATCAAGCGGGTTAGCGGCGACATCCGTACGCGCTGAGCTTTTGCCCACGCTGATCAAGACGCTTTGGCCTTCTTTCGAAAGGCAAAAATCGGTAAACAAGCGGGCTGCGTTCGGATGCGGCGCCATGCGGTTGATGCCGATGGGCCCTGCGCCGGCGATCACCGGATCGAGAGGAAAATAACTTACGGGGCCGCCGCGACCCCTAGTTCTCAGGACGTTCGGAAGATAATTGTTAATTAGAATGGAGAATTCTCCAGCCGCCAAAAGATCGGTCAATAACGCTCTGCCCTGCCGAAGCACTAGCTCTTGACGCACCAGGCCGGAGAGAAACTGGCGCGCTCTCTCGGCGCCCCAAATCTTGCGCAGGTTTGCATACCACTCGAAATCTTGCGGGTCGAGTCCAAGTTTGCCTTTCCATCTTGGCTGTAAGAAGTCGGTGTAGTCTTTGGGCAGATCCTTGGATGCTACTAGCCGAGTGTTGTAGCTCGGCAACATCGGTGTCGTGTACATCGTTGTCCAATAGCCTTCCGAATCGCGATGTCCGTCCGGATAGTTTTTTCGTTCCCGCGAATCATATCGGCCGAAATATTCCTGCTCCAACAAAACGTATCCTTCGAATCCGGTCGAATTATATACATCCCAACTGTGGACGCCGGCCCGGCTTTCGGTTTGAATCCGCGCGACCAGCGCCGAGCCGCGGGCACGGTAATGGGTCGCTTTTATAAACGGGTAGCGGTTCTCGAATGCTGTGAGCAGCGCCTGGGTGTCCTGCACGATCATACCCGAGAAGAAAACCATCTGACCTTCCTTCTTCGCGGCCTCGACCCTCTCGCGGGTTTGGCCACTACTGAGATGTGGCCACGCGATCAATAAAACAAACATTAACCAACTGGCGAAAAGAAAGATCATGATCCTGATAGAAACACGGGCATTGACGAGTTTACTAGTATCGCGCTTGTTTCTATAAGTCCAATAAATTAGTCTTATCTCTCTAATGAGTATTTGTAATCTTCTCCAGGTGATCTATGAATTTCAATCAATTGCTTGCGTTCTATGAGGTCGCCCGCCAACGTAGTTTCACCCGAGCCGCGAAGAATCTTGCGCTCAGCCAACCGGCGGTGACGCGACGCATCCTTGAAATGGAGCGGGTTCACAACGTCAAACTGCTCGAACGTACCAGTCGCAATGTCGTTCTAACCGGACCGGGAAAAATCTTGATGTCTTATGTGGAGCGTATGGTCGCTCTGGCAGATGAGGCGGAAATCTCGCTCAAGTCAACGGTCGAATTGAAAACCGGACACATTGAAATCGGCGCGAGCCGGCCGGTCGCCAGCGCTTATTTGTCGGCGATATCGGTCGCGTTCAAAAAACGATTTCCCGGCGTTGTTCCGGTCATTCACGTCGAGAATTCCCATTGGATCTTCGAACAAGTACTCGCCTTTCGCCTCGACCTCGGCATCATCGGCATAAAACCGCGGCACCCGGATTTGATCGTGAGCCCGTTTTTCGACGAAGCGTTAGTGCTGGTAGTTTCGTCTACTCATCCCTGGGCCAAGCGGAAATCGTTCAAACTCGAGGAGCTTACCGGGCAGCCGCTGGTTATGCGCGAGAAAGGTTCCGGCACCCGGGAACTGATCGATTCGGCTTTGGATAAATCGGGCGCAAAACCGATCATCGCCATGGAGATCGGCAGCAACGAAGCGATCAAACGCGCCGTGGAGGGAAATATCGGTCTGGCTTTTTTCCCGCCGTCAGTGGTCGATGCCGAGGTTAAGCAAGGCGAAATGAAAGCGCTGAAGATCAGCGACGTTCGCTTGGAATTGTCTTTTAACGTGGTCTACCATCAAGAGAAGCGCTCATCGCCGGTGATCCGGGCGTTCATGGACGTGTTAAACGAACAAAGACCGAAGCCGGCGCGTTACTGAGGCATAATGTGAGGCCCCAACGTCAACTTATGCTTCAGGGCCGCATAGCGAAGAGTCTCAGCGCATTGCCGCCGAGAATAGCGTCTTGGGCGCTCGACGAAAGATCCTTTCGCCCTTTGATCACATCGATCGTATGCGGCCAACTTCCCATTGTATCGGCGTGAGGATAATCAGTGCCGACCACCCAGCTACGCTCGCCGTAGCGCTCTACTAAAACTCCGAGCAGAGTTTCAGTCGGGCGAATCGCGAAAAAAAGCCGATCCAAGTAATCGACCGGCTCTTTCTTTGGCCTGGACTTGAACCGCTCGTAGTCGCCTTCGCCTTGATAGACGGCGGCCAGACTATCCATCAAATGAGGCACCTGCGTGCCGCCGCCCTCCATAAAGCAAAAGCGTAACTTTGGAAAAGCGTCGAGCACACCGCCGAACATGAGATTAGCAAGCGCGATGGAATTCTCGATCGGATTACCCATGGCGCTCCAAAAGCCGTAACCGCGCGTCGCGTAATGGCGCGTCAGTCGCCATCCTCCGGCGATGGGACCGGTATTGACGGGATGAACTATGATGGGGACGTCGAGTTCCTCAGCTTTTTGGTAAAACGGCCAAAGTTCCTCGGCGTCGATGTCCTGGTCATTGAGAGAGGTGTAGATTACTGGCGCATGCAAACCCCGTTCACGTACTGCACGCTCAAGTTCATCTGCGGCTAGCCGCGCGTCTTGCAACGGAACCGTGACCAAGCCGATAAACTTCCCCGGAAATCCTTTTATAATGCGACCGATCGAATTGTTGTAGGAGCGGCAAACGCTCAGCGCGAGCGCGGGCTCAACGTCGTAATAAAACGGGCCGTTGTTGGGCACCAGGACCTGCATGTCGAATTTCGACTCCTCCATGTCAACGACGCGTCGGGCCGGGTCGTCTCCAGGCACTTTCGGCCGAGTATTGAAAGGATTTGGGATCTGGCGCGCGTAGTCGGGAATGCCGCGCTGCCGCGCTGCATAGACCACCCGCGTGCCGTTTTCATCCGAAACGATTTTGGGTCCCAGTGAACGAAATTCCGGCGCGATCTCATCAAAAGCATCGTCGGGCAAAATATGCGAATCACAATCTATATAATCCATGGTTTTTTTAGTTCCAGATATCTGATTACTTCACGCCAAGGAGATCGCGATATTCATCGCGAATCTGCACGTAGTTCTTGCCGAGGCTAAGGTCGGACGGAACAATCCTTGCGTTCTTGATCAGGTCAAGCGGATTGCCCACCACATCTTTGCGCACTGAGCTGCGATCGGTCTTGACGATGAGTTCTTGCCCTTCCCGCGAAAGAACGAAATCGACAAAAAGCTTGGCCGCATTTGGATGAGGTGCCAGCCGGTTGATTCCCACAAGACCGGCGGCGGAAACGACCGGATCCAGGGCTAAGAACTCCACCGGACTGCCTTTACGCTTGGCTTCGATCACATTTTGCAAAAAGTTGTTCACCAGGATTGCCATCTCGCCGCTGGAAAGCAATCCGGTTAACAGCGCCCTGCCTTGGACCAGGCGAACGTCTTGCTTCTTCAGGCCGTCAAGGAATTTTTGCACCTTCTCCGCGCCCCAAACTTTTCGCAGGTTCGCGTACCACTCGAAATCCGAAGAATCCAATGCGAGCCGCCCCTTCCACTTCGGGCTCAGTAGATCGTCATACTGCTTAGGCAGGTCCCCCGGGGAGACGAGCCTTGTGTTGTAGCTGACAATCATCGGCGTCGTGTACATCGTCGCCCACATCCCGTCGTTGTCCTTGTGCCCTTCCGGAAAATGCTTTCGTTCCGCGGATTCGTATTTGGCGAAGTAACCTTGCTCGAGCAGCACATAAGGCTCAAAGCCCGTGGAATTCATGACGTCCCAGACGTGGGTGCCGGCGCGTTGTTCCGTTTGGATTCTCGATACTAGCGCCGGACCCGTCGCCCGGTAGAAAGTCGTCTTGAGGAAGGGATACTTTGCCTCGAGCACCGCCAAAATGGCTTTGGCATCGGGAATCGGTATGCCGGAATAGAAAACCAGCTGCCCTTCCTTTCTCGCGCCTTCAATAACCTCTTTGGACTGCGCCGTGGCATCGGCTGCCGACGCTAGAAAGATCAGCGTCAATAGAACACTAATCCTTTGCAACGGCACAAATTTTTTCCTCGGCATCATTTCTCCTTTATCAATTGCATTCGGGCGCCAAAATAACGAGCCCGCGACGGTCTTCTCAAGGGCCAAAACATGAAACCAGACTATGGCATCGAAGATCGCAAACGTCCAGCGTACCGGCGAGATAGGCTCCTTCCATTGGAGAACTCTATTTGTTCCGCGCCTTTCCTCTATACCACCCCGGTTTCTGCAAGCCACCCAAATCTCCACGCAAGTTCTTTCAGGGACCGACAACATGATTGTCAGTTTATATTTGGGCGAACGATCAGTTCTAACCGCGATTAGTTTAAAGCTTTGCAGACTGTCCGTGAATTTGGGCAGGCGCAGATCCTCGCAGTCGCGGACTAAATTGCGCTTCCGGTTTATCGCGGAAAGAAATTATCAAATACCTGCTGGAGCTGGGAGCCAAGCCGAACGACAAAGCGAACGGCGCTCCAAAGGCGATGGACCGTTGCCGGACTCGCGAAAATCTGCAAAAAGCTGAACATTTTCCGGCCGGGCTTGGGATTGGGCAAAGAAGGCTGCGGGTAAGCCTGTCGGAATGCCACCGCCTCTGCCCCCACTTCTAGAAGTGGGATTGAACCAAACGACGCCTCGGGCAGATTTTCGCGGGATCGTGTGTTGGAGAAATCACATCAGGTGAACGCGTTGGCGAGAGGACGGAGACTTGGGTAGTGGGGGTTTACACTCTATGACCCCACTACCGAGACTTGTGGTCTAAGCCAGCAGCACATGAAAGGCCGCGGTATGACGGCAAGTGCGTGTGCCGTTATGACGCTGCGGACTTCAGATTTATTTGCCCTTGGACGGCTTCGCTGAGCCTTCAGAGCGCCGGATTAGCTGAGTATCACTGCCTTCGTGGGGCTGTTGAACTTGAGCATCAGTAACCGCGGGCATCTCGTACCTTTTTAAAATAATGCTTCCAGTCGGAGGCAACTTGTTCGAGATCACCAGGTTCCCATGGGGGTCTTTATATGTGTAATACTCCTCGGCTTGGCCTTGTGTGGCTAGAGTGAGATCCAAAAACAGGGAAAACGAAATTACCAGTGCAATAGCAATGATGGTTTTCACAGGCGCGCTCCTTTTCAGGTCTGTGAAAAGCAGCCTATGTGCCAACCCACGCTTGACAGCAAATGCGGTCGATCGCTTCCTAAAAGACACCATCGCGCCGTGCAAATCGGCCCGGAACCTTATCTGGAAAATTGGCAGCGGGCAGAAAGCCGCAGCTAATTGGCTGCTCATTCTCGGTTCAATCGCAGCGGCGGTCATGCAGCGCGTTACGCTGGCAGAATCGCAGATATTCAAACCGGTTGGCGAATTGCGACTCTTTGTAGACCAGGCGCGGCGCGGGGCCTGTCGCGCAAGCGGCAAAAAAAGCGCCGCTGAGGACCATCGCAAGAACGATCGACGTAATTTTCATGGCGTTTTCCTTTCATCAAGCGGATTGAAGCAAATGAAGAACAAGGTAAAAGCCTAGCGCCGAATAGACTATGGCCGTGAAGGTCAAGCCTCGTAGCGGCAGGCTTGGCTGGTAATGCCCCAGCGAATACACAACTACCAGCAGAGCACACACGAAGACTTTCCAATAGACCAACGCCCACAACAGCCCCCAGGCCTCAATTGCAGCACCGACGAATGGGTTCAATTCGCCTTGGCCGCGTGACAGGATGAAATAGGACGCGGTACCATCGAATATCTGAAGAAACAAGTTGAAGCCCAAGAGTTCGCGAAGATTCATCATATCGGCTCGGCTGGGTGAAAGGTCTTTGGCTATTTTCTTTTTGCCATGAGCAGCTGCGCCGCCATTTGCAGCTTTTCGTAGGTTGAAAAGGATTTGGCGCCATCGTCGGTAAAAACCCAACGGATGTAACCACGTCTGACGGGTTCGGATTTTTGCTTTTGAAGCGCGTCAAAAAAGACCTCCCACGAGTTCAATGATGTCACCATCGAGGCAGCTCCTAGGGGTCATATTGCTAAGAAGATGCCGCGTGGAACTGTGGCGATTTGGGATAGCGCGCTACCGAAACCGCCCAATTGCGCTATCCCCGACGGCCCTGAATTCAGGTGGCTAATGGGTAACGGGCGTTTCAGCCCTGTGGAAAACCTGAAGTTTTCGTTTACACATGCTTAAAATTTTTTCAGTTATACGGCTGTGGAAGCGACGCCGTTAATCCAGCGCCAGTGCTGGGCGGAAGATCGCCTTTTCCCGGCAGAGGCGGAGGGGCTTTGGAGATGTGTGCGACCTTCGAAAATTTCTTTCGACAGTCAAAGTGGCGACGCGAGCGAATGAGAATCAGTTCCGGAACATTACTCTGCCCTACGTGGATAATGTAATTAAACGGGCAGAAGGATTAAACGGGTCGGGAGTGTTTTCATGGATCGAGGAATCGCCGCATGGCCCGTCGGACAAATGCGCACACCCCCCAAGAAGCCCTCTTGGGCGTCGCAGAGTAATCGCACGGGCTTCGGGAGAGGGTCAGGCCAACCTTATTTATCAACCTTTTTTCGCCGTCCCGTCCTCAAGCTATTTCAAAGCATTGCGCGCAGCTCCAGTTTGCTCACCGCCTCCTCGGCCAGCTTCCGTCTAAACCGCCGCTCAATACCGATGGTTCTTTCTGTTACTCTTTCGCCAACGCTTGATGAGCAAACCCGCCCAAGGCCATGAGTCGTGAGCACAGTTTGAAAGCCGCAAGCGGACAATACAGATTGCTTGATACCATACATGTTTTGTCTTCGGCTTTTCGCCGATCATAGCGAAAGTATATACCGAAGTTCCGCCGCGACGCCCATCCGATCAGCCCAACGCTTGAGATATCGGCGATCGAGTTTTTCGCCGGAATGTTCGACTACCAATAAAGCGTCCTCGAAGTCCCTCGGTCTTCCGACTTTGAGTTTCTGAAGAATAAAGTCCTCCGGCGAAACAACCCAATAATAGCGTCCTGCCAGGCGTTGCCGGCGCCTTCGTCGGAAGACCTGCTGATCATGCGCGTCTCGCGCCCGCAACAAATCGACGGTCAATCCCGCAAACTGAAAGCGAAGCTGCAATCCGCGGAGCAATGGATTCCAGAGCGAAAAACTTTCGTCAAGAGTCAGGCCCGCCTGAGTTAGTCGCTCGCCCAGGCGAGCCAAGTTTAGTTCATCGATCAGGACCAGGAAATCGACGTCGCCGGTCGCTCGCGGTTGTCCCCACACCGCCAACGCCCACGCGCCAATTACTGCGTACGAAATGCGCTCTTTGCGGAGGCAGGCAACAACGCGCTCAAATAGGGTCTCAAGATTAACTTCTGAAGAATCGGTCACGATCCTTCTTCCATTGGACGAGCCGACGGGTTTCCGCAGCTGTGCGACGCGCCAACCAGAGGCGCCTTTGGATCTCGATCTCTTCCGCACTCGCACGCGGAAATCTTTTTCGAAGGGACTCGACAAAGCAGCGCTTCGCGGCATCGGACAAGCGCGCGCACCGCAGAAAACCTTCCTGTGCGCTGCGGGGAAACCGCACAGCTTTCGTTTCTGCTTTAACCACGCTGAGCCGCCGCAACCAGACGGGAGGTGTCTTCGCTCGTTTCACTGGCTTGATTTTAGTGCCCGGAGCCGGACTCGAACCGGCACGGACCCTTCCGGGTCCTCGGGATTTTAAGTCCCGTGTGTCTACCAATTCCACCATCCGGGCGCAGAATAAAATCAATAGCTTACGCCGGAGCCGCTTTCAACCGTTTTGCTGTGGGGCCACGTCGGGGCCATTTTTCGGCGCTGTTCGGGCTATCATCACGATCGCGAGGGCGTCTGTCATTTGCTTATGCGTGAAGTTGAGATAGCGGTCATGCACATTTGACGGCTTGTGGCCGCTTGCAGCCATGACGAAGTCCTGAGGGATGCCGAGATCAGTCCACCGAGTGATCGCCGTTCTTCGGAGATCGTGGAAGATGACATGATCTAGTTTCGCCTCATGGCGCGCCTTTTCGAATGCCGTCCGAATGCTCTCGATCGGCTGCCCATTCTTGCCCGTGAAGACATAGCCGCCAACGTTCGGGATCTTGCGTTGCTCGGCGCGTATCTCTTCTAGAACCTGGCGCAACTCCCAACTGATAGGTGTCCGCCGCGGATATTTTGGTCCCGCTCCGGGCTCGGCTGGTTTCATTAGGCAGTTTGAAGCGCGGAATGCTTTCGAGAAGCGGGGGTTCCTGGTCCGTCGCCACGTTCAAAAGCTTGCGCAGAAACGCTAGCTCCCGGTTGATCGTAATGAACCCGACACCCTCGGCTGTTCTCTTCTTTCGATACTCGAGAACGTTTTTCTTATTGATCTCGATAAGAGACAGATCGCCGAAGAACGGTTCCAGCAACGCAAATGCCCGTTTCTCCCGATCGACCGAGCCCGGTCTTAACTTGTTTGGACTGAGATCTTCATCGAAATACGTCTTTCCCCATTGCGAGAAGGTGATAGCACGGCGCCGTTGCTCCTCGGCTTTGCGCTTCTCGGCGTCCCAGTCGTGCCGTCCCTTGTTCAATGTATGCAGCCGGCCGAGCTCGTCGCGCGCATCTTCCAAATCGTCGCCAATGGCGAACTTTCTTCGGATCCCTTGCCAATCGACGAAGCGCGCATAGTACGCCGTCGCCCAATCGCCGCTCCCTGTTTGGTACTGGCGTTTATAGAGATGCTTTTGCACTCGCTCAAAACTTTCTTTCATTCTTTACCCCTCCTTTCGTCGGACGCAGTTTTCATCGTTAACCCTCCTTTCGCTGCAAGATTTGGTCGATTTCGGCACGGGAACGAAATAGCAGGAACGGCGAACAGGGCGCAAGCAGGCCACCGCCTCTCTTCCCAAGCTAACGTCCGCGGTGCGTGATAGGACTTGCAACCACCAAGACATATATGCCGCCTCACTTACTTTTCACGGTTTTGGTGGTTTCCCGCTCTTTCTGTAAAAGCCATTGCTGTAACTGTTCTGGTCGCACCCGCCACAATTTTTTTCGCCGGCCGCTACGAACGCAGATTGCTGGTAACGCGCCCGTATCGATCATCCGTTGGATGGTTTGGCGAGACACCGCTAGGGTTTCGGCGACGGCTTCAAGTGGAAGTAACTTCATAGATGCTTTCTCTCTCTGATTATTATTGTCCGGCTGATACTTGTTGTGTGCTGTGCAGATTGATTCGGTGTGTACGCCTGCGGGCCTGTCGTGTTGTATAACTCGTGGTCATCGACCGCGTTTCCGGTTGTTTGTACAGTTCGCGTTGCTTTCGTTATATCGAAATCTATTTCTACATCTTGCTCCCGTTCGTCAACCTGTTTTGCCTGCCCATGGGCACGCACTTGGCGGTCATTGCAACCGCGTCTAGATTTTAGCCGCTAAAATCGACTTCATTGCAATGTGTTGGCTATCATGGGTATTTCTTGCGATTTTAGCGGCTACCCTTGCGTGTGGGTTGTTCTTTTGTCTTCGTCGTCTCCGCGTCCAGCTCAATATCTGCTCCGCCGAGCAGGATTTCCCGTTGAGCACGAAGTGCGAATAAGGGCCTTACTTCAAACCGTCTGGTGAAGGACTGAGGAAAGCTTCTCGGCGACACTGCTGCGGTCACCGCTCCATCACGGCCATGTGCTCAAGTGCGGTCCCGGCGTTGGAGAACCAAAATGGACTTGCCGGATCAGGAAACGAACAAG
>DATBLC010000088.1:0-33200 GCA_036555515.1 Binatia bacterium
TTGTCCTCCTCGTCGATGAGCACCGTGACGCTGTTCGTCGAATGCAAATCAATGGCACCGTAAAGTTTCATCTGGTCTCCTCCTTTTGAGTGTGTGGGGTTGGCTTCCCCACACGTTACGGCCTCTCGAAGGAGCCTGCTACATGATTATCAAATCTTTTGTTGATAACTAACGGTCTGAGGTGGTAATCACTGTTTTCATGGCGCGGCCGCTTCGTATTCGGTATCCCGGAGCCGTCTATCACGTAATGAACCGTGGCGGTTCTCGGCAAAAAGTCGACAAGCAAGACTACGAAGCGTTTTTTAAAACCATCGGTGAAATTCACGATCGTTGGGCGGTTGAGGTGTTTGTTGTATCATGGGCAACCACTATCATGTGTGCTTGCGCACGCCCGAGGGAAATCTCCCCCGGTTGAAGGCCCTCTGCGGTGAAATCTCTTCGGCCCTTCCGAGAATAAACTGTCTCGGCGAGCTGGCGCGACGCTTAGCGCTGCGGCTGTGACAACTCGATGACCTCGCGGAAACGCTCAAGCAGCTTGGTCTCGGCGCGGTAGAGTTCGGCCACCGTCTGCTCAATAGTGGGACCATCGATCGGACTAACTACCAGGTTCGATTTTTTCGCTTCCGCTAAGAAATCGGCATCCTTCATCGTCGCCATGAAAGCACTCTGCAAAATTTGCAGGCGATCCTTGGGCACGCCCGGCGGCAGAGAGTAAGCGATCGAGGCCGGCCCATAGGCTTGCGCCCCAAGCCGCAACAGCGCTTGGGCTTCTTTGCTCTTGGCTTGCTGAATTGCAACTGGAACATTGGGTAGATCCGGATGGGGTTCGAGCGTAGCCTGGATCAACGGTCGAACGAATCCCGACTGGATTCCTTTCGCCCAGGTGACCTTGATCGAATCCCAGCCCCAACATGCGCCATCGACTTCCCCTGCCTCCGCCGCCAAGCGAACGTCGGAGGTTCCTTTGAACCCTTCGATAACGCTTAGCGGAACACCCAACGTTGCCTTGAGCAGATGTGGCCAGGCTGACGTCGAATTACCTGGCCCGAGGGAACCAAACTTGAGCGGCCGCTTGGATGCGGACCAATCCGCCAACGTTTTCACCCCGGTGTTTTCCGTGACCACGCAGGTGTGGCGCTCCGGCGCCGGCGTGCCGAGCCAGCCAAATTTATTACCATCGAACATCGCACTTTTATCGCCCATCACATGGCGGAAGATCACCGAGCCGGAGAAATGGCCGATGGTCAAACCGTCCGGCGCCGATCTATTGTACAAATGATTGGCGGCGATGAGCTGCCCGGCGCCCGGCATGTTCTGCACGACAATACTCGGATTGCCCGGCAGATGTTTGCCGAGATGGCGCGCCATCATGCGGCTGTAGGTATCGAATCCGCCGCCGGCAGCGGTACCGACGAGCACCACGACGGTTTTGCCTTTGAAGAACTCTTGGGCCGCGGCCGGAACGGCAGCGATCAGGAGTAATGCCGCTGCGACGATGATTTTTGCACCATGCCAAATTGCTAGACTCATAGAGCGTCCTTGAGCGTGCGTAGATTGTTGATTTATTTCCCAGGGGCTACTTGCGCGCGAGGTGAGCGTCGCTAGCATCGAGCTTCACATCGGCGTAACCCATCGGCTGTGGTTTGTTTTGGCCCACCATCACCTGCAAGTAAGCAGGCTCGAGGCCGTTGTTTTGAAAGCCATGAATGACCCCGGCCGGGCATGAGACGCAGTCCCAAGGGCCGAGATTTTCCTCAACGCGCCGGCCATCTTCTTCCTCGAAGAACACCGTCACATTCCCTTTCAAGATGAAAAATACCTCCTCAACCGGATGCGTGTGCGGCGCATTGCCTTCACCCGGCGGCACGTACATCACAGACAGGCGCGTCGCACCGGCTGGAATATGTCTCACCTCCGGCTTGCCAAGAGTTTCGCCGATGTAGCGGAACTGCGCGCGACGATAGCCGTCGTAGTTCGAATCACCGAAGACGTTCCAGTCCGGCTTGATGTCGGCGAAGCGCACCGTGTAGCGCTGCGAAATCTCTTCGAGGCTCATGTTGACGACCGCGGGATGACGCGGATGACGAGCGACCTTACTCATGCCTTGCCTCCTCTAAATGGCGGTTGGTGAGGTAACGGAAATTTTTTTGTCATTTTCATGCGCACCGCATTGTCAAGATCCGTTTATCCCGTGGCCCAAACCTTGTCAATGGACAATCGTCATAACAGCCAAATTCGGAAGATGCACCACAGAGGCACAGAGCACTTAGCGCGGCAAATAAGTTTTCTCACCGTTCATCAGAACTCTTTGCCGAACTCTGCGTCCTCAGCGTCTCTGCGGTAAACTTTCCCCGTTCTTCCTGTTAAGCCGAGTATCGATTGACAGTCTGCGCTTTTTCGCCTTATCTTGCGGCTTCGCCTAGAAAACGTTTCTGACATGAAGTCGCGGCAAAAATTTTCCTCCGTGGGCACCTCGGCGCGCCGCCTCGACGGGGCACCGAAGGTCACGGGCGCGACCCGCTACACCGCGGACCACAGCTTGCCTGATATGATTTGGGGCAAGTGCCTGCGCAGTCCGCTGCCCCACGCGCGCATCCGTCGCCTAGATGTCGAAAAAGCCAGAAAGCTACAAGGCGTTTTCGCGGTGCTCACCGCGGCCGATCTTCCGAATCGTTTGACCGGAATCATCCTCAGGGACATGCCGGTGCTCGCCAGAGATCGTGTTCGCTTTATCGGCGAGCGCGTCGCGGTGGTCGGCGCGGCGTCTCCGGAGATTGCCGAAGAAGCGGTAAGTCGCATCGAAGTCGACTACGAGGAATTGCCCGCGGTTTATGATCCACTGCAAGGGATGTCGGCCGGCGCGCCGCTGATCCACGAGCACCTCAGAAGCTATGAAGGTCTGCGGCCACCGCTGCCGGATGTTCCTAACCTGCATAACTACGCCGAATGGCGGGCCGGCGATCACCGAAAAGGATTTGCCGAAGCGGATTTTGTCTTCGAGCAGAGCTTCACCACTCAGCGGGCGCACCAGGGCTACCTCGAACCTCACGCCGTCCTCGTCCAAGTCTCGCCGTCAGAGAGAATTTTTATCTGGTCCACGGCTAAGCAAGTTTATCTCACGCGAGGAAATCTGGCCGAGTGGCTCGGCATCGATCAAGAGAAAATTATCTTCCAAGTCGGCGCCGTCGGCGGAGACTTTGGCGGCAAGGGCACGCTCATGGACTTGCCACTTTGCTACTTTCTCGCAAAGGTCACCGGCAGACCGGCGAAGATGATCATGAGCTATGCCGAAGAGTTGAGCGCCGCTAACCCGCGCCACGCCTCGCTGATCATGATTAAGACCGGTGTCAAAAAAGACGGCCGGCTCTGGGCCAGAGAACTGAAAGCGATATTCAACGGTGGCGCTTACGCCGGCATCAAAGAGAGCAGCAACGGCAACCTGCCCGGCTCGCGCCATGGCAACGGCTCCTATGCGATTCCCCATTCGTACATTCAGTCGCTGTGCGTTTACACCAACTGCATTCCCGGCGGCATCATGCGAGGTCCCGGCGATCTTCAAGTCAACTTCGCCGTCGAGTCGCATATGGATTACGTCGCGCGCCAGCTCGGCATCGACCCGTATCGGTTTCGCTGCCTCAATGTCCTCAAACCCGGCGACCTGTTGGTCACAGGCCAGCGTGTGAATACCGACATGGGACGACGCCTGCTGGGAGCAATGCGGCGCAAAATCCAGCCGCGAGCGCACGCGAAGAAAGTCCCTTATGTGGGTCGAGGTCTTGCCTTGGCTTCGCGCGATGTCAATTTCGGCGCGGCGAATATCGACGTCGGAATCGGTGAAAATGGCGCGGCGTACATCCTGACAACGGTTCCCGATACCGGCACCGGTGCGCACACGATCCTTCGACAGATCGTCGCCGAGGCGCTTACCGTTTCAGCCCACGATGTTACCGTGAGGATGGGTACCACGGAAACGTTCCCGACCGATGTGAGAGTGATCGCCAGTTTGGTTACCTACTTGAGTGGACAAGCAGTCCAACAGGCAGCCTTCGCCTTGCGCGACAAGCTGATTCAGCTCGCTGCGGCGTTGTTTGGCTGTTCGCCACACGCCGTTCGGTTGAAGCGCGGCGCCGCCGCGGGGCCCAAGCGCTCAAAACTCAAGTTCGCCGATCTCGCCGCGCGGGCGAAATCGATGGGTGAATCCCTGACCGCGCGCGGAAGCGTCGATATCAAAGAGCGGCTCGGCGCCACGTGCTTCTTTGCCGAGGCGGCGGAAATCAGGGTCGACCCGGAAACTGGACAGGTGAGAGTGCGCAAAATGATCTCCGCCCATGATATCGGAACCATCATCAATCCGCTGACCCACCGCGGGCAGGTGGAGGGTGGCATGATCCAGGGTTTCGGCTTTGCCATGAGCGAAGATCTCGCCGCCGAAGATGGCAAGATCATTACCGCCAACCTGGCCGAGTACAAGCTGCCCAACATCCGCGACATACCGAAGCATGAAACGCTCTACGTCAGAGATCGCACCGGCCCGGGCCCGTTTCACGCAAAACCAATCGGCGAGCACGGCGCGATCCCGACCGCTGCGGCGATCGCCAACGCTGTCTATGACGCCACCGGCGTACAGATCACCGATCTGCCGATCACCGCGGAAAAGGTCTTCGCCGCGCTGCGCCATTTGCCCGCTAGACAGCCGGCTGACGCGCCATCCGTAAAATCGCTTCCCGCGTCGACATCCACGGACCTGATCAATATAGTCGGCTTCAACAAGGATATCACGCTCTGGGTCGGCGAGGCTGAGGGCTCGTAGAAACGGCGTTGGCCATGGCACACCATCTCATCCAGGTCGGCAGATCAGCAACCCGTCTCGACGGGCAGGCGAAAGTATCCGGTGCGACGCGCTATGCCGCGGATGTCCAACGGCCCGGCATGATCTGGGGTAAATGCCTGCGGAGCCCCTATACCCACGCGCGCATCCGCAGCATCGATACTGCCGCGGCGAAAAAAATCAAAGGCGTCTTTGCCGTCCTCACCGCCGACGACCTGCCGCGCCGCTTGGTCGGCAGAAGATTGAAGGACATGCCGGTGCTGGCGCAGGAAACTGTGCGCTTCATCGGCGAGCGGGTGGCTGTCGTCGCGGCCGAGACGCCGGACACCGCCGAAGAGGCGCTTAGCCGGATTATCGTCGACTATGAAGAACTGAAATGCGTCCATCACCCGCTCGAAGCCATGGCTGCCGAGGCGCCGATTCTGCACGAGAACTTGCGAAGTTACGAAATTCTCCGTTTGCCACTGCCCGATATTCCCAACGTCCATTCTCACGTTCAGTCGTGTTTCGGCGATAGCGCGCAAGGATTCCAAGAGTCTGAGCTGATTTTTGAACAGACCTTCACCACGCCGCGCGTGCATCACGGCTATCTCGAGCCCCACGCCGTGGTCGTCGATATCGACGCGTCCGGGCGCATTCTCGTCTGGTGTCCTGCCAAGGGCCCCTACGTCACTCGATCCCATCTCGCCGAATGGCTCGATCTGCCGGAAGAAAAAATTTGCTTCCAGATCAGTCCGGTGGGCGGCGACTTCGGCGGTAAAGCTTCGCTCATGGACATTCCGCTCTGCTACTCGCTCGCCAAAGCCACCGGCCGGCCTGTCAAGATGATCATGAGCTACAGCGAAGAATTGACCGCCGGCAACCCGCGCCACCCGGCGCTGATCACGATCAAAAGCGGCCTTAGGCGCGACGGCAGACTTTGGGCCAGGGAAGTCAGAGTGATCTTCAACAGCGGCGCTTACGCGGGATTCAAAAACAACGACGCGGTGAATCTACCGGGCGCGCGCCACGGCGCCGGCCCGTATTTCATTCCCCATCTCAAGATCGACGCTTTCTCGGTTTACACCAATTGCGTTCCGAGCGGCATCATGCGCGGCCCCGGCGAAGCTCAGATGCTGTTCGCGGTTGAAAGCCACACCGATTTTCTTGCCGCGCAAATGAAAATGGACCCGATCGAATTCCGCTACCGCAACCTACTGAAGCGCGGTGATCTATTGCCCTACGGCGTGCGGCTCGAGGACGACAAGGCGCGCCAATTGCTCAAACGAGTTGCGGCGAAAATCGGCTGGAAGGGTGCTAGAAAAAGGCAACCCTACGTCGGTCAAGGGCTGGCGTTTTGCATCCGAGAGATCGGCATCGGCGAAGCCAACGTCGAGGTGGGTCTGAAAGACGATGGACGAGTTTATCTGGTCACCACGGTGCCCGACACCGGCACCGGCTCCCACACGATTTTCCGCCAGATCGCCGCCGAGACGCTTGGCGTCGCCGCCGACGATGTCGAGATTATCATGGGCACCACGGACCATTTCCCAACCGATGTCGTCGTCGCTGCCAGCCGGGTTACCTATCTCGCGGGTCAAGCAACCCAAAAAGCCGCCACCGGTCTGGGCGATCTGCTTCTGAATGAGGCCGCAGAAATTTTTCGTTGCCCGGTCGATAGACCGCGGATCGGTAATAGTGTTCTCCGTAATGGCCCCCAGCAGAAAATCTCTTTCGCGGAATTAGCTGCACGCGCTACCTCGGCCGGACGAAAGCTGCAAGTCAAAGCGAATTTTCAAATCCAAGAGCGCGGTGGCAGCGCCTGTTTTTTCGTCCAGGCGGCGAAGATCAAAGTCGATCCGGAAACCGGCAAACTAAAAATTCTCAAAATGCTTTCCGCCCACGACACGGGCACGGTGATCAATCCGCTTACTTATCAAGGGCAGGTCGAAGGCGGCATGATGCAGGGCTTAGGTTTCGCGCTGATGGAAAATCTGCGTGACGACGAAGGAAAAATCATCACGCCCAGCCTGGGCGAATACAAAATCCCCTGCGTCGCCGATGTGCCGCCACTTGAAACTCTGCTGTTCCAAGATCAGGACGGCCCCGGACCGTTTCATAGCAAACCGGTAGGCGAACATGGCGCGGTTCCGACCGCCCCCTGCATCGCCAACGCGCTCTACGACGCGATCGGCAAACAACTCACCGATTTACCGCTCACCGCTGAGGCGGTTTACACTGCGATGAAAAGCGTTAGGGCTGCGCGCGAAACCAGATAACCGCAGCGACTCGATTGCACAAAACATTGAAGAGCGCCCTATCCACTCTTTCATCAAAAAGCGCCGTTCGAGCCGTGACTCAGGTCGCGCGTTCGCGCATCGGACGGACCTTGAGCTGTAGCTCATGGCCCGAAGGCCCTTTCGTTTCGCGATTGCTCTTTGCCAATACCGTGCGATAGAGCATGTTGAGATTCAGCTCCGCTCTTTCAGCGAGGTTTGACACACCGCCGAACGCTTTGGACAGCCTTCGCAAGGCAATCATCAACGCAGGAGGGCTTGTGATCGCATCGGCACGGGTTTAAATGATTCGTGAGGTGAATCGCGGATCATCGCGACGAGAAGGTTCGAAGGAGGCGGCCATGCTTCAAGGTTATAAACTTTGACGCCGACGCCCACACGATGATGAGCCGCGCATGTGGGAGACACTGCCCAGCGAATACCGGGCGCGACGGCCGCGGCCAACGCGCGTTCACGACGCCTCAGACCCGGGCCGCTGGACCAACGGGTGGTTGGTCGAAGGGCAGATCATTCCGCATGCACTAGGCCCGGGAAGCCAGCCAGGCAACGAGCCGGCGCGAGTGCTCGAAGAGTTTGGCGCAAGTTCAAACAGTGAAGCGTTCCCCCTGAATTGTTCTGTAAACGTTTCATGTTTTAGAAAGCAATGGAGAGTGATTCTGAAGAGCCGATACAAGTAAATTGTCAAAATTTTTAAGCGAACTTTTACTCCAGGAGTCCCAATGTCTAAGAAAGAAGTTATTCAGGTGAATCTTGCTGCGGCGAATCCGAATCTGTCACCGGCGACGCGGTTTGGAAATCTGGTGTTCGTAGCCGGTCAAACCGGCCGACACCCAATGACTGGGGAGGTCGGCCGAGACGTCCGCGAGCAAACCCAGTATGCCCTTCTACGCGTCAAGATGATTTTGGAAACCGCCGGGACGTCTCTCGATAACGTCCTGACGGTGCTGACGCATCTGACCCGACGCGAGGACCTGGCAGCCTACAACGAGGAATACGCCAAGTTTTTCCCGACCAACAAACCCGCCAGGACCACGGTGGAAGTGATGTTGAACGCCCCCGAACTCCTTGTGGAGATAACCGTCACGGCCTGCGTTCCTGAATAGGGCAAGCTCAACCCATTGAAGATCAAATCGCGATCTCTCACTGTCTCTTGAGCAGGTAGATGGGACCTATACGCTAGGAGAATCTGGTGAAGCTTACAAGGCCCAATTTGACTTGGAAAATGAGGCTCTAAGCGTCAACCGCTCAGCGTCACCGATAAGCGATCCCTGGCCGAAAAGTCGAGACGATTCGGATTGATCTCCTCACCCATTCCAGAGTAGACTGTCGCATGCTTCTTCGCTTGAAAGCCGAATCGCGCGCCTGTTTGCTTGACAGCACCAAACCCGGATCTCTAATACACGATGTTCTCGAAGGCGCGCCCGTAATTAGACGGTCGAGCGATCCGCCGGGTGGTTTTTACGAGATAGACTGCAGCGAGTTGGACTGTCAGGAGCTTATGAGGATTGCCGCCAATTTTTGCCCCGACGCCCTGCCTGAGATAGAAGCGCAACTTACACAGACTCGCCCATAACGGAAACTACGGCAATATAGATCCCAAAATCCGAGTCGTCGAAGCAAAAGGGGTGTTTGTATGTCCGTGTTGCGACTCGGGCCAACTCGGAGTAAAGCTCGTTCGTGATCTATGGCCAGCACTGATTTACCAGCTAGCCTGGTGCAACAAATCGCCTGCAACGTGCTCAGCGTTGCTGCTGCGGCAATTCCATTGGAGGTCGTTGAGCAAACCAAGGCGCTGATCGTCGACTCCATCGGCTGCGCTTTGGCCGCGACCGAGGAGCCCGCATTTGCACGCGCGTCGCGCGTTCTTGCACAACTCGGCGGAAACCCGGACTGCACCGTGATCGGTTCATCGCGGCGCGTTAATCTACCGCAGGCCGTGTTGCTGAATGGAATTTTGATTCGCTCGCTGGACTTGAACGATGCCTATATCGGTCCCGGACAGATGGGACATCCGAGCGACAATATCGCGGTGGCGCTTTCCGTCGGCGAAAAGTTCAGCGCCTCCGGACTGAGTGTGATCGCCAGCGTCGCGCTGGGCTATGAGATTTACTGCCGCATGCAGGACATCATTCCAGCTCGCGGTACCTGGGATCACACGACCGCATCGGCATTGGCGGCGCCTTTGATCGCCGGCCGGTTGATGGGATTGAACGCGGAGCAGCTTGCCCATGCGGCCGCGCTGTCGGCCACGCATGGCAACACGTTCGCCGTCGTGCGCACCGGGCAGCTGGCCAATTCCAAAGCGAACGCCAACGCAATGGTGGCATCCCAAGCGGTACTGTGTTCGTTGTTTGCCGCGGAGGGCATGACCGGTCCACTAGAGGTGATCGAACACCCGCGCGGGCTGAGCACTGGCATGCTCGCCGGGACAAAATTAGATCTTCTCGCTCAACCGATCGGCGAACGCTATAGAATCATGACCTCTGGTATCAAAGCCTATCCCTGTATCGGCACGGCCCAGACCATGGTCGCCGGCGTGCTTCAAGCGCGCGCCGGCATCGCCGATCCGGCTCGAGAAGTTCGGCGCATCGAAGTGGTGATGGCCGATATCCCGATCGTCAGCGCTCAAGTGGCGGACGAACAACGGCGTTACCCGGCAAGCCGCGAAAGCGCGGATCATAGCTTCTACTATCTTGCCGCAGCAGCTCTTTTGGACGGCGAAATTTCTGAAACGCAATTTGCCCCTGGGCGCTGGCTGCAACCCGAAATGAGAGAAGCGATGGCGCGAGTCTCGGTCGGCACCGACGCGAGTTTGAACAAGTACACTCCCGGCAGCTACCCGGCCGTGGTGAAACTGATTTTGCAAAGCGGCGAGAGCCGAGAAGTCGAGGTCATTTTTCCCAAAGGCCATCCCAACAATCGCATGTCGCCGGCCGAAGTCGAGGCCAAATTCCGCGCCTGCGCGCGGGGGAGAGTGCCGTCAGCACGCCAGGAGAAAGTCATCGGGAAAGTGCGCGAGTTAGAAAAACTCGCGTCCGTCGCCGAGCTGATGAACGATTTGGCGGAAAGCGAAACCGGCTTGAACCAGCCTTGAACATCACACCTTTGCCAGCGAGATGGCGATTGTGCCGAGGACAACGAGGAGAGTGCCAACGATTGCGTTGGCCCAAGTCAAATTCTTAGCAAACCATCGAGAATGCAGAGATTGAAGTTCAATGTTCGACAGGCTGTTGAAAAAGGCCCACCTGCTTCGTTGCGCTCGATCGCCTCGCTCCAACGTATCAGTAAATATGCCTCCGCTCATCGATTTCTCGCGCGCCTCGCATCTGGACCTTTTTGGACAGCCTGGAATCAGGGTTTTTCAAAGCCTGTTGAAGTCGAAACAGGAGAGGCAACATGATTTAGAGATGAGTTTCGCTTTAAACCGCTGACATATCTCTGATTAGCGTGTCAATGAAGCCTTCGTCGTCAAGCTCCTTAACCCAATGCATATCCCAGAGAGCCAGTGGATTTAGGCCCTGGGCGCCGTATTCCTCGCAAGCGATCTCATAGGTGGCGGCCAGGGCCTGCAGCGTCGGATACGGTTTGATCTGCAGCTTCCCAACGATGGCCTCAAAATGTTTCTCCATCTCATGCATATCGCTAATTTTCATCCGCTGCATCGGCTCTCCCGTGACAACTTTCATGGCTTCCTGCTTGTGATGCTTCATCCAGCAAATCCCATGAATTACCGCCTTCACATAATTTTTTAATACGGCAGATTTCTTTCGCGCGAACTCGGCGGTGCATGCCTGGGCGTAGTGGCTCACCACGGCGAGATCGGGAACTGGGAGAAATTTTAAACCAGCTTTCAAGGGCTCTGCTTGGTACAGGGGATCCATAAAGCAAGCGATGCATTCTCCGCTTACGACTTTCTTCCACTGCCCCCACCTTCCCACGTCCGCATCCTTGAAGATTGGAACCCCTACTTTGCCCTCTAATCCCATCATCCTCAGCCAGAGCGTAACAGCATAAGGCCGGCCCGAATCCCTGACCGCCATGCTTTTGCCTGCGAATTCGCTTACGTTCTCGACGTGCTTGGGCACCATCAAATCCAAACCGCGGACGATTCTCGGGGCGCAAAAGAAAGTTATTTTTTCCCCCTTTGTTGCTTCGGCGTAAAGAAATTCCACATGGTCGATCAACACATCGGCCGTGTCGTTGAAGAGCGAAGCTTCGAACTCGCCGTAATCTTTGATCTTCAAAACCTCAACGTTGATTCCATAATGTTTCGCGCCCATTTCTTTGATGCAGTAGATGACCGAAGTTCGATCATCGTCGCGATAGGCGACTCTCACAGTGTCCATAGACATCAAACCTTCCTGCTGACCTGCTCGATCGAAATGCTTACAGCGACCAGAAACTTCCTTCGATGGGCTGTGGCTCGACAAAATTGTTTTCGCGCGATCGAGACGGGATCGGCCGGCCGTCGATTCCTGTTCGGTCGACGGCAGCCTTATCTCTCGCCCCCTTCATAGTAATACTTGATGGCGACATTCATCAGGTCCGTTTGCGCCAGCACTTTGTGGTTCGTTCTGTTTTTAGATAGGGGGTTTTGAGTTCGAACGTCTGAGCTTCCATAGGCACCTCTATTTAAAAGAATGTAACTAAATCTAGCAAAGAGCCTTTGCGTTTTCGCACAATAACTTATTTTTGGTTTCGTCGGAAAGATCTTTTCGGTTCTGTATCCTGTGCAAATTTATCTGGAATTCCGTATCCCAGTGGGGAATGTCCGTGGCGTGGACAAATGTTCATCGCCGAAGCACAAGAGAGAAGTCCCTGTCACGACGAACTTCTATGTTTCCGGAATTCCAAAAACGTGGAAATGAGCGGTCGTTGGGCTACGCGGCTCGCGGAGTGACGATGATCTGAGACAGCTCACGCTCTGAGGCTCCGAGACTGATAAGAGAGCAGATCAACAGGTCTAAGGATACCGAGGGGTCGCCGGCTTCCATCTTGGCGATGCGCGATTGGCTAGATTGGAGTTTTGCCGCGAGGTCCAACTGAGACAAACCCTTTTGCTGCCGCCGCTGTCGCAAAGCCGCCGCAAGCCGGATCTTCAGTTCGATATAGGCGGACTCCTCGTCGGAAAGACCCAAAAATTCTTTAACGGAGCCAACTTTCCAACCTTTCGCTGCTAAACGCTTTTTCTTTTGCTTACGCATTGTCGTATTCCTTAAATCGTTTTTTGGATACCTCAATAATCGCTTTAGGCGTCGTGCTGCTCTTTTTACTGAAAACTTCCAAAATTACGATCGCATCCGAATCGATCCGATAGACGATGCGCCAAGTGGCCCGCTGATCGTTGTTCCGCAATTCATGACAGTGAGGACCAATCGAAGGCAGCGGTCGAGAATGAGGCATGCCTAGCCATCGAACCTTGAACTTTGAACCGCCGCGCAGTTCGCTTGAGCTGGCAGATCTAAAGCGCTAAAAGTGCGGCTGTCGATGTGACTCTTGCAATGGCTTGATGTAGCGTGACCCGCATGTTCAAACCGTTTCCGAACGAGAAGGAAGTTTAACAGATGAAACATAGCACAGATCGAATTCTCGTCACCCATGTCGGCAGCCTGGCGCGGCCGAAGGACCTGATGGAATTGCTCGAGGCCAGGAACGAGGGTAAACCTTACAATCGAGATGCGCTGGCCAAGAGGACACGGGAGGCCGTGGCGGAGGTCGTGCAAAAGCAGATCGATTGCGGCATCGATATCGTCAACGACGGCGAGTTGGGGAAGTCGAATTTCTCGCGCTATACGCGCGAGCGGCTGAGTGGATTCATCGAGCGCCCGACCGATCCAAATTTTAAGGCGACGTCGATTTTCGGCCGCGACATGGTTGAGTTTACCGAATATTTCAATCGCGGCGGAAGGACCTCCATAGGCCATCACGCGCGGGTTTTTTATTGCGTCGAGCCGCTGCAATACATCGGCCAAGACGAGGTGAAATCGGACATCGATAATCTAAGAGCCGCGCTCCAGGGGAAAAATATTGAAGAGGCGTTTTTGCCGGCTGTCGCGCCCGGCACCATGGAGCACTGGATGAAGAACGATTACTACCCGAGCGATGAGGCGTATCTCTTCGCCATCGCCGAGGCGATGAGCGAAGAATATCGAGCGATTGTCGACGCCGGTTTCGTTCTCCAGATCGACGATCCGGACCTGGCGGATGCCTGGCAGATGCATCCAGCGATGAGCATGGCCGATTACCGCAAGTATCAAGAGATGCGCATCGACGCTCTCAATCATGGCTTGAAGGATTTGCCCGTCGAGTGTATTCGCTTTCACATGTGCTGGGGCAGTTATCACGGCCCGCACAAGTACGATATTCCATTGAAGGACATCGCTGATCTTATTCTTAAAGTCCACGCCGGGGCCTACTCCATCGAGGCGTCCAACCCTTGCCATGACCACGAGTGGCGCGTGTGGAAAGAGGTCAAGCTGCCAGAAGATAAAGTGCTCATCCCGGGCGTCATCGGTCATTACAGCGATTTCATCGAACATCCGCGCGCCATCGCCGACCGGCTCGTGCGCTACGCCGAAATCGTCGGCCGGGAGAATGTCGTCGCCGGCACCGATTGTGGCATCGGCTCACGGGTCGGCCATCCCCAGGTCGGCTGGGCGAAGTTTCAAGCGATGGCCGAGGGCGCGCGGCTGGCGACAAAGGAACTTTGGGGAAAATAAATCGGTTCAAAGTTCAATGTTCAAAATTCAAGGTACGGACTCGGACCCGGTAACTTGACCGCTCCGTCAGAGCAGGGCAGGCGTTGAACCTTGAACTTTGAACAGGCGACAGCCGTACTCCCCCTTGAATTCTGCATGCCGAGCGAATAAACGAAGCTAGAATTCGATCCGCACAGAAAAGGAGCGGGACCATGAAAATTGCCGTCATCGACGACTATCAGAACGCGTTCAAAGCGCTTAAATGCTACGCCAAGCTCAGCGGCCACGACGTAATCGCTTTTACGGATACGGAAACCGATCCAGCGCGTCTTGCCGAGCGTTTGAAAGACGCCGAAGTTGTGGTGTTGACGCAACAGCGTTCGAGTTTCCCGCGCGCCGTGATCGAGCGACTGCCGAAGCTAAAGCTCATAAGCCAGACCGGTGCCGGCACTGCGCATATCGACGTCGCAGCGTGCACGGAGCGCGGCATCCTGGTGTCGGCGGGTGGCGGCGGCAGGTCGAACGCGACGGCCGAACTGACATGGGCGTTGATTCTCAGCGCCTTGCGCCATGTGCCCTATGAGGTCAAACAATTGAAAGAAGGCCGCTGGCAGTCAACTTTGGGCGTGGAAATCAAAGATAAGACGCTAGGAATCTATGCCTACGGAAAAATTGGCTCCATTGTCGCCGCCGTCGGCAAAGCATTCGGCGCGCGGGTCGTTTGCTGGGGACGGGAAGGATCGACGAAACGAGCGCGCGACGCGGGCTTCGAAGTGGCGGCAAGCCGCGAGGCTTTTTTTGCCGACGCGGATATTCTCAGTCTTCACTTGCCGCTGAATAAAGAGACCCGCGGCATCGTCACGCGCGACGATCTGGCGCGCATGAAAACCACCGCGCTGTTCGTCAACCCGAGCCGCGCCGGGCTCGTTGCCGAAGGCGCACTGGCGGACGCGCTCAAGGCCGGCCGGCCCGGCTTCGCCGCCGTCGATGTCTACGAAAAAGAGCCGGTCATCGACGCCGCCCACCCATTGCTCAAAATGGACAGTGCGACCTGCACGCCGCATCTCGGCTACGTGACACAGGAAGCCTACGAACAATACTATGGGCTCGTCGTCGATCAGATTGTCGCCTTCGCCGCGGATAAACCGATCAACGTCGCCAATCCCGAGGCGCTGGCTAAAAAATAAAGCTGCTCGGCAAAGCCGCGGCAGCCGTTCAACGCGAATCCCGCGGTTGCGATTGACATACAGGGCTAGGAGCGAGCCTTCCGTAGCGACGCCAACGGTCCTCTGCCTCTAAGCAGTCATCGCTCATCGGTAGTTTGGTTACCAGGGAAAATTCCCAACAATAGAGTGCCAAAGACGAAAAACGACTTTGAAACAGCAGAGTCGGATGTCTTCGCTACTCCAGGCTCGCCCCTAGCCCTTGTGGCTAGTAGGTTTAACTGCGGAATCCGCGGTTCAAGGATTCAAGACGTTTTGAACGATCTGAACAGCCGCCAACTAGGGCCGCCAACCCGCTTTCGTCAGTTCCTCATCGGCCTTCTTCGCGAAGCTGAAATCGTAGGCGCGCTCGATGGGCACTTCCTTTGTGACTTTGACGACCTCGCGAACGATGTCGAGATCGTTTTTTTGCGTTTCCTCGTCCACCACGCCATTGGTCGTAAAAGTCCCGATCATGCCGTCGTAGGTGCGCGCCGCTAATTCGCTATTCAATTGGGAAAATTTAATCATGGTATCGATCGCGACCTCGCGATTCTGCTTAACGAGGCGCAAGGCCTTGAGCAAAGCGCGCATGAATCCTTGCATCAGCTTGGGTTTTTCTTTAATGAACTGGTCGTTCGTTGCCACTGTCCCCCAGGAATTTTTCACTTCTTTGCCCAAATACATGATTTCTTTCATGCCTTGATCGATGGCGGCAAAGCGTTCTTCCGAACTCAGTAGGCCCGCCTCCACGGTGCCCGACATCAGCGCCGATAGACGCTGGCCCGGCGGGAGGGCAAGGAACGTCAATTCCTTGTTTGCGTCGACTCCGTACTTGGGAGCCACCTTTTTCAACATAAACGTCGCGACCGAGGCGACACCCGTCACTGCGATCTTCTTATTCTTTAAATCTTTCAGGCTGCCGAACTGGGGCCGGGCCATGAGCCACTGCAGCACCTGATCATTGACGGCTAACACCGTTTTGAGCGGCGCATTGCCTTTGGTGACAGCAACCAGAGCGCTGCTGCCGGAACCGGTAAAATCCATTTCTCCTGCCAGAACGGCTTGAAGGCCGGCGGTGGATGCCATGACAACAATGTTGAGATCGATCCCTTCCTCCTTCATATAGCCGCGCTCCTTGGCTAGCGGAAAGATTATGAACTGAAAAGACTTTGATGGCAGGGTAACGTTGATTTTATCAAGGGCGAGTATCGTTTTACCGGGAAGCAGCAAGGCGCTGATCAAGATCGACCAGGTTATCATCTCGATGAATTTCTTCATTGTTCGTTGCCTCCTATGTTTGACATCGATACGGAGCGAACTGCCAGGGACGGCGCCTATTATAGGCAGCGTGAATTTTTCTTGTCGAGGGCTGAAGGGACAAAATAAACTTCAGGATTTGCATCCGTTCGGGCTTGCCGGCGCGTGCCCGACTGTTGCTCGCCGGCAGCAGATGCGGTTATAAGTTAGCGAGCACCAGCCAGGTTGGAGGTTTTTTCTCATGTCCATTAGAACGGGGGCGAATTACATCAGGGCGCTGCGCGACGGACGGGAGGTGTGGCATGCCGGGCGGCGCATCGACGATGTGACGGCCCATTCCGGATTTTCCGGTACGATCAAGACCCTCGCCGATCTGTATGACAAGCAGCATGCGCCCGAGTGCCACGATATTATGACGCTGGACTATGAAGGCGAGCGCATTTCCTACAGTTATCTGCCCCCACAAAATCCCCAAGAGCTGGCGCTCAAGCGGCGCAACATCGAGTTCTGGTCGCAGGCGACGTTTGGCCAGATGGGCCGCTTCCCGGAATTCGTCGCGGAACTGGTCGTGGGTTTGCGCGACTGGTCGCACGTCATCGAGAAGACCAATAAGCAATGGGCGGAAAACGCCAGAGCGTACCATCGCTATGCGAGCCGCAACGATCTGTGTCTCACCCATGCTCTTACCGATCAATACTACGACCGCACCAAACCCGTCAGCGAGCAGGAAGATCCGGATCTGATCCTGCATGTCGTCGGCGAGACCAAAGCCGGCCCCGTCGTCAGGGGCTTGCGCACGCTGGCCACATTGGCGCCGATTTCAGACGAAGTGCTGGTTTACCCCAACCGGGCTCGGGAGCCGGGCGAAGCGGACTATGCGATGGCCTTCGCGATTCCCATGAATACCCCCGGGCTTAAAATCGTCTGCCGCGATCTCTATGCGGAGAACGCCGATCCGGAGCGGCAGCCGTTGACCGCGCGCTTCGACGAAGTCGACGCCGCGCTGATATTTGACGACGTGGTGGTGCCGTGGGAACGCGTCTTCGTCTACAAGGATCCGAAGCTGCTTGCCGGGATCATGTACATTCACACCTGGGGACAATATTCGACGATGCTCCGCTTGATCACCAAGCTGGAGGCGTTCCTTGGCGTTGCGCAGCTTCTGACGCGGCTGACGAAACGCAACGCCAGCGCATCGTCGCAAATACTGTTGTCGAGCCTGATGCAAGACATCGAAATTCTTCGCTGCTGCATTCAAGTCGCGGAGTTCAAGGGCTACCGGGCCGCCGGGGGCACTTGGGCCCCGCTGTTGAGCGCCGCCTACCGCGTGCATAGCATCGAAGCGTCCGATCGCGCCGAAAGAACCATGGAAGGCTTGCTGACGAGCACTCTCATGTTGAGCGGCGGCGCTTCGGATCTAAGCAACCGGGAGATCGGACCGTTTATTGACCGCTATTTTCGCGGCGGCGCGCCGAGCACCAAGGAGCATCTACGGCTGATGGCCGTCGCCGCTGATATGGTCATGACTGCTTTCGGCAAGCGCAGCCAATTGTACGAGCGGCTGCAGAGCGGCGAAGTCGATCGCATGCGCCAGCGGCTTTACGGCCAGTATCAAGATCCGGCGCCGGCGGAGCGCATGCTGCGGTTTGTCAAAGAGATGGGATGATGCGCAGCGGTTTGACAATTATTGTGCGGCTTGGCATAACGCGCGAGGAGGAAATATCGGAAATGTCTACCCAGAAACGGGCGCCTGTTATACTCCATGTGAAACGAATTACGTTAGCGGTTTTCCTGGCGCTTGCCGGGCTGCAATCTCCGGCTCGGGCCCAGGAGACCATTCCCTTCGTGCCGTCGCCCATGCCGGTGGTGCAGCGGATGCTCGAAGTGGCGGAATTCAAAAAGGACGACGTGCTTTACGATATGGGGAGCGGCGACGGCCGCATTGTGATCCAGGCGGCAAAGAAATATGGCGTGCGCGGCGTCGGTGTCGATCTCAATCCTGAATTGGTGGAAAGGGCGAGAGCTAATGCGATTCAGGAAGGCGTCAGCCATCTCGTCGAGTTTCGCGCCGCTGACGGCCTCACCGTGGATATCTCCGAAGCCACGGTGGTCACGCTTTACATGTTCAAGTGGTTCAATAATCAAATCCGCCCCAAGCTGCAGAAGCTCAAACCCGGTTCGCGGATCATCGCCCATGACTTCGACATCGATGACTGGAAACCGACGAGGGTCGAATATGTCAACCCGAGCGAGTCGGACTCGTCTGAATTTAGCGAACCGCGCACCCTCTATATCTGGAAAATCGATCCCCCCGCGCCGGCGACTTAGCCCTTCTCGTCGTTCAAAATGTTCAAACCGTTCAAGCTATTCAAAACGATCGTCGGATTGTTCGACGGCTTGAACGATTTGAACGGCTTGAACTACTTGAATGGGGTGCGCGTGGCATCCGTTGCGGTCTTTGAGGTTAAATGTCTTCTACAGTTGCGGCTTTGCCGCGCTGGCATGGAATAACCCGCGGCGGCGAAAGGATGGCATGGAAACACCGGCGGATATCAAGTGGCAGGGCTATTCGTTGACCGAACGTGACTGGCGCTGGCGACGAGTGCGCGAGAACGCGGCAAAGGCCGAATTCGATTGTATCTTCGTGCCACTATGTATCGACGGTAGAAATCTGCATCTGTCGCTGGAACAGGCGCGCGGCGCCCGTTCGGATTGTCGATTCCTAACGCAACTCGATAACGCCGCCGTGATTTTGCCGACCGACGGACGGTCGCCGATTATCATTTCCGATCAGCCAAGCGGCAACGAATGGGTGCCCGAATTCCGGCCCGTGGAGCGCTCCTGGGGCGAGAGCACGGCGCAGGCGCTTATCGAAGCCGGCATGGAACGGGCGCGCATCGGCGTATCCGGCACCCGGCGCGGCTTTTACACTCACGGGCGCGCCTTTCACGGCGTGGTCAATCATTCGTCCTACGTAGAGGTGCTGCGGCGTTTGCCCAACGCCAGGTTCGAAAACGCCACCGAAGTGATCGGCTATGCCCGTTACGTAAAGAGCGACGAGCAAATTGCTTGTCTTCGGCGCGGCGCCGCCATTGCGGCCGCGGGCATCGAAAAAATGATCGAACTGGCGCGCCCGGGGATGGACGAGGGTCTACTCTATGCGCGCGTGATGCACCGCATGCTCTCGCTCGGAAGCGAGTATTATCCGATGGCGTTTTACAGCGGGCCCCATGGCGGCGGGCGCTTGCCGCGCTTCGAAGATCCCTCGGAAGGGCGGCTTCTTGAGCCAGGTTATCGTATCGCCAACGAAGTCGACGCCGTCTTCGGCGGATTGATTGCCCAAGAGCAGCAGCCTATCGTCCTGGGGCCGATTCCCGAATCGTGGAAGCCCGCCATCGAACTGCAGCGCGAGCTGTATTACGCGGGGTTGGAACATCTAACGCCGGGCAAACCCTTTGCCGAGTTCATGGACATGATCAACGGCTTCGGCGAAAAACGCGGCATGAAGAGCCAGTTGCTCATGCATGGCAGGGGTTATGGAGACGACGGCCCGCTCTTTACGCCGCAGAACCGCGGCGCGCGCAATCGCGACGTGCTGATCGAACGCGGCAACGTCTTTATCGTCAAGCCCATTGCCCACAGCGCCGATGGCAGCTTCGATACCAGTTGGGGCGGCTGCGTGCTGGTCACCGCTAAAGGCGGCGAGCCGTTGGTCAAGCGCACACCGGGGATGATTTCGATCACGTAGGACAGTTTCTGGTTCCTAGTTTCTTGTTTATGGTTACTAATGAGTTCGTTATTTAGAGACTATGTCGCTAGTGTGCGACCGAGAGGCGAGCCCTTCCGATCGCGGTCAATGGGTCTCTGCCTTGCCGGCCACCACCCCGTCCTCTCCATAGGTGGAAATGCCCGCCGGCAGGGCCTGAAAACAACCTTTGCGCTCCTGTGCCCGCGCTCTCCAGGTCTCACCCCTTGGTCGCTGTTTGGTTACTTAATTGTGGACTCCTTAATAACTTGAAACCAGGAACTTGAAACTAGAAACGGCGAGCCGAAGGAGGGCGAAGAATGCCTTGGACCACCCCACCTGGAGCAGGCGCGACGGTTTACATTTGGAACGGTTATTCGCTGGCCGAGCGCGACCGGCGCTGGCGGGCCGTGAGAGCAAACGCGGCGAAAGCCGGCGTTGATTGCATCCTTGTACCGCTGGGAAATGGAATAGACGGCCGGTATATGACACAGCTGCGTTGCTCGGCGATGGTTTTGCCCACCGACGAACGCGCGCCGATCGTTATCGCTGATCGCAAATCGAGCAACCAGTGGGTTCCCGACCCTTGGCAAACGGGCCGCGAGTGGGCGGAGCCGATGGGCGAGGCGCTGCTCGATTTGGGCATGGACCGAGCGCGGGTCGGCGTCGTTGGTTTAAACAGCGGCTCGTTCACGCATTGCGGCTCGCTTGACGGCGTGGTCAATCACACGGCGTTCGAGCATGTGCTGAGCAAGGTGCCGAACGCGAGCTTCGAAGACGCGACCGATGTCGTCGGCGCCGTGCGTTACGTCAAGAGCGATGAGGAAATTGCTTTCGTGCGGCGCTCGGCGGACGTGGCCGCCGCGGGGCTGGATGAGCTCATAAAATTGGCGCGGCCGGAAGCCGATGCCGGAATGCTTTATGCCGGCGTGTTACAACGGCTGCTGGAACTGCGCAGCGAATATTTCCCGCTGGCATTGACCATCGATGCCATCGGCGCCGCACGGCCGAAGCGTTACACCAAGCCGCCCATCGGTCACAGGCTAGAGAAGAACGAGCTGATAACCAATGAAGTGAACGCGATCATTGGCGCGCAATTAACGCAGGTGTGCCAGCCGCTTGTTCTAGGCCCGATTCCCGAAGCATGGAAGCCGGTGATCGAGTTGCATAAGGAAGTCTACGAAGCCGGTCTGGAGTCGATCAAGCCCGGAGTCTCGTTTGGCACGCTCGTTGACCGCGTGAACGGCGTCGACTCCAGGCTCGGCATGAAAACGTTGATTCAAATGCACGGCTGCGGCTACGGCGACGACGGGCCGGTGCTTAACGAAAAATTCTCCGCTGATCGCGCGCGCGAGTTGCGCATCGAAAAAGGCAATGCTTTGGTCTGGAAGCCCGTCGCCATGACGAGCGATGGGCGGATGCAGTTTTGTTGGGGCGGACCGATTGTGGTAACGGAAAACGGCGCCGAAGCGTTGTTTAAGAAAGAGCATGGTATGGTATCGATTGTTTGAGTCCCTAAGCGTTCAAAGTTTCAATGTTCAAGGTTCAAAGTTAGGGACTGTTATCAGGCCGTTCATAGAAGATCGGCATACGTTGAACATTGAACCTTGAACTTTTAACCGCACATGATGCTGAGCTACGATGTTATCGAATGGGGCAAGCGCCTCGAACCAATCGAGCGCGCGTTGCCGCAGCCGGTGGGTACAGAGGTGCTGCTCCGGCTCAAGTATTGTGGCGTGTGCCATAGCGACGTGCATATTCGCGACGGCTACTTCGACCTCGGCGGCGGCAATCGACTGCTAATGACGGAGCGCGGCATCAAATTGCCGACGACCTTGGGGCACGAACCGTTCGGCACTGTCATAGCCGCGGGACCTGATGCCGAGGATGTTTCCCTGGGCGTTGACCGTCTCGTCTATCCATGGACCGGCTGCAGCGGCTGCGCGCGCTGCCGCGCGGGATTGGACAACTATTGCATGGCACCGCGCATGCTCGGCATTCAGCGCAGCGGCGGCTATGCCGATCATCTGCTCGTGCCGCATCCCCGCTACCTCATCGATGTTGGCGGCATCGATCCAGCCTGGGCAGCGACATTGTCATGTTCAGGGCTTTCGACTTTTTCCGCCGTGGCGAAATTGAAGCCGATCCCGCCGGACGAATGGGTCGCCGTGATGGGCGCCGGAGGGCTGGGCCTATCGGCCATCGCGATGTTGCGCGCTTCCGGGCATGAGCGCATCATCGCGGTAGACATCGATCCGCGCAAATTGGCGGCGGCGGAAAAAAGCGGCGCAGCGGCGGCAATTGACGGCAGTGACGGCGATGCCTCGAAAGAGCTGCGCCGGCTCGCCGGCGGGTCTTTATATGGGGCCGTCGATTTCGTGGGCGCAAAAGCAACCGCCGAGTTGGCGCTTGATGCTCTGCGCAAGGGCGGCCGGCTGGTCCTGGTCGGGCTTTATGGTGGCATGATTCCACTTTCGGTGGGCTCGACCATTCTGCGTGCGCTGACGATACAAGGATCGCATGTCGGTTCGGTCGCCGAGCTGAAGGAAGTCGTCGCGCTTGCGCGCGCGGGCGAACTCCAACCAATACCGATTCAGAAGCGCCCGCTGGCGGAAGTAAGCCGCACCCTCGATGAATTGAAGGCGGGAGAAATTATCGGACGAGTGGTGGCGGAAATGTAGCAGGTGGGTGGAACACGTCCATCAGCGTATCACAGTCCATGGTATAGAGCCTCGGATCTTGAGTTAACTCGATACGCTAGACACGAGACCTTTTACTGTACGCCTCGGCAATGACCGACTCCGCCAAACAACAATCCTGGGTGCTTATTACATTCGCGGCCGCCGTAGTGCTTATGGTGACGATGGGGGCGCGCCAGTCGCTGGGACTATTTGTCTTTCCCCTGAACCAGTCGACGGGTCTAGGTCTGGTGATGATCAGCTTCGCGCTGGCGGTGGGGCAGTTCGTCTGGGGTGCGGTGCAGCCTATCGGGGGGGCGCTTGCAGACCGCTTCGGACCGACGCGGGTGTTGGTTGCGGGGATATTGATTCTCGCCATTGGCAGCGCGCTCGCGCCGCTCTTGACTTCCGCATTGGGGCTAATTTTTACAATCGGATTGCTCTTGGCCGCGGGCGCCGGTATTACCGGCTTTTCGGTGTTAATTGGCGCCGTCGCGTCGCGAGTTTCGGCCGCGCAGCGCGGCAAGGCCGCGGGGATTATCAATGCCGGCGGTTCCTTCGGTCAGTTTGTTTTCGCGCCGCTGCTGCAGTGGTTGATCGCGCTTTTGGGTTGGATGGGTGCCATGTGGTCGCTGGCGATCATCACTCTTTGCGCGTTACCGATCATAATGCTGCTGCGCAGTCCTTCGACGCCATCGAATTCAATGGCCTCAGCCGGGACTGCGGGTGGTATCCGCAACGCGGTGAAGGAAGCGCTTTCGAACCCGAGTTACTTGCTGCTGCATGCGGGCTTTTTTACTTGCGGTTTCCACGTCGCCCTGATCGTGACGCATCTGCCGGGAGAAGTAGCTCTATGGTCATTGCCTGCCACCGTTGCGAGTTGGTCGCTGGCAATTATCGGTCTCGGCAACATTGCCGGCAGCCTCATCGCCGGATGGAGTTTGAGCCGCCACCTTGGTAAATACGTTCTTTCTGCGGTTTACGGCTCGCGCGCGCTGCTGGTGCTGCTGTTTCTAGCGGCGCCAAAGACCGAGTGGACTTTTTATCTATTCGCAGTCGGTCTCGGCTTTACCTGGCTGGCGACGGTGCCGCCCACCGCGGGTGTGATCGGCAAGCTGTTTGGAACCCGCTATCTCGCGACACTGTTCGGATTGACGCTGCTGTCGCACCAGACCGGCGGCTTTCTCGGCGCCTGGTTGGGTGGTCTGGCAATCAGCCATTTCGGCGACTATCTTTGGATGTGGTATGCCGACGCGGCGCTAGCCGCCGGCGCGGCACTCTGTAATCTGCCGATTCGCGAACCCTTGATCGAACGGCATGTCGTGCCGGCGTAGGGGCGAACCGCTCATTTTGCTGCGTCGACAAAAAATCGATAATGCCGATGCCAACTAAGGAGGAACGACGATGATCATCGATGTGCATGGACATGTTTCGGCGCCGACGGAACTATGGGCTTATAAGGCAAATCTGCTATCGGCGCGGGGGGCCCATGGGCGTGGCGGGGTAAACGTTTCCGATGATGAGATCCGCGCGGCGGCAAACCGCAAAGAGAACTGGGCCAAGGGGCATCTCGATTATATGAAAGATCATGGCACGGATTTGCAGCTGATCTCGCCGCGGCCGTTTCAATTGATGCAGTCGGAAAAACCGGCGAAGCTGGTCCATTGGTTCACCGAGGAATGCAATAATATCATCCATCGCCAGATGAAACTTTTTCCCGGCACCTTCATCGGTGTGTGCGCCTTGCCGCAAACGGCGGGCGACCCCATCGAAAGTGCCATTCCCGAGCTTGTTCGCTGCGTCACACAGCTGGGCTTTGTCGGATGCTTGTTAAACCCGGATCCGTTTGAGAACAGCGGCCGGGAAGCGCCGCCGCTCAGCGATCGCTACTGGTACCCGCTCTATGAAAAACTATGCGAGCTGGACGTGCCCGCCCATATTCATGGTACCGGCTCGCGCTCGGAGCGAAGCCCGTATTCGATCCATTTTATCAATGAAGAAACCATCGCGGTTTTTGGTCTCGTAAATTCCACTGTCTTCAAAGATTTTCCCAAATTGAAAATCGTCGTCAGCCACGGCGGCGGGGCAATTCCGTACCAGCTGGGCCGCTTCGAAGCGCCCACGCTCAGGCGCGGTACCGGTGAACGGTTTTCAGCCGGAGCGCGCAAGCTGTATTACGACACCGTGCTTTATACCGAGGACGCGCTACGCTTGCTGATCAAAACCGTAGGCGTCGACCGTTGCCTGTTCGGCACCGAATGTCCCGGCGTGGGCTCGTCGGTGGATCCGGCAAGCGGCCGTTCAATGGACAACGTGCGGCCGATGATCGAAAACATCGAGTGGCTCAGCGCCGAGGACAAGCAAAGGATTTTTTGCGATAATGCGAAGGCGGTCTTCAAACTAAAGATATAAAACTTAAATGTGTTCCAGAAGTTCCAGCCGTTCCAATCGTTTCATCGGGATTGAGAACGGTTTGGAGATTGTGGAGTCAGTGCTTGCTCAGAGGTTAAAGCTATGTTCTCGCGCGAAGAAAATGAGCTGTTGACCCGGGTCGGGCCGGGCACGCCGATGGGAGAAATGATGCGGCGCTACTGGATGCCAGCGTTGTTGTCGGAAGAGATTCCAGCGCCCGACTGCTCGCCGGTGCGGGTTCGTTTGCTCGGTGAAGACCTGGTAGCCTTTCGCGATACGGAGGGAAGAGTCGGCCTGCTTGCCGAGCATTGTTCCCATCGCGGCACCTCATTGTTTTACGGGCGCAATGAGGAGTGCGGCCTGACCTGCATCTATCATGGCTGGAAGTACGACATCGAAGGCAAAGTGTTGGAAACTCCCGCCGAGCCCGCAGATAGCGATTTTAAGAAAAAACTGCGGCATACCGCCTATTCCTGTAAAGAAGCAGCGGGTATGGTTTTTACCTATATGGGGCCCAAAGATAAACTGCCCTTGTTCCCGCGCTACGAGTGGGCGGACCTTCCGGCGCCGCAGACATGCCCGATTAAATCCTATCTCGAGTGCAATTTTCTTCAGGGCATCGAGGGTGACTTCGATTCGTCGCATACGTCGTTTCTTCATAACAATAACATTAAAAATTCAGAGCCCTTGAAGCGCGACGGCGCGCCCATGCTGGAGGCAGAAGACACGGTCTACGGCATGAGGGCCGTCTCCATCAGAAAATTCGGCGCCGAACAAATTTATGTGCGCACGAGCCCGTATATTTTGCCGTCGTTCAGCATAGTGCCCGGGCCGCCGACGGCGAAATTCGAAGAAGATGACACGAGAGCGTTTCGCTTTTGGGTGCCAATCGACGACGAGACCACGTGGCTTTACATTCTGAACATGCGCAACCGGCCTTTTAGCGATGATGAGCGCAAGTCATTCCGAAGTTGGCTCGACTCTAATTATCGAAGGATTCGCAACGCGCAAAATGGTTATCTCCAGGATCGCGGGCACCAGCGAACCACGAGCTATTCCGGTATCCAGGCGGTGATTCCCGCCGAGCAAGACGGCTGCGCGACGGAGAGTATGGGTCGAATCTACGATCGCAGCAAAGAACATCTGGGCTACAGCGACAAGACAATTATCGCTCTGCGCAAAATGTTGATCAGAGCGGTGGACGCGGTGCTAGACGGAAATGATCCGCCGCATATCATGAGAGATCCCAAGAGCAACGATTTCTCCAAACTGCGCTCGCTCAAAGGCGTGCTGGCGGCCGGGACGCATTGGCGGAAAATAGTGGAAGGATTGGAGCCCAACGATGGTTGATTCGATCACGGGAGAGGCGCCAGTTTCCAGTTTTCAGTTCCGTGCTCGCGGTAAACAGGAAACTGGAAACCTAGAAGCTCGTTGCGGGTGGTTCGATGCCCGTGAAGCAAAGCAATCATCGCGCCGGTGTTTGCTAAGTTTGGCTTTTTCGCTTGTGTTCCTTTTCAGCGGTCCGTTCTCCGTTCTTGCCCAACCCCTGCAGAAGACCGTAGCGATGATCGGTGCGCGCAGCGGCGCGTCCTGGCCACTGTGGATCGCCAAGGATGGGGGTCTATACGCGAAATATAGACTCGACGTCGAACTCGTCTACGCGGTCCACCCTGCGCCGATCGCTGCCGTTATCAGCGGACAGGCGGCGATGACCTCTTCGGGCAGCGATCCGGCCCTGCTGGCAGCATCAAAGGATCCATCCCTCGTCGTGCTTGGCGGTTTCATGAACAAAGGGTCCTTTGCCATGATCGGCTCGAAAACCACCACCGACATGAAACAACTCGCCGGCAAAAAACTCGGCATTGGCCGGGTGGGCGATCCGCCTTATCACATGGCGGCGAGCCTGCTGAAAAAATACGGCATGACAACGCGGGACGTGCAGTGGGTCTCCATCGGCGTGGACGCGGCGACGCGCGCGGCGGCGTTGCAGAGCGGGCAGGTGGACGCCGCGTTGATTACCGCTCCGGCGTACTTCCGGCTGCAGGCGGCGGGACTGCCGGTGCTGGCGGTGTTACTGGAGCATGACGATATCTACGTTTCCACCTATTATCTCTTTCGCCGTGAAGCCCTGACCAGAGAACGCTCCATGGCGCTGGCTTTCATCAAGGCCCACGCCGAAGCCATCAAGAGATTTTACGACGACAAAGCTCTAGCGACGCAGATCATGATCAAGTACGGCGGCGCTAGAAACATGGAAGACGCCAACCAGGTTTACGAACTTTTCCGAAAAGCGCGCGTTCTCGAGCCCATTCCTTACGCGCTCAAAGGTTCGGTCGATGCGGTGGCGGAACGGCAGAGCCAGGAGCTGAAGGGAGCGGATTTGTCGAAAATGATTGACAACAGCCTGGTCGACCAGCTGGTGCAGGAGAAGTTCTTTGAGAACACTTTCGGCGCGTCCATTCGCGAAGAGCAACAGCGCAAGCAGGCGCAAGCTTTTGGGAGATAGCCGCGGCGCAGTTCAAGGTTCGAGGTTCAACGTGTGTGGAACTTAGCTTGAGTTGAACCCGGATTCTGCAGTTGCAATTGCCTCAAAGATCGAGGAACAAACCTTCCATAGCGAAGCCAATGGGTTTCTGCCTCTAAGCGCACAGCGCTTATCGTGCTTTGCTTACGTATCCGAATTCCGTCACAATGGCGTGCCAGAGGCGAAAAAAGACTGTGAACCTGCAGAGTCGGATGTCTTCGCTACTCCAGGTTCGTCCCTCGCTCACGCCCTCCTGTAGTATCTACTACGGAATCCGGATTGAACTTATAAGGAGTCCACAATTGAGTAACCAAACAGCGACCGAGGGGTGAGACCTAGAGAGCGCGGGCACAGGAGCGCAAAGGTTGTTTTCAGGCCCTGCCGGCGAGCATTTCCACCTATGGAGAGGACGGGGTGGTGGCCGGCAAGGCAGAGAACCATTGACCGCGATCGGAAGGGCTCGCCTCTCGGTCGCACACTAGCGACATAGTCTCTAAATAACGAACTCATTAGTACTTGCAGCTCTGCCATTGCTTGGCGAAGCACTAATCAACTTCGACATGCAATTTCGGATCGATTTTGCAAGCGGCCCACATGCACTGGTCTTCCAGCCGGTGGAAAGCTCTCTTGAAGCTCACGGCCCTTCTAACCCCAAGCTGCTGCTCCTCGGTCAAAGCGTACTTTCGAATTAGCTCACGGGTCGATGAGCCGTGCTCGATGTCTAACTCGGAATGGAGCGTGAAGTGTCCCAGGCCCGATTCGGAAACCCCGTAGAATCGCGCCATCGCGTCCGCCAATTTCATGCCCTCTCCGGTTCGACCGGTGCCGCCGTCCTCATCAAAGCTCATGGCGGCTCCTTCCAACCAGCTGTGATCCCTGGCATAGGCGACCCACGAATCGACCAGCAGGCGATACTCGGCGGACAGATCTCTAAAATCTTCCATCTCCTCACGAGGGATGCCCAATCCCTCGCCCAACTTCAGCCACAACTCGGAGTGCGGACCGACTTTTCCTCCGGTCACCCGGTCGTCCTCTTCCTCCAGATACTTCTTCACCCGCTCCATTCTAACTTCTTTGAGGGGACAGTTGGCGAGGATGTAGAGCTCCTTGCGCGGCACGTTCACTCGATAATAATGCAGTTGCTTGACCCACATCTGTACCTGCGCCTTGGTGAGGAGGCCTTTCACGATGAGCGCGCGCAGCGGCCGTTCCTGGTTGCGCGGCCGCCTACCGCCAACGAGCTCATCGATCAATTGATCAGCGGTCATATGCGCCTCCTGCCTCGTTAACGCGCCAGCCACACTCGGGATAGCCCGGCATCCGGCATGTTGAATCTGCCGTCGGCGTCGGTTTCGAAGCCAGCGACCTTCTGCTGAAATGCGAAATAACGCGGCACGTAGGCCAAAGGGATGTCCGGCACTTCTTCGTGGAAAATCTGGATGACCTTGCCGTAAAGCTCATAGCGTTTTTTCGGATCTCTGATCTTGATGGCTGCATCCAACAGGCGGTCGACCTCTTTATTACAATACCCGGCCGAGTTCTCGGTTCGTTTTTTCGCCCTGGTCTCCTTTTCTGCGCAACCAAATTCGCTCTGGAACTCTTCCGCCGGATCATCGGGGATATCGCTCCCGCTCAGAACAATCATGAAATCGCCGCTGCTCTCCCGCGTCACCCTCGCCCCTCTCTCGAGCATCGACACTTTGGTCTTTATGCCGGCGGTGGTTAACTGCTGTTGAATCACCTGCAGCTCTTCTTCTTCAGATTTTTGTCCGATCAATTCGACCTCCCATTCAGCCCCGACGCCGACGTCCCCGAGAATCGCCTTGACCTTCGACGGGTCGCGCTTAGTCTCAGGCAATTTCACGCGCCATGCGCTCCCGTTGGGAAATAGCTGGTCCGCAGGCTCGCCCAAACCCCAGAAGGCGCCCTCGATATATTTTCTTTTATCCACCGCATAGCGGAGCGCCTGTCGCAACCTGACGTCATTAAACGGCGGATCGGCTACGTTGAAAAGAAGCCGCCGATAACCCGCGTACCTGGCTACCTTGGTATTGAGATCGCGGTACTCTCCTTTGAGAACTTTGGCAACAAAAGAGTAGGGTGTTCGTTCGATCATATCCAAGTCGCCGGCCCGGACCCCGGTAAAACGCACTTGATCTTCCAGCACGGGCTTCAATACGAGCTCATCCAAATACGGCAGGCCTTTGCGCCAGTAGTTCCCGTTGCGCACGAAAGCGATTTCTCTGGCGGGCTTGTAGTCCTTGAAAATGAAAGGGCCGGTTCCGGGTGGAAAGCCGGGCACATCCTGCTTTCCGGTTGGAACCGAGCCATTGGGAACGATAGGAAACGGGCGGATTGACGCCACCAGACTGAGGAATCCGGCGTGCGGGCTCTTCAGCAAGAATTCCACCGTGAGCTTGTCTTTTACGTTAACGCTTTCAATGCTTTTCAACATGCTCAATCCAGTGGCCGCGTTTTTGGGGTCCATTGCGTAATCCGCGCTCCATTTGACATCATCGGCGCTGAGTTCCTTGCCGTCGTGAAACTTGACGCCGCCGCGGAGCTTAAACGTGGTGCTCTTGCCGTCATTAGACACGGTCCAAGACTCTGCCAAGCTTGCGATGAGCTTGCCGTTTTTGTCGAAATCCAAAAGCGTCTCGTAGACGAGCTGGCGAACGTAGACGTTGGTGGAGGTGGTGCGCAAAAAAGGATTCAACCCGTTAATGTCATTGCGGATGCCGAAAATTATTCGGCCACCGTGTTTTGGGGTTTCTGCGCCGTTGACGAAACCTGCAGCGCATAACCAGCCCAACGACAATGCCGACAGCCAAATTCGTCTCATAAATTCTTCCTCTTTTTCAGCAAAGGCTTGCCGCCCGGATCATTTTCGATAGAGCTGGTCGACGAAACCGCTGCGCACGACCTCGCGCACCGGCCCTTCGTCGATGAAATCCTGAGGATTGGCCCCCCTGGCTTTGGCATTGGTCAGAGCCGCTTCATCCAAGAGCAATCTGACATCTTCCGGACGAATTTCTGGAACGCGAGAGAGGAGCCGGTCAACATGGTAATCGTATGCTTGTTTCAGAATATCTTCGTCATCGGTTCGGGTATATCGGCCCAGGACGCGCATTCCGTCTGCCCGACGAGTCTTCAGATAATGAGTCGCCTCCACCAATGCCTTGATAAAACCTGTGACGACCTCCCGCTTCTCCTTGAGAAAACTTCGCTTGGCGACGAGCGCCGCTTGAGCGTAGCGAATGCCGCTTTGCGACAGATCGGCCAGCTCCCGTAGTCCCAATTTTCGCGCGGCGAAAAGGTACGGAACCGACATCACTCCGGACTCCACAAGGCCATTGGCCATGGCGGGCACGATGTCCGCAGGGCTGCCGATTTGAATGAGGGTCACGTCTTTGCCTGGCTCAAGACCCTGCCCCTTGAGAAAATGACGCGCGGCGAAATCCATCGTTCCGCCGAACCTCGTGACCGCCAATTTTTTGCCGCGAAGTTGAGAAACCTCTCGTATCGAAGGAACTGCATAGACGGTGAAAACCCATGTGTGCACGTTGGTTCCGAAAATCGCCAGATCCGAGTAACCTTGAAGTTGCGCCACAATACCGCCGGTGCCCCCGCCCGCAAGGACGTCGATCTGGCCGGCAAGCAAAGCAGCCATTCCCCGCGTCGAGGAACCTACTTGAATAATTTCCACCGCCAGGTTGTGCTTCTTGAAGAATCCCGCGTCGTGAGCCGTCCACAGGGGAAGAAACGACGCCGTCGGCGCGGGATAGGCGACACGCACTGATCTTTCCGCAGCCGTCGGTCCGCCTGCGGGAGCCAATAATGAAATCAAAAAGAGAATCGCCGCAAAGCTTTTTTTCTGCATCTCAATGATGTCCCCGAGCCTGCCAATAATACTCGGCTCGAACACGCCCGGTGTTTTATCCCCGATCATCCAGCTGTAGGAGATTGCCGTCGGGATCGTAGATATAAAGCGTCCGCTCGTCATTGCGAACGATCGGTCCCACCTGAAAGTTCACGCCCCATTCTTTTAGCTTCTCTAACGCCCGGTCGAAATCTTCCTTGCTAGCCGACAAACCGGTGTGGCAAAAACCGTTTTCCTTCCAGTCCCGCTCCACGGGCTTTCCCCGTTCAAATAAAACGACCTCGACCTTGTTATCTTTTGCGCAGGCCAGGCGCAGAACTTCCGGCCAATAGCCCAACAGCTCGTAAAATGGCCGATTATTTTCTCTGACTCCGCTTCCCCTTCCCGTGACTTTCATCCCCAAAACCTCAACGTAAAATTTTTCCGCCCGCTTGATATCGTTGACGGGAAGGCCGATGTGATAAACCCGGGTTACGGATATCTTGCCAAACTCATTTTCCATAGAGACGCTCCACAATTCCCGAGGCGACCACATCCTTTACGATGGCGCCGTATATGATCTCGGCGGGCTCGATCTCCCGCGCTTTGGGGTTGGCTTCGGCCAGCTCCTCCAATACCAGCTTAAGGTCTTCGGGCTGGATTTCAGGCACCCGTCCCCAAATAACCCGCGTGTGAAAATCCAACGTCTGGCCAAGGACTTTCATGTCGGACAGCCTGGTGTAGCGTGCGAGTATTTTCAAAGATTCGTCACGGCGCGTGCGGATATAGTGCTGCGCCTCGATGATCGCGCGTATGAAAGCTTCCACCGCCGGCTTGTTCTCAATCAAGAAACGCCGCCGCGCCAAAAACGATGACGACGCATATCGGGCGCCGCTCTGCGTCAAATCGGCAAGCTCGCGAAACCCACCTTCTTTGGCCTTGAGGTCGTAGGGAAAAGCCATCGTACCTACATCCACCGATCCGGCCATCAATCCGGACAAAATATCCTGCGCTCTGCCGAGTTGAACCATTGTGACATCCCGGCCAGGATCCAATCCGGAAAGTTTCAGATAGTGGCGCGTAGCGAAATCCAGGGTTCCCCCGAAGCGCGTAACCCCAACCCGCTTGCCGCGCACGCCGGCCACACTAGTGATCGACGGATGGGCGTAGATCACAAAGACAAACTTGTTGTTCATCGCAGCAAAAAAGACCAAATCACGCTGTCCGCGGAGATAAGCATTGGGGCCGGCTGAACCGCCGCCGCCAAGAATATCGATCTCTCCGGAGAGATAGGCCGCCATGGCAATCGGCGAAGAGCCGACGTGAACGAGCTCAACCTCCAATCCGTTCTTGCGGAAAAAACCAACGTCACTGGCGACCCACAAGGGAAGATAAACGGTCACCGGGGCCGGGTAAGAAACGCGCAGCGCTTTGCGTTGCGCCAGGGCCATCGCCGGCTGCGCGAGCAGCCATATAAGACAACCAATTACTACGAGTCCGCTTTTCCCATTTTGTACAAGCGACTGAATACCGTTCATTGTCGATTCCCGCCGTTTCCGGTTTCCCAGTTCGGGTTTCGAGTTATTAAGGAGTCCACAATTGAGTAACCAAACAGCGACCGAGGGGTGAGACCTGGAGAGCGCGGGCACAGGAGCGCAAAGGTTGTTTTCAGGCCCTGCCGGCGGGCATTTCCACCTATGGAGAGGACGGGGTGGTGG
>DATBLC010000089.1:0-79477 GCA_036555515.1 Binatia bacterium
GCCCTGCTGGCGGGCATTTCCACCTGTGGAGAGGACGGGGTGGTGGCCGGCAAGGCAGAGAACCATTGACCGCGATCGGAAGGGCTCGCCTCTCGGTCGCACACTAGCGACATAGTCTCTAAATAACGAACTCATTAGTAAATCTGCGTAACGCTATAATGCAAGTTCTCTATTCGTGTAAATATTTTGCCTCTATTTAATCGTCAAAGTGTGAATTATTTGCACGAATTCGCCGAAAAAACTTTCACAATTTTAGCAAAAAACTTTTAAGTGACTGAAATTTTATTGACTTTTGCATTGTGGCATCGGCGTTGCTCTGTTCAGTGGCAAAATCTTCAACTGGAAGGTGACATCATGAGGGGTGAAACTCGATCACTTCGATTATCAGAAGCGCGTATGGAGCCGGCCTATGTCGAGCAATCGCACCGCCGCCATTACGACGAGGGCGCGAAAAAGCTGATGTTGGCCGTCTTGCAGGAGGCCTTGAATAATTTTGTCCGTCTTCTAAACGCCAAGAAGCCCGAGCATCAGGAGCAATTTGGCGAAATTGAGTCGTGGTTTTGGTCGGATGATACCGGCTGGTTGTTCTCGTTCAAAAACATCGCGGAGCATCTCGGGATAAATCCGACCTATTTTCGTGCCGGCTTGTCGCGGCTCAAGACCAAGAAATCTGCTAACCGCCGCCTCACTCAAGCGAAGTCGAAACCGTTTCGCATCGGCCGCACCGCTTATCGCACCCGTTATACCGGCAAGTCACAGCCTGCGGCGTACGCCTGACCTTAAGTACGCATTGCTGGTTACTAGGGAAACGCGAGCCAAATCATGTATGATTGGACGATGGCGATTGGCAGACACTATTTTGCAGCTTTTCCTGACTCACGGCCCCATGATGCCTGCTTGAACATAGAAGCCATACCAGAGAAAAGAATTACACTTCAAGAAATCGATCGGAGGCGCGATATGAAAAAGATGGCCACTTTCTTAGTTACGATTTGTACTTTGTTCTTGGCTGGTGGGAGTGCGAGGCTTGAAGCTCAGGAATCAAACTATTTCCAGGGTAAAGAAATTAGAGTTATCGTCGGGTTCACACCCGGCGGTTTCTATGACCGGTGGGCTCGATTGCTTGCACGCTACATGCCCAAATACATTGCCGGCAAACCCGATTTAATCGTGCAGAATATGCCCGGCGCCGGCGGACTCATCGCCGCTAATTACACCTATAACGTGGCCAAACCCGATGGTTTGACGGTGGCCTCGCTGTCCTATGGCATGTATCTGGATCAGATGGTGGGGCGCAGCGAGGCCAAATATGACATCCGCAAGTTCGGCTGGATCGGCTCCCCGGAGAAAAGCGACGTGCTTCTCTATATGCGCTCCGATGCGCCGTACAAAAGCATTCAAGACATCCGCAAGGCGGCCACGCCGCCCAAATGCGGCTCCACCGGTACTTCGGGAACGGATTTTATTCTCGCGCGCCTGCTTGAAGACACCCTCGATCTCAAGATCAACACCGTAATGGGGTACCCCGGCGGCAGCGAAATCGATCTCGCAGTGGAAAAAGGCGAAGTGCAATGCCGCGGGATGACCTCCGCGCCTTACTTCGGCCGCGAGCCTTTCATAACCTGGCGCAAGAAAAACTTCGTCAATGTCTTAATCTTCGGCGGCGTCAAACGCGATCCACGCATACCCGACACGCCGACGATCTATGAAATCTTCGACAAAGAAAACACCCCTAACGAAAGCCGCCAGGTTGCGGACGTGATTTTGCGTGGCGGAGACTTCGGTCGACCGTTGGTCACCCCTCCCGGAACGCCCAGCAATATTATCAAGTCATTGCGCGACGCCCACGCTAAAGCGATGACTGACCCGGCGCTCTTGGATGAAGCCGAGAAGGGGAAAATGGAAGTCGGAGTGGTGAGCGGTGAAGAGCTGCACAAACTCGCCGACAAGATGATAAGCATGCCGCCGGGCGTGGTCAAGCGCGTAAAGAGCGTCTTAACAGCGAAATAGCTCTCAGGCGTGTCATCGGGATCGCGGTTCCGAACGGCAATCCTTGGATCCCAATACTGCCGAGCTCGAAAAGCTGGCCAAGGAAGTCACCAGCCAGTCTGCCCAGATCATCGCAAAAATGAGTCAGTTGCTGAAAAAGTAATCGCTTCCGGAAGACTCCCCCGCAAGCATCCTGAGCGCCGTCCGATGATGGCGCTCAGGGATCATCCTCACCTCTCGGCGGCGTCGCCTCGTTAACGGAACTCGAAACCTTCGGGGCACGAATCCGAGACGATTTGAACCCGGATTCCGCAGTTAAACTGAGGAGCCCGGAAGCGCGGCGGAACACTGGAGTAGCGAAGGCGTCCGCCTGTGAAATTTCAAAGTTATTTCGCGCTTACGCACTTCGCTGTCACGAGCTTTAACGTTCCATCCAAGCACCGCTGATCGATGTCTGTTCAGAGGCAGACGGCATCTCCGCCACAGGCGGATCAGCCTTCGGCTGAGACTTTGCTACGGAAGGGTTCCGCCTCGCGCTTCCTGCTGAGCGCAAATGCGGAATCCCGGTTGAACGCTTTGAACGATTCGTCATCGATGTATCGCGAGAAACGCGAAAACCTTGGCTGCATTAAACACGTTATTAACCGAGACCAGATCGTGGTCGGTGTGCTGGAAGCGAATGTCGCGGGCGCCGTAGTTAATCGCCTGGATGCCGCGAAAGTTGAATAAGCCTGTGTCGTTGGCCGCCGTTGAAAAACTAAACTGCGGCTCATAGCCGAGCATCGTCCGGATCCCCTGCTCGAGCACCTGGACCACCTCGGCGTCCTTGGCAACTTCGCTGGGATACATGAAATCGTGCGGCTCCACCGCAATTTCGAAGCGATCGACTGTACCGATGGCGTCCTTCATCTGTTGTATCGCCTTCGCGGGATCATCGCCCGGCAACAGGCGGCGATCGAACATGATGCGGCATTCGCTCTGTATCGTGTGCGTCGCCTTGGGAAAACTTTCAATTGCGTTGGTGGTTAGACTGACTTTCCCGAGCTCGGAGTGCGCCCTGGTTTCCGGGTAAGGCATCAAGGGTTGCAGTTTCTGAAGAACGTGCATCGCTCCGTCGATCGCATTGATGCCTTCCCAGGGGCGGCTGCTGTGCGCCTGTTTGCCTTTCACGGTGACCAGCACGTCGACCCTTCCTTTATTGCCCAGTTGAATCTCCGGCGGGCCGTCGATAATGCACCAATCCGCGTGCACATCGTCGTGGTCCAGCACATAGGCCAGTGAATTATGTCGCCCGGTCTCGCCCGAGGTGCTGACGACGAAATAGAGATCGCTCGGCAGCTCGGCTTTTGTCAAACCAAGGAAACGCAGCGCGGCCATCATCGCCGCGAGGCTGCCCTTCTGTTCGCAGGCGCCGCGGCCCCAGACGCATTCGCCATCGAGTTTGTACGGCGCGCCATCGACAATCTCGCCCGAATAAGGATTCGGCATGGTGCTCGGCGCGGCATTCATGGCGTAGCCCACGAGCATCAGCCGACCGCTCGGTTCGCGCCCCTTAATCTGAAGAACTAGATTGCCGGTCCTGTCGATGAACGGATGGAGCCCGGCCTGCTCGAGTTCAGGCTTGACCACGTCGCTGATCAACGCGAGCACTTGCGGTTCCGCTTCCAGCCGCGCCGTCTGCGGGCTTGCGTGTTGTACGAGTTTCACCGCCAACCGCTTGACCTCGTCATATTGCAGAGTTTTTTCGATCAGCTTCTTGGCGATTTGCGCTTCCATACCCACACCTACATTTCGTTACAGAAGTTCACAAAATTCAAGCCGTTCGCATCGGTCGAAACGATTTTCCGGGTCTTTTCGACGGTTAGAACAATTGGAACGTTTTGAACGACTTCAACTGCGGCGTAGCCGCGTTGCCTATTCCTACTGGCTCTCGCCCATTGCCTACTCCTAAAATTCGCCGCCGATGTTTCCTAAGCGCCGGGCAATCACGATCAATCCGATGCAGACCACGCTGACGATCAGCGCCAGCGAGCACATGGGTCCCAGATTGCCATCGACATAGAAGTGATAGAGGAGCGGCCCGAGGGGCTCCGCTCCCGGCGAATACAAAAAGATCGAGGTGCTGAATTCACGCAAGTAAATGGTCGCGAGAATGATCCAGCCGGCGATGAAACCAGGCCGAAGCAATGGCAACAATATACGCCGGAACGTAACCAGAAATCCCGCGCCACATACCATTGAGGCTTGCTGCATATCGTCGTGGATCTGCACGATGGTGCTGGTCATCGACCTGAGACCATAGGGCAGAAACCGGGTGATATACCCGATCAGCAGAATCCACAGGGTGCCGTAAATCGGCAACGGCACGTAAACATAGGTCCACAGGAGTCCGATGGCCAACGCCGTGCCGGGAAAGGCCCAGGGTATGAAAGTCAGTGCCTCGATGATTCCTCTGCCCGCTACTTTGGTCTTGGTCGTCACCCAGGCGGTCAGCGCAGCCAAGATCATGCAAATCGTCGCGCCGGAAACGGCGAGGAACAAACTATTTTGCAGCGCGCGGTAGGTCCGAGGGTCGGTGAGATTCGCCTGGTAGTGTTCCAGCGTCAGAAGCTCCCAGGTTTTCGCTCCCGGAACGTGGATGTAGCTCACCACCGAAACATAGATCAAAACCAAGAAAGGCAACACGACGATCAAAACGAGGATCAAGCCCGCTACCGCCGACGCGGCATAACGCCATCCGCCGAGATCGATGATCATCGGCCGGTAGCCCCGGCCGGTGACGGTCACATAGCGTTCAGAGCGGGCAGTCAGGAGGCGGTAAAAATAAACGAACAGCATAGTGACCAGCAGCAGCGACACGCCGTAGGTCGCCGCCAGGTTCTGGTTGGGTGGAAACGCGCCGATCGCTTCGCGATAAATCTTCGTGGTAAACACCTCGATCCGGGCGGGCAGCGCAATGATGGCTGGGGTATCGAAACTCTCAATGGCCCGGACGAAACTCAGCATCGTTGACGCGAGCAGGGCCGGACGGATGATGGGAAACGTGATTCGCCGGGCAATCTGAAAGTTGCTGGACCCCGCGACCCGGGCCGACTCCTCGAGCGAAGGGTCCATCGAATACAGTGACGCCGACACGATCAGAAACGCCAGCGGCGTGGTAATCAGCGCCTCGACGAAAACCATGCCCCACAGCGAATAGATATTGAACGGCGCTGCACCGAGGCTAAACACTTCCACCAGGGACCGGTTGATCAAGCCGGTGCGCGGGCTGAGCAATACCGTCCACGATACGGCGAGCATGACCGGCGGAAAAATATTCGGCACGATGGCCGTAAGCTCGAAAAACTTTCTCAGCGGCGCGTTGGTCCGGATCGAAATCCAAGCCAGCGTCGCCGCTAGCACGGTAGCGAGAACCGAAGATCCGGTGGCGAAAACGAAGGAATTAAATAGCAGCTGGTAGGTCAGCGGATCGGTGTACGCGGCCCTATAATTGGCCAGGGTCAGCGCCGCGTTCGGCACGCCGAAAGGCTGGCTGAGAAAGCTGCCGTAGAAAAGCATCAAGGTCGGCGACAGCGCGAGATACGCGATAATTACGCCGACAAAGAGTATCACCCCCAACTGCGGCTCGCGGCGAAACGATTCGGTGAGTCGGGTCAGCACCGCGGCTCATTCCCTTGTGCAAATCTTGTAAACTCTCTGAAAAAAACGAAGAGGGCCGGCCCTCTATTCAAAGTCATTCAGGCCAGCCCTCGGATGATGTAGCGACTCGGGCAAAGGATCGCCGGATCCTATTTGCCAAAAAAGATCTCGCGAAAGGTAACGCTCATCAATTTCTTGAACTCTTCTTCGGACGGATTGTCCATGAAAAGCATATTCGGCGCAACCTTTTCCGCGTCTCTAATAGGAGGAAAGACGCCTGGATACATGACGAACTCCCCTTCTTCCGCAACCGCCTTTTGGCCCTCTGCCGAGCAGACATATTCAAGATAAAGTTTGGCGGCGTTAGGACGAGCTGTCTTGGCGCTCAGGCTCATATAGTTCGGATCGCTCAGGTATTTATTCATTAAGACAAAGTCAATCGGTCCTTTGTATTGCTTGACGTATTTTATGTACGTGATCCCGACCGAGGCCTCGCCTTTGATCAGGGTGGTCGTGACCGGCGCCAGCGATTCAACGAGAAGGGGCTTCTGTTTGGCCAAGCCCTTCACCAAATCCAGCCATTTGTCGCCTTTGATCTTGTCCAGGTTTGCCAGAAACTGGGCAGTCGTCGTATGCCGTGTGGGATCGGGCATGGTCCACTTCCCGGTCCACTTGGGATTCAAGAGTTCATCGAAGGTTTTTGGCACATCGGCGGATTTGACCAACTCCGTGTTGTACAGAATGCTGATCGGAAGCACCCGCCATGGGGTGATCATGCCGTCTTTTTCCTTGAATTGGGCCGGAAATTTTTCCGAGGAAGGCGGTATGTATTTCTGAAACAGACCATCATCGCGCATGATCAGCTGAACGCCACGATTCCCCTCGACAACGTCGAAACCCGGTTTACCTGCCCGCCACTCGGTCAGCGCGCGCTCAGATACCTGTGTAGACGAACCGCGCCAATAGTCGACTTTAATGCCGTATTTTTTTTCAAATCCGGCATGGATCGGTTTCATGGCCTGGGGAACCTGAGCTCCATACACGATAACTCTTCCTTCCCGTTTAGCCGCCTCGACATTCGGCTGTTGGGCCAGCCCGTTGTTCGCTCCCATGAAAGCGCCGCAGATAACGGCCAATAGGGCGCGTATCGTCATATGGAATTTCTTCACAGAAACCTCCTGTTTGAAATGTAACCGAAAAGTTATAAAGCCACCCCGGCAAAGTCAAGGATGAGCCAACAATCAAGCCGCAAACCCGCGGGCCACCTCAATCACCCGCCGGCGCGCCTCCTGGGTTCCCGTGGGCAGCAGAACGGGCAGATTCAATCCGCCTCCGATGAACGACTCCAGCTGCGCGCGGCACTCGCCCGGCGTGCCGGCGACGGAATGCGCCAGGACGACATCGTCGCTGATAAATTTCTTCGCGGCTTCCCAGTCGCGTTTCGCCACCGCGGCGGCAAGCCCCTCTTGATCCACTTTGCCGCCGCCTAAGCGAATGTTCTCAGCGTGATGAACATTGCGAAAAATGTAGGCGAGAAACATCTTGTTGGCTTCCATAGCTTCTCGGGGATCGTCCGATACGGATGCGGTCACGAAACCGGCTACGTCGCGCTCGCTTAACGACCTGCCGCTCTTTGCGGCGCCCTTTTTGATCTCGGCGACGCACTGCGCGATGTAAGCAGCGGAACAACCGCCGGACAACAGCACGCCGTCGCCGATCTCGCCGCCCAGTTGCAGCATGCGCGGGCGCACAGCCGTGAGGTACATGGGAATCGGCCTTTGCGGAATAAATCCCATTTTGGCGCCGTTCACCTGGAACGTCTCGCCCTTGAAATCGACCGTCTCTCCTTTGAGATACCGGCGCAGAATTTCCACATATTCGCGCATCGTCTTGAGTGGATGCGGCGACGCCATCCCCGCTTCCCTCAAAGCCGCGGCATTTCCGGTTCCCGGACTCGCGATCACCCGGCCGGGAGCAAATTCATCCATCGTCGCGATGGACATTGCGGTGATGATCGGGTTGCGCGAGTAAGGGCTCATGGGCGCGGCCGCGACTTTGATATTTTTCGTTGACGCAAGCAGCGCCATGGAGGTGACCAGTGAATCGCGAAAGCAGAGATGATCAGACATCCAGAGCGACTCCATGCCCGCGTCATCCGCCGACCGAGCCAGCTCGATCATTTCATGAATCGAATAGAAGCCGTCGAAACATAGCCCGACACGCATCGAATCCCCCCCCCTCCAGGGGCTGATACTTCAGCAGCCGTTCAATTCGTTCGACGTCCCAATCGTTCAAACGTCTTGAACAAATTGCCGGCGATAAACTCAGGCCCTGAGCATGTCGAAGAAAACGTCGTGAACCCGATGTTCAATAACCGTTTTCCAGAATCGCCGGAAACTCTTCCGGGCGCATCGCGGACAGCCCCATTTTTTCCAGCGTCAGGCCCGCGCTGCGAAAGTCGATACCCAGCGCCACCGAAGCGAGCGTAATCAGGGCGTCCATTACCGGAGTCTTCACGCCAAACAGCCGGCCGATCGCCGCCATCGGCACTAATCCGTAGCCCACATCTTCCTTTATGTAACGATGGTTGAGACTCGGCGGTGATTTGATGGTGAAGTTAGGCTCGCTCGCGTGAATCGCCTGATATGCCGACCCCGACTCGCGCGCTTCGGCGGCAGTCAGTCCGGCCTGATGAAAAATATCGACGAAGCGCAGCGGCTCGAGTCCCAGCAACCGGACGATCTCCAAGCGCTCGCGGTCGACTGCGTCGATCCATGTCCCAATCGACGGTGTGATCCCGTCGCGGTACCAAAGAAAGTCGCCGCCGGTTTTTTCGATCCAGCCGGCGTTTCCCAGCATGCCCGCCGGATGCATGATCGCGTTGATGTTCGAGAAGCCCGTTTCCATGACGTTCGCCGCGGCGACGATGTTCGGGAACACCGCGCCAACCTCTCCGACAAGCTCCTCGGTATGTTTTCCCGGAAACGCCGCGCAGCGCAGCTTGGTCGTGCGCCGGTAAACTTCCACCCGCGCCGGTTCAGGCATCCGGCAAATGTAAGTCAACGTGACGGTCTCACATAACTTGAAATCAACCGTACAACCGAACGAGCGCAGCAAATGCGCGAAATGAAGCGAACCTCCGGTGTGGCCTGGATTCAACAGGATAATCTGGCCGTCGGTCAAGTACCGCGAAATGCTTCTGGCGAGGTATTCATGGGCGACGGCGGGTGCGGCAACGACGATTAAGTCCACGCCGGTGACAACCGGTACGATCAGGGGGCTAACGAAAAACAGACCGGCGAACTTTTCAGTGTCGCCCTCAACGAGGGTAATCCCGCCGCGCTTCATGATCGGCAGCAACGTCTTATCGGTGCGCGAAAACAGCCGCACCTCGAAGCCGCGCAGCGTCAAATCCGCCGCCGTCGCACAACCGCCATTGCCGGCGCCCAAAATTGCGATTTTTCTTATTGCCATTGAATAATCATGGGACAGCGATTTATTTGTGGTTCAAATCGTTCCAACAGTTTCAATTGTTCCAGTCGTTCCAATGGTTCGCGGCGCACCGGCCTTTCCCGCCAATCTTGTCCGAGAATTGCTTGGAACGGTTGGAACGTCTGGAACTATTGGAACCTTATTAATCAAGGCGGTAGTGCTTGAGTTTATCTTCGTCCAATTCAATGCCGAGACCGGGTTTCGTCGATACGATAACGTCGCCGTTGTCGAACCCGAAAGGCTCCGTGATGATGTCGTCGGAATAGTAAATTCCCGCGACGCTCTTTTTGGATTTTTCCTTAGGTGTCGAAACCGGCACGACGCAGCCATAGGTCACCACTCCCGTTGACGCCGCCAGGTGAATGTTTGCCGCGTTGCCCACCCCGGTCTCCACCGAACCGTTCACGTTGCAGGGCAAGCCAGCCGCCTGGGCAACGGCGGCGACCTGCTTCGCTTTGAACATGCCTCCGGGCTTGGTCGTGTAAAGCGAGATTACGTCCGCCGCGTTCTTGCGCACGATCTCTAGAATATCCTGCGCCGTCCACGCGCTCTCGTCGGCCATGACCGGCGTATCCACGCGGCGCGCCACCTCGGCCATGCGCTCGATGCCTTCCACCGGCTGCTCCATATATAGCAAGTCATACTCAGCCATCGCTTTGATGACCTGCACGGCGAGCTTAGGCGAGGGATAGCACTGGTTGGCGTCGACGCAAATTTTTACATCCGGACCCACGGCGGCACGAACGCGCTCGACAAGATCGATATCGCGCCGCGGCTCCACGCCGCCCTTGAGCTTGATGGTTTTCACGCCTTCGGCTGTCGCTTGGCGGGCCTCGTCCACCGCTTTCTCAGCTTCCATCAACCCAAGACTATGGGCAATGGGAATCCGCTCGCGGAAAAGACCGCCGAGCAGTTGATAAGCCGGCACATGCAACGCTTTGCCGACAACGTCATAAAGTGCCGCGTCGATGGCCGCCTTACAATAGGGATAACCTTTCACCGCCCTATCCATCAACGCGTGAATGATTTCAAAGCGCCCGGGATCCTGGCCCTTTAACGCGGGCGCCAGGAGATCGTTGATTATGTGCATCGTCGTCTGCGGCGTCTCGCCGAAGTACTTGCCATAGTCGCCGCCCCAGTCTTTGAGCACCGGCGCTTCGCCCAATCCCACAAGATCCTGGTCGGTGTATAATTTGACGATCACGTAGACCCCGATGGGCGTCGTCAGGCTCGCCCATTGGTGCAGCCGACGCGTCGGTAAACGGATCGGAATCGTTTCGATTTTAGTAATCTTAATCATAATCCAAGGTTCCCTCGCCCTCTTGGAGAGGGTCCGGGCGAGGGCGTCGTTTATCAGCCCACTCTCAACAAATTATCCGTGGGCGTCACGTCGGAAAGAAGCTCACAACCGCTCTCCGTTACACAAAACATATCTTTGTTCTGCATGCCGAACCGTCCCGGAATATAAACCAAAGGCTCGAAAGCCCCGACCATCCCGGTTTCGACAATCTCATTACCGTAACGGCCCATGTAAGGTTCTTCATGAAGATGCAAGCCTATCCCGTGAGCGACGAAGCTGATCGGCTCAAACCCGAGCGCGCTGAATTTTTCAAGAAACCTACGATAGATTTCCGCGCAACTGGCACCCGGTTTGATCAGGTCCATGACGAGATATTTGCACTCGATCAAGTTCGCCCAGATTTTTTCCTGTTCTGCCGTCGGCTCCCCAACCACCGCGGTGCGGCAGACGCCGGTGAGATAGCCGTTTTTTTGGCCGAAAATCTCCATGCGGATCAAATCGCCGCGTCGTAATCTACGCTCTGTGGGCCCCACATTGGGGAACTGGCTGCGCTCGCCTGATGCGATAATCATGAGCTTATAGCTTTGAGCGCCGCCCGCGAACAATGAAGTCAGCAGATGACCGGCCATTTCCAACTCACTCATGCCGATCATCGCCGAAGCCAAGGTGTCACCGATGGCCTTATCGGTCAGCTTGCTAAGCGCGCTCAACAAGGCCAGCTCAGCGGGTGTCTTCAGTTGGCGCGCCTTGTTGAAGATCGGATCGGCGGCGATCCAGTGAACGGTGGAGAGTTTTTTTTGCAGCGTCGCAAAGTCCTTGGCCGGCAGAAAATCCAACTCGATGGCAACCTGACTCCGGTCGAGCTTTAAGTCCTTCAGCGCCTCGGCGAGCTTGTCCATCGGATCATCGGTAAATTCCCGATAGATCCTCAGATCGTCGATACCTGCATGGGCTTTCACGGTGGTCGCCTCCATGTCGATGGCGACCATCGCGATGCGTTCATCAGCTGTAAGAACACACGCCGCATGGCGCCAGCGCATCAGCGATTGCGACGGCACGACGAAACCGGAAACATAGGTCACGTTTTCCGGCGAGATCGCGATGACGGCGTCGAGGCCTGCAGCGGAAATACGTTTACCTAAACGGACGATAATTTCTCGGTCCATGAGATTTTACCGGCGAGAATATAGATTGGCACTCAGGGCGTCAAGCATTGAGTCGCGCCGGTAGTGGTTTAGTCTGGGCAAGATCCCTCTTTTCATCACGCTGCGAAAAAAACCCCGTTCAGGGTTCGACTGGGCTCACCACGAACGGATACATTTAGCCGTTCGCGCTGAGCTTTGTCGAAAGGCTCCTAAATAGATTTCACACAGTCTGACGTTCGGGATGACGATTCACCGTGCTTGTCATTTCGAGCCCTTCGGCTAAGCTCAGGGTAAACTCCGCGAGAAACCTTTCTTGCTGCCCAGATACCAGGCCCATTTCTAATTGAACCGCCGCCGCCGCGCCGAAGTGGAGATGGCAGCTTATCGTCGTCTCGGTGAATTAAAAGCCAGCGAAGTGCTCTGGTTTTACCTTTTGCGCCGCCACAGCTTTACCGACTCTCTGTAGCTCTCCGATATGCTCGACCGAGTCGAGCTGCTGGACGTTTTCAGGTTTGATGTCTTTAAGGCCAAGCGACGCTAAACCGTCGAGTGTAAGCTCCGCGTTGTATCGCAGGTAGGTGAAAAGTTTTGGCTGCACAGGTCCCTTCCTGCCGATCATGTCCCAAACTTCCCGGTCCAACAGATCGCCGCACAGACATTTTCCGAACACACGACAGAGAAAATCCTGCTCGTTGAGGGCGGCAAACATTAGCGCGGAGGGCAATGAAGTGGCGTTGTACAACAGATTCATTTCACCGGGTTTGAGGTCGGCATTAGCGTCAGGACTCGTGCCGGTTCCGACGGAAACCACCAGCAGCTTATCTTCTTGGGCGGGCCAGTTGAGGTTAAACGGCTCGACGGTGGCCATGAGAAACGCCTGAAACGCCGGATTGTTATACATTGTAATACCTCCGTCGACGAAGATAAATTCTTTCTCCCCAATCTTCACCACCTCCGGCGGAAAGTAAGTGGGCGCTGCGGTGCTGGCGCGCACAAGCTGCCAAAGCGGCAAATTGAGATTGCAGTCGGCTCGCGAGCAGTCGTTGTATTTCGCCCCTGGATTGTTCGAAATGGGCCAGGGTGAGTCGGTAGTCGCGTTGCGCATGACGAGCATCAAGAGCGTCCGTAACTGCTCGCTGCCGAGGGTTGCGCCCTTGAATTCGTCCTGTAATCTTCTAGACAGCTTTTCATCTCTAAACTTGTAGCGGTACTGTTGCAGGAGCGATGCCTTGTCAAACATTTCTTTGCCGTTTTCCAGGTAGAAGCGGCGAATTCTGTCCACCGTCATGCCCATCGACAGACACGCCGCGATGATTCCTCCGGTACTCGTACCGGCAAAGAAATCGAAGTAGTCGGCGAGCACGAACGTCTCGTCTTTGCTGAGTTTCTCGCGCAAAATCGCTTCGACCTGGGCGAGAATTTCCACGGACAACATGCCCCGTATGCCGCCGCCGTCGAGAGCGAGGATTTTTTTCGGTCCATCGGCTTTGATTTTGTCAGCAAGGCTCATGATTATCCTCCAGCTACCAAAGTGAAGTTGTATCCAGCACGTACACCCGACCGGCGTACTTCTGGACAGTCTCGTACATATGCTCCGTGCCCCCCGGGCCGTCACCCCCCTTGCGATTCCACAGGCAAACGAATCGCACTTTCTCCGGACCCCAAGCGAGGGCGGTGTACAGCTGCCATATATTCGTACGCGAGAATTCATTTACGCCCTTGGGCGCCGGCCCAATCTCGTCAGGCATGATGAAAACCGCGGTTTTCGGCTGCCCTTTGACCCGGTAAAAACGCTCGATCCAATGGTCCCCAGCGAAGGCAACCGAGCGCTGAATAAACGTCGGTTCGTCGAAGGCGAGGCGCAATTCAACGCGCATGCCGCGGGCCAGGCACGCCTCGGCGAAAAGCAAATCGCCGCCGCAAGCTCCACCGCAAAGGGCAATGTCTTCTGAGCCGGCTTCCAACTCATCCAACTTTGCGGCGATCGCTTGCGCGGCAATCGGCTCCTTGTCGGGCGGAAAACGTGGTTCGGGTCGGTCAGGGGCATCAATCATGTGGCCGCTGAATAAAAAAACCTGGCGCGGCGTCCACGCCTTCTCCGGCGCCTTGATCCGGCTCAGGGCCCGGTCCAGGATTTCTAACCCACATTTGACCTCTTCGGGGCGAAATCCGACGGCCTGTAACAATTCCAATTGCTGGCGCGACGAAGTGAGTTTAAACCAATCCTTGTCGGCTACCGCCACCGCGCTCCGATAGGCGTCTTGCACAATGTTTTTGGGTCCGGACAAAACTTCAAGCTCGGCCAGCGTCACCCTCGCCCAATAATCCTTCGGATCTTTTTCTAAGGTACCGCGCACGTCCCAGCGAACTCCGCCCTCCATCTCTTTGCGCACTGCCAACCGCTCTTCGTTGCCAGTCAAATGAGTTTGCAGATAAAGCAGTGTCACCGCGTTGATGCCTGAATAAAAGTGAGACGGGTCTTTGCGGTAGCCGGTAGCGTAGGCGTTGATCGCTTCGCGCAGCAGTCCCTCTTCGTCGGCGGCGTCTTTGCGCATCGCGTCCGGGGCCTTGCCTTCCATGCGCCAGAGTTCCGCCCAATTGTCTTTCTCGATCCGACCGAGCAATGCCCAGCTTTCCGCGTCGCCGGGACAATCCTGAACCAGCGCCTCAACCCATTCTCTGGCCTGGTCATGCCGCTTCAGCCGCCCCAAGAGCAAACCTTTCTGGCGCCGGTTTTCGAGATCTTGCGGCTTGATCGCAAGGGCGCGCTCGTATTGGGCGAGGGCGAACTGGTATTGCCCGAGAGACAGTAAGGCTTTGCCCGCCGCTTGAAATGCTTCGACGCGAAACACGCGCGTTGGCGCCTCATCAGCAAGGACCAGGACGTCGCCGGGCAGATTGCGTTTTCTGGCCACCTGGATGCGCACGATCCACGATTCGTATTCTTCCCAGAACTCGCGGGCCTCCTCCACACGCAACGACTTCCAGTCAGGTTCCTGAAGATAGCGCAACAGGTGATAAACCGGACTCACCTTGCGGTCATACCACGAGTTGATCGTTTCGGTAGCAAATTGAGCCAGCCTTTTTTTGTCTTCTTCGAGCCGCGTGGGGTGGGGGACAGTGGCCTCTGGCGGATTCTCTTTGATGTGATACTTAAGTGACCGGTCGGTGTAGACGTCAAACGGCATATGATCGCGCCGGCAGGCAATTTGAATCACACCGCGGCGCCGCAGCGCGTGGCGCACGCCGAGCTCGTACCAAACGTTGGGATTATCAATGGAAAGATCGGCGACCACGAGATCGGCGAGGAGCAATTCCTGAAACATATCCGTGCGGATATCGCCCGCCTGCAATTCCTCGTCTGCGCGAAAGACTTCGAAATCCGCGGCTTCCAGGGCGGGCTTGACATAATCCTCGTAGACCCGGTTGAAATCGATGCCTTCTTTCACGCCGAAAGGCATCACGACGAAAGCGTGGTATGCCATAGGCCAAAACCTCAACCCGCTTCGCGGCTTCTGATTATTTTGAATTCCATTGACGGCGTGCCGCGACTATCTTGGATCCTAAGCGAGACACCGTTTTCGATGATTCGGGCCGTGTAATAATTCCTGACTTCACGGGTAACCCCGCCCAACATTTCCTCAAAGCGCACGCTAAATGAGATTTGATCGCCGCCGATCCTACCCTCTTCGATGCCTCTCTTTGCGCCAAGAAACGTCGCGGTGCCAAAGAGCTTATCGCCTTCAGGCTGGAAGAAAAAGCGCTCTTTATATTTTGCGCCCCAACTGTAGGTCACTTCGCCTTCCCACACACCGCCAATGGCGGTTGCCATCCGGCTGATTTCCGCGGGCGCGCTGCCGGGCGCCGGCTGGCCCGTTTGCTCCTGGCGCCACTGCCACCAAACCGCAAAACTCACTAGCAACAAGATCAGCGGTACTTTCCATAAAAGCCTTTTCCACAAGCGCGCACGGCGCCCCCGCTGCGAGGCGTGTTCCCGCATCTCCCGCTTCGTCCCGAGAGCCGGAAGACTTTCCAATGCTTGAATCAAGATATCCGCGTCGCGCTGAAAATCATGATGCTGCAATGTGACCGCGTTTTTGCCCGCGAGTTGGCGCAAATCATCCCGCAACTCTTCAGGCTTCGGCATCACCGCGCCGTCAACCAGCGCCGGGATGACGAGAATGCCGCGCTGCAACGCCGCCGCCAGTTCCAAACCGACGAAGTCGTTTGGATCGGTCAAACGCAATTGTCCTTTGCCATTGCGCGCCGTCAACCAATCTTTTCCAATTACAGCGATGAGCGCGTCACAAGAAGCGACTTTGACGCCGATCTGCGCCGCGAAGTCCGCGCCCGGCGGAATATCGTCGACGTCCATGAAAACTCGGTCTGCGCCGAAGCGCGCGCACAGCCGGTCGTAAAGACGGCCGGCATACGGCGCGCTGTCTTCGCGCCGGTAGCTAACGAAGATTCCGGACATAGGGAAATGAATTTGGCCGTAAATTCGAGGCCTGCCGCTGCATCTCGAATCAACCCTTTCCGTAGCAGCCGTTTCCTCGTCTTTATAGCAGTTTCGGTTTGGCTTGCCCACGATTTTATGTCAGGCGCGGCTTGCTTCACTGTGGTACGTTACCGCCGTGCCAACGGTCCTAAGAGGCGGTCCCTATCGCGTGTATTTCTTCAGCACTGTTGCAGCATGGCATAGGCCTACTGGCGTTAAGCGCTGGCGACCGGGTACGGGACGTACTTGTTTCGGAAGACACGTTGACGGTCGATTTAATGGATGCTCGGACTATTTCAGTTCCTTCGGTGGTATATCGGTCATGGCCGCGTTCGGCGTTCCCTCCGCAACTCCTCTGTTGCGCTCCGATCTATACTCAAACTGTTCTCCTTGATCACCACCCCATAATCTTCTCTTGCTCCGTTGACCGACACATATCCATCCAACACATCGCCAAGCACTACCTCTGGATCGCGTTCCAACGGGTCGCCGTAGCCGCCGCCGGCGTTCATGTTGACCTGCACGGTGTCGCCGGGTTTGAGCGGCGCCTCACGCACGGTCTCCGAAAGTTCCTCGCCGTTGATCGCGTAAAACCCAGTGCGCGCGGCGTATCCGCCCACGACTCCCCAGGGCGGGAATTTGCTCCGCATGTCTCCTTTGCCGCGGACGCGCACCATGGCGTTGCTCAATAGCTGGTACTCCCGCGTGCAGCCTAATCCGCCGCGAAATTTGCCCGGACCTCCGGAGTCCGCACGCACGTCAAAGCGCACTACCCGCAGGGGAAATTCCGTCTCGTGAATTTCGATGGGCCCGGGGCGAAATTGGCCGACCCCCAGGGTGCCGTGAATCAGCGACACGCCATCCTGCTTGCCGCTGGCGCCGAGCGCCGTGTCGAGCAACTCCATAAACACCCACGGTTTGTTGTTCGCGTCGCCCGCGTTCGCGATCCGCACGCCGCCGCCGCCGCCCGACGAACCCACTGCTCGTTCGGGATTGAACTTCCCCAAGGCATGGAGCACCACGTCGGCGGTAAGATACGCAAGCGGCACATAATAAGACACCGGCGCGCCGGGCCGCGGGCAAACGATCGTTCCTTCTTTGAATCTCGTTTGCACAACCTCGACAAAGCCATGATTGAACGGCAGGCTCGCGTCGGTCATCGCCATGAGACCGAAGTAACAAGTATTCTTGATCAGCGCTGAAGTGACATTCACCGGTCCGCGAGCCTGATCGTCGGAGCCGCTGAAATCGAACAGAATCTCGCCGCCTTTCTTTTCGACCAGCACATGCACGCGCCGTGGGCGATCGTAGCCGATGCCGTCGTGATCGAGTAATCCTTCGGCATCGCGCGTCCCGTCCGGCATGATCGCCAAGGCTTCGCGCAACTGTCGCGCCACGCGCCCCATGAGCTCCACGCAGCCGTCCCGCACGATATCGCCGCCGAAGCGCGAACATAACTCGCTCATGCGTTTCGCCCCGACCCGGCACGCCGCCACTTGCCCGCGCAGATCGCCCAAGGTCTCCATCGGGATGCGGCTGTTGGCGGCGATGAATTTCTCGATTTCCGTATTGATCTGGCCCCGCACGCAGAGTTTCGTCGGCGGAATGACCAATCCTTCCTCCCAAATATCCTGCGGCACGTGGGCAGCGCGGGGACCCCCCAGATCCGCCTTATGCGCTAAGGTGCCGGTAAAAGCGACCAGCCGCCCGCCGGCGAATACGGGCATAAGAACCACCGTATCGTTGGGGTGGGTCACGTTTCCGGCGTAGGGATGATTGAAAACAATAACGTCGCCTTCGGCCAGATCCTCGATCCTATAGTAACGCGGCAAATGATCCGCCACGGCCGCGAAGGAGCCGAAATGGAGCGGCAGTTTCTTCGACACCGCGATGGTGCGCAACTGGGCATCGAGCAATCCCGCGCTACCGTCCTCCGACTCGCGCAGCACGGTGGAGTAACCGCTGTGAAACAAGACGATGCGCATCTCTTCAATGATGCTGCTAACTTTCGAGTTGATCAGCTCCAGAGTGATCGGATCGATTTGTGCCGCCATCAACAATCTCCGCTGATTTCGATCACGATGTTGCCGAAGCGATCGATTTCGGCCCGCTGGCCCGGATGGACCAAGGTGGTCGAATCCATCTGCTCAACGATCGCCGGACCGCGCATTCGATTGCCGGGACGCAATCGACGCCGGTCGTAGATCGGACACTCGTACCAGCCGTCAAAATAGGCTCGGCGCCGCGCGGTAATCGCGCCGTCGCAATTTTCACCGGCGCTGGGTGCCGCGTGCGTCACTGGTTTCGGCACGATCACTTTGGTTGTGAGGCGGTAATTGACGATCTCTACGCTTTGATCCTCCGCGCGCGAGCCGAAGTGCTTCTCGTGCGCCTCGTCGAACGCGGCGCGCCAACGCGCCTTGCTGTCCGGGTTAAGATCGCCGGCCGAAACCGCCACCGGCAGCTCGTACTTCTGAATGCTGTAGCGCAGGTCGATGGCGCGCTCATGCACGATCAGCTCGGGGGCAACGCCCTGGGACTCGAACTCTTGGCGCGCCACCGCCTCCATTTCGTCGAAACGGCATTGGACCTCGGCGACATCGACGGATTCCAGCGCGGCAAAATGGGTTTGGATATAATCGCGCTTCAAATCGGAAACCAACAAGCCCATCGCCGAATGCACACCGGGCGAGGCGGGAACCAATACGCGCGGAATTTTCAGTTCCTGGGCGAGCAGAGTGGCGTGCACCGGCCCGGCGCCGCCGAAGGCGACGAGCACATACTCCCGCGGGTCTTCGCCGCGCGACACCGTGACGAGCCGAAGCGCCTCCACCATCCCAGAACTGACAATCTTGATGATGCCGTTGGCAGCTTCGATGGTTTCGAGTTTTAGCGGCCCGGCGACCTGAGTCGATATGGCTTTCGCTGCCGCCGCGCCGTTGAGCGGAAACTTGCCGCCGACAAAAAAATTTGGATTCAACCAACCCAGGGCCACATCGGCGTCGGTTACCGTTGGTAATGATCCGCCGTTGGGATAACACGCCGGTCCCGGAACGGCGCCGGCGCTCTGAGGTCCAACTTTTAGCAGCCCCCCTTTATCGATCCAGGCGATGCTGCCGCCGCCCGCGCCGATCTCCACCAGATCCAGCGACGGCGTCGAGATCAACCATTCTCCGGCCTGAAAGCGAGGCACGATGCGCGGTTCGCCGCCCTGCACGATGCCAGCCTTTGCCGTAGTTCCGCCCATGTCGAATGAAATTACTTTCAATTGACGCGTCATGCGCCCGATATGCGCCGCGCCAAGCACGCCCGCCGCCGGGCCCGACTCGATCATGCGCACCGGAATGTCGCGCAACGCGCCGCCGGTCAGGCTGCCGCCGTTGGACTGCATAATGTAGAGCGGCCGCGCGATGCGCCTGGACTTGAGCGCTTCTTCGAGCCGGTGAATGTAACGGTTCACCACCGGCGCGACGTAGGCATTGACCACTGTGGTCGTCAGCCGCGGATACTCGCGGATCTGCGGCAGAGTTTCGCAGGAGAGATAAACTTGCGCATCGGGGATTCGTTCCATCACCAATTCGCGCACACGCTTCTCATGGGCGGAATTCATGAATGAGAACAGTAAACACACCGCCACCGACTCGACACCGCTGTCCTCGAGCCGGGCCAGTCGGCGCCGCGTTGCGGCCTCGTCCAGCGGGCGCAGAACATTGCCGCGAAAATCGATGCGCTCGGGAATCTGAATCGTCTCCCGTTGCCGCACCAGCATCGGCGGTTTTGGATAGCTCAAGTAATCGTAGGTTGCGCTTCTGGTCTCGCCGAGCTCGGGCGTTTCATACACGCCTGTGAACCCCTCGGTAATACAAAGCCAGGTCTTGGCGCCCTTGCGTTCGAGCAGCGCATTGGTGGCGACGGTGGTCGCATGAAAGAGAAAGTTCGCGTCCTCCGGCAAACGGTTGGCGCCGAAAAATTCATCCAGCGCGTTCATCACGCCCCGGGTCAAATCATCCGGCGTGCTGAGTACTTTGGCATTGACGACTTCTCCGCTTTCCTCTTCCAGCACGGAAAAATCAGTGAACGTTCCACCGATATCGATGCCGATTCTATAGCGTGGCATTAGGAGGTTTTTTGCGTGGGAAAAGAGCCGGTTCCCGCCCTTCGCCAATCCTCGATCACCGCCCCAGACGGTCCAGCGTGGCAACGTAGTCGCGCACGCCCTCCTCCACCGAGTAGGCCGGCTCGTAGCCGATATACTTTTTTGCCGCCGAGATGTCGAACACACAGTAGCTTTGCTTGCTGCGGCCGAGCTTGCTCGGGCCGGAGCCGAGCTCGATTTGGTGATTGGGAAAAAGTTTCGCCGCGGCGTTCAAAAAATCCCGCGGCGTCACCGCCGTGCCGGTGCCGATGTTGAAGGTCCAAGCGCCGGGGGTCGGCGCCTTGAGCGCGAGATAAATGGCGCGGCCGACGTCGCCGACGTAAACCGCGTCATTCTTCTGGTCTCCGCCCTCGGCGATCACCCACTTGGCGCCCTCGCGCGCTTTCTCGATCAGTTGTCCGTAAAAGGACAGCGGGCCGTGGCGCGCTTCTTTGCCCGGACCGTAGATCGACACGAAGCGGAGCGCGATGAATTCGATGCCGTAAGTTTCGCGGTAGTAGCGCCCCAGCTCCTCGGAGCAGACTTTGATCGAGCCGTATAAATCCGCCGGAATCTTGCGATAATCCTCTCTGACCGGCTTGTAGGTCGGCGGCCCCTCTTCGCCGTTGATTTCGCCGTAGACGGCCTTGGAGCTGGTAAAGACAACGCGCTTGATGTTTTTCGCCCGGGCCACTTCCAAGATATTGATCGTCCCCTCGGCGCCGACTCGAATACCCAAACGCGGATTGGCCTCCGCCGGCTCGGGCATCAAAGCTGCCAGATGAGCGATGAGGTCGATTTGATAATCATCCACCACTTGAGTAAGAAACTTGGGGTCGCAAACGTCGCCGATGACGCAGTCGACCCGGTCTTTAATGTCCCGCATTAAAACGAAGTCCTCCCGGTTGTCGAGTAAGACGGGGCGCAAACCGTCGCGCACCATTAAACGCGCCGTCACGGCGCCGTTCACTCCCATGCCGCCGGTGATCAAGATCTTCATGTCTCATGCCTCCATATTGCGCCATTGTGTGAACGTAGTACAAGATTGCCGTGCTCATCAACCGAAATGAGTTAGTTTCTAGTTTCAGGTTCCTCGTTTCTAGTTAGAATCCGAAAACCAGAAACCCAAAATTAAAAACGAGAAACTTTGGTGCTTCGGGTTGACTTGAGTTGTTTCGCCGCGATAAGCCACGAATAAGGCACATTAGAAAGGAACAAAACCATGAAGAGTTGGCAAGCGCCGGAGTCTGTGACGCGGGAGCAATGCATTAAAGACAGCGAAGAAATTCTGGGCATGCCGGACGTTCCGATCAAGAGCACAGAAGATATTTTTCGCGTCAACGTTCTCGGCCTGGACTGGGACCTCGGCATGGTGGTGCATGAACCCGTGGATCCGGCCCGACTACCGCGAGGGGCCGACGGCAAAAAAGCCGGTTTCTTTTTACTGCACGGCGGATCGAGCGATTTTAAAGGAATCGAGCGCCACGCCAAGCTGCTCGCCAGCAAGTTCGGCTTTCGAGTCGTCGCCGGCACGTTTCCCGGCAGATTCTACTTTCCCGACGCCAGCCGCGATTGGCCCGGCGATACCATCCATCCCGACGGCACCGTGCGCACGCCGGTGTGGAAGCAAGGAGAGCTGACCGCGCCGGATCAGTACGACGTGGTCAAGGACGCCTCGATGCGCGACCGCTACGGCACCCGCACCCTAGCGCGGGCAAAGCCTGATACGAATTTCTACCATCGCATGGCGGCCTGGCCCGCGGCTTTCGAGCAAGGGATGATCGAGGCCAATCGGCGTCACTTTCCCGAGCGGGAATTTTCCGTCTACGGCCAGGGTCACTCTACCGGCGGCCCCTTCATCTGCATGCTGTCGCAGCGCATACCCAACATGGTCGGCGTTTGTGCCACGGAACATTCACCGTTCGGCTACCTTAGTATGGGGCGCGACGAGTGGGGCGGCGATATGGGAAAGATTTCAGGCTATGAAAAAATCGCAAAGAAAGGCAAGGCACGCACGGATCCTTTCAACGAATTATACATTCGCACTTGGCGCGATCTCGCGCGCTATCAGGGACCGGAAGCTCTCGGCCAGGAGGGACCGAAGGCGCTCATGAGGTTGCCCGCGATCATGGAAGACGTTCTCGAAGCCTGGGAGCGCGTTAAGAGTAGGCCGCAATTCAAGGCCGAATACATTGTCACCCACGCTATTACGGATTCGCTTACCGAAGGCGCCAAAGTCAGCGCGGCGCGACTGAAGATGAATAGAGACGAAACCGAAGCGCTGGTGAAGCGTTTCATCGGCTATACCAGGGAGCTCGCCGGGCCGGATGTCAAGCCCGTGCCGCCGTTCTTATTTGAAATTTCCAAAGACAGCCGCGATCACAGCCCGGAGGTTTACGAGGAAGTGATTATGCCCGGTTTTCGAGCGATGAAACCCGCGCCGAAAATCGCCATCACCCGCTTCGGCGCCGGTGTGCATAGTTTCTGGAAAGCCGAAAAAGATTTGCCCGCCGGGATCGTGCCGTCGGTGATAAAAAGCTGGAAAGAGGCGGTGACCGAAGGATATTTCGTCTGACGTGCCGGTAGCTTTCTGTTTGTATCGATCCGGAAGAGAACTCACCACAGAGGTGCGGAGGACGCCGAGTTATGAGTTCCTGAATAGGAAATACTCCCAACTCTGCGAACTCTGTGCCTCTGCGGTGAAATAATCGTTGGTACTTTTACTGCGGCTCTGTCGCGCTAATCTCGTTGTGGCTAGATCCGAACTAGCGGAATATCAACAAGAGCACATAGAGTATCGCCGTCAGGATAAAGCCGAACCATAGCGCGCCGGAGACGGAGTCCAGCGGTTTTTTGGTCGGTCCCTGGGTACCGGTCAGACAGTTATATTCAACGGCGGCGATGATGATAAGCACGAGAATCCAGAACACGGCGCCCGCGCCTCCCGACTTAACCAGCGACGTATAATGGCTCGCCGCGCCCATGAAAAAAAGCATGGGAATCGAGAACACGGTGTTTGTGCGCGACGTCAGCGCCGCCCGTCTGCCCCGCGCGGCGGCATCCGGCAACGCTTGGCCGCCAGACGCGACTTGATTAGTCGACGCGATGACCACTTTCTGCGCCGGCCAGATGACAAGCCACACGTTGAGGAACATTATCGTACCCATCAAACCGCCAATGGAGATCGTAACACCATAGGAGGATCCGAAGAACAGCCCGGTGCCCATTTCGTGCCAGCGAATCAAGTAGATCAATGCGCCGGCGAGAAACGTAAACATCGCGCCCCAGCGAAACCACCACAGGGCGCGGGGCACCAGTTTTAGAATCGCGCCGGTTCTGACCGGCGCATCGGTCTCCGCGAAAAACGGTGTCTGCACGAAATTGAAATAGTAAAGAATGCCGATCCACGTAATACCCGCCAGAAAATGAATCCACCGTAGAAAAAACAACACACCTTCCATATCCATATCTCTCCCCCTCCTTCCGTCCGTTGCCAATTTGTATTGCTACGGGCTGCGTTTCTTAACGAATTGCTACTGATATATTCGGGTACGCCGAAGCTTGTCAAGTAAAAAATTTGAATCTGTACAGCCGCGATACTTCGACAATGGCAGCGGTTCATCGAAGGCTTCGGCGCGCTCTCCGGCTGCACCCGTTCGAGTTCAAGGTTCAAGTTTCGGATTCGGTCCGGGAACATTGAACTTTGAACATTCAACGTTGAACTGCGCGGCCGTTCCGGTCTGCGGCGTTGACGCCCGCGGCGCCAACCGCTACATTGCGGTGCATGGCGCATTCTGTATTTACCTCCCCGTGACGAATTACAGAAACAATCACTCCACCAGCGAGCCGCCGACTCGTATTCGTCCATGGTCGTCGCTCCTCCTCGGCGATTACCGGTTCATATTCCTCGTTATCCTTTGTGGCGGTACGGCAAACCACATGCGCAACGTTGCGAGCCTTTACCAGGTATATGAGCTTTCGGGTTCGTCGATGCAGCTGGGGCTGGCCGGTTTTTTTCAGGCTCTGCCGTCCATCGTTTTGGGATTATTCGGCGGCGTGCTCGCCGACAGCGTAAATCGCAAGAAGCTGATCGTCATCACCCATAGCTTGAGCATGGTGCCGGGATTGGCGCTGTGGTACTTGACGATCACCGGACAGATTCAAGTCTGGCATGTCAACACTCTAAGCGTGCTCGCCGGCGCGCTGCAGACTCTCGGGGGTCCGGCGCGTCAAGCGATCATTCCCGGCTTGGTCCCGCAATCGCATCTGCTCAATGCGGTGACGCTGACGACGCTCATGATGCAGGGAACTCAGCTCACCGCGCCGGTGGTTGCCGGTTTTCTCATTGATTGGTACGGCGTCAAAGCGTCGTATCTAACCGATGCGCTTCTGCTAGTCCCTTCCGTCGTAGCGGTGTCGCTTATCCGCGCTTCCGGCCAGCCGCACGGCCAGCGCCGGCAAATCAGTTGGCGCAGTCTCATCGATGGTTTCGAGTTTCTCTGGCACACCCGCATCATTCTCTCGCTATTCGTCCTCGACTTCTTCGCTGTTCTGTTTGGCTTTTATCGGCCGATACTGCCGATCTTCGCCGATGAGATCTATCATGTCGGCGCCCGCGGTCTCGGCATGCTTTACGCTGCGCCTGCCATCGGAGCACTTCTTGGTTCCAGCGTACTCCTCACGTTCGGCGAGATAGAGCGCAAGGGCGCAGTGTCTATCATCGCCACGCTGCTTTTCGCTTTGAGCCTGGGATTTCTCGGACTGGCGCAATGGTTTTGGATGGGTTTGCTGGCCCTCGGCCTTTTGGGCATAAGCGATGCCGTCAGCGTGGTAATGCGTCGCACCGTGGTGCAAATTCTCGCGCCGGACAATATGCGCGGGCGGGCGACCAGCTTCCTCTCGGTTTTCGCGCAGACGACGAATGGTCTGGGCGCCGTGATCGCCGGCGCCGGCGCCGCGCTGCTCGGCGCGCCCAATGCCGCTTTGCTCGGTTGCGTGCTCTGCGCGCTGACGGTTTTGGGGACTTGCTGGGCGATCCCTCAACTGTGGAGATACCGGCCGGACTAGTCGGGGTTTAAAGCTCAACGTTCAAGGTTCAAAGGGGGGACGTTGAACATTGAACTTTGAACGTCTCCCGACGCGTTCATTTGACCAGCAACGCTATCGTTTCCACCTGATCGGTTTGCGGAAACATGTCGAAGCACCGAAGACCGCTCACCCGATAGACTTGCTGCACTAATTGATCGAGGTCGCGGGCAAGACTCGCCGGCTCGCATGAGACGTAGACTAGGCGCCGGGCCTCGAGCGCCATGAGCGCGCTGAGCGCCCTCGGCTGAACTCCCTTACGCGGCGGATTGACCACGACACAGTCGATGTGGCCGAGGGATTTTTTCGCTTCGGCGGCTTGCTGGGTTACGTCGCCGTGATAGAAGCGGCAATTGCCGACACCGTTTCTACGGGCATTTTGTTTCGCCGTGTCGATTGAGGTCAAGCTATCGTCGATGCCCCAGACAAGGCGCGCATGATTGGCTAAAGTCAGAGAAATCGGCCCGACTCCACAGTAGAGGTCGAGTGCCGTATCCCGTCCCGTCAAGGCAGCCATCTCGGCAACCGAGTCATATAAAAACCGGGCCGTGGCGGGATTGGCCTGGGAAAACACGCCGGGGGGAAAGGCCAGCGTCAGCGAGCCTATTTTCTCGAGCAGAGTGTCGCGGCCCGCGAGAGTCCGGTAATTTTCACCCCAGATGACATTGCCGCGCTGCTCGTTGATGTTCTGGATGACCCCGTTGACCAACGCAAACTTGCGCATGAGAGCGCGCGCCAAAGGACCGCCTTGGGGAAACTCGCGATGGCGCGTGACCAGTGTCACGCTGACCTCGCGGCGCGCGAAACTGTAGCGCAGGTCGAGATAGCGAAGCTCGCCGCTGTCCACTCGCTCGTCGTATGGGGGTATTCTCAGTTCGACGCATTTCCTTTTTAAGTATTGGAGCACCTGGTTTACCGGCCGCGGATGCACCGCGCAGGACGAAATGTCCATGACCCGGTGCGTGCCGGGGACATAAAGGCCAGTGGCAATATCGCCTCTGGTGGCGCGCACTACCAATTTGATGCGCGTGCGATAGCCCAGGCGATGTGGCGCCGCGATCGGAGCGGGCGCGTCAAGTCCCGCCAGCGACGGGTACTGCGCTAAAGAGCGCGCGACAATCTCTCGTTTGCGCATCAACTGTTCGGGATAAGGGACGTCGATGAACGGGCATCCGATACAGTGCGGATAGTGCGGGCAAGGATGCACCGCCGCATGTTGATGTCGCTTCTCGCCGCGCCCCTCAGCGCGCGGCTTGCGACCGGTTGATCTTCTTTCAAACCCCGGGTTCATACTGAAACCATAACGACCCGTGATGGACAGGTCAATTAGGAACCTGTTCTAGGCGGATTGCGCGGTTGAACCTACGGGGCTGCCAGCGACGAGCGAGCCTGGAGTAGCGAAGACACCCAGCCGTGCAGTTTCAAAGTCGTTTTCGCTTTTCCGCACCCGTTGTTGCGAAACCACCGATGATTGTTGTCCGCTTAGAGGTAGAAGCCCGTCGGCTTCGCTACGGAAGGCTCGCTCCTCGCTGTTTGCGTCAATGGCAACTGCGGAATCCGGCTTCTACCCAAGAAACTTGGCGCGCCATTGGCAAACAGGACGGCGTAAGTTAAGACAGAGCATCGCGAGGTGCTTTATGGCAGAACCGCCTTCAGATCTTTTCCGCGTAACGCTGCTCGGCACCGGCGCGCCGCCCCCGGCAATGGACCGCTTCGGACCCAGTACGCTGGTTGAAGCCGGACGGGAGAAATTTATTTTCGACGCCGGTCGCGGCGCCATGCAGCGGCTGCATCAGCTCGGTATGCCCTTTGCCGACATCACCGGCCTATTTCTGACGCACCATCACTCCGACCATGTCGTTGGCTTTGTCGATCTTTGGCTCACTGGCTGGATCGGCCGGCCTTGGGGCATGCGCAAAACCCCGCTGCGGGTTTGGGGGCCTGAAGGGACAAAACAAATGTTGGAGCATCTGCCGAAGGCGTTTCATGTCGATATTCGAGTACGCAGCCGTAACTATCCGCCCGAAGGGGTTAAGCTGGAAGCGGACGGAGTCAACGAAGGCATGGTTTATGATCGTAACGGCGTGAGGGTAACGGCATTCGAAGTCGACCACGGCGGTGAAGATTTGCCCGCATTCGGCTACCGCATCAATTACTCGGGGCACTCGGCCGTCCTTTCAGGGGATACCACTTTCAATGAAAATCTTATCCGCCACGCGACCGGGGCGGATCTGCTAGTGCACGAAGTCACCGCCGTCAAAGGCACGGCGGCGGAAAGCAAAGAACAACTCAAAAGAATCGCGAGCAATCACACGACCCCGGATCAGGCCGGTATCGTCTTCGCTCGCGCGCAGCCGAAATTGGCGATTTATAATCATCTCCTGTTATTCGGCAGCGCCGAGGCGGAAGATTTGATCCCCATGACCAGGAAAAGCTACACGGGTCCGCTGGAGGTCGGCCAAGATTTGATGCGCATCGATGTCGGGACTGAAGTTGTCGCGCGCCGCTTTGGCTCACCGGAAATGATCATTCGCCGATGATCTTGACTAACACCCTTTTTCTGCGCCGTCCGTCGAACTCGCCGTAAAAGATCTGCTCCCAGGGGCCGAAGTCGAGCTTGCCATCGGTGACCGCAACGACCACTTCCCGGCCCATCACCTGCCGTTTCATATGCGCGTCGGCGTTGTCCTCGCCGGTGTCGTTGTGACGGTATTGCTTGAGGGGCTCGTGCGGCGCCAGTCTTTCCAGCCAAACACCGTAGTCATGATGCAAGCCCGATTCATCGTCGTTGATAAAAACCGACGCCGTGATGTGCATCGCGTTGACCAGCGCCAGCCCTTCCCTCACGCCGCTTGCCCGCAAGCATTCGTTGATTTGTGGCGTGATATTGATGAAGCCAATCCTTGTGGGCGTATTGAACCAGAGTTCTTTTCGATAGCTTTTCACGGCTGTTCCTCCCTGTGTCATTGATCTCTGAGACAAGAGTTTATACACATAATGCTTCGAACCATAACTGTCGGATCCGACCTTGAACCTTTGAACATTGAACCTTGAACTGTCCGTGGAGGGAGAATGAGCGACGAAGTCAGGTTTATCGATACCACCCTGCGCGACGGCAACCAGAGCCTGTGGGCGCTCAATATGCGCGTCGGCGCCATGCTGCCCACGGCGGCGCACATGGACCAGGCGGGCTTCGAGTCCATGGAATTTTTCCTCAGCGTGATTTTCAAAAAATACGTGCGCGAGCACAAAGAGAATCCGTGGTACTGGCTCCGCGAAGGCACCAAGCGCATCCGCAAAACCCGGCTGCGATATCATGGCGGCATGCATAGCGCGTTTGAGAAAACCCCCCATGCCATCTTAAAGCTGCTGGTTGAGCGGCTGGTGTCCTATGGTCTCACCCTGACCCGGACTTCAAATTGCTGGAATGACTACGACGCCTTTAAAGCAGAGATCACCGATCTCAAAAAGAACGGCATGGATACGGTGGCCAATTTGATTTACTCGGTTTCGCCCCGGCACACCGACGAATACTATGCGAGAAAAGCGCGCGAAGCGGCGGCCGCCAGGCCCTGGCGCATCTGTTTCAAGGACGTGGGCGGGTTGCTTTCGCCGGAGCGCGCGCGCAAGTTGATCCCGGTGGTGCTCAAGGCCGCCGGCGATATTCCGGTCGAATTCCACGCCCATTGCAATAGCGGCCAGGCGCCGCTCTGCTATCTCGAAGGCGTCAAGCTCGGCCTGAGAATTTTGCACACCGCGGTGCCGCCGCTGGCCAACGGGTCGGGACAACCGTCGATCTTTAACATCGCGCACAATCTCAAGGCTCTCGGGTTCACAACCGCGGTGGATCTAAAACCGCTGGACGCCGTGACCAGACACTTGACGTATGTCGCGCATAAAGAAGGGCTGCCCATCGGCACGCCGGTGGAATACGATCAATCGCAGTATGCTCACCAGGTACCCGGCGGCATGATTTCCAATATGCGCCACCAGCTAAAGATCGTCGGCATGGAGCATAAGATGGACGAGGCACTGGCGGAGTCTGGCCGAGTGCGGGCGGAATTCGGTTACCCGATCATGGTCACACCGCTCTCCCAGTTCGTTGGCACACAAGCGGCCATCAATGTCATTGTCGGCGAACGCTATAAGGAAGTGCCCGATCAAGTGATTCAGTACGCGCTCGGCATCTGGGGAAAAGAAGGCGCGGAGCTGATGGACCCGCAGGTCAAAGACAAAATTTTAAACCGTCCGCGCGCACGAGAATGGACTCAGTGGCAGCAGCCGGAACCGTCGCTCCACGAAGTCCGGCAAAAATACGGCGTCCATCTGTCCGACGAAGACCTGATCCTGCGCTATTTCGCCGGCGACGACTACGTCGACGCGCTCGAAAACAACGGCAAACCACGCGACTACCTGGACGCAACCCAGCCCCTCGTAAAACTCATCGAACAGCTCGCCAAACGGAAAGAAAGTAACCAGGTCTATATCAAACGACCCGGTCTCACGGTGCGGATGGAACGGCGGCCGTCATGAGAAGACATGCGGTTCAAAGTTCAACGTTCATGGTTCAAAGTTTAAGTTCCAAGCCTTGAACGATTTGAACGACTGGAACGTTTGGAACGGCCGCCGCAAGGCGGCGTTTAAGGATCATCCCCCTCCGTCGCCGCCCCCGGGTCCAGATGGCTAACGTCACCCCAGGTTCTTAGAATCCAGTTCCCCTCTTCGTAAGCAAACACGTTCAAGCCGGCGTTGACGAACTCAAAACGCCGGGGCGCGTCGAGCGGAATGTTAAGAGCGTGGCGAAATAGCCCGCTCACGACACCGCCGTGGGTCACAACCACGACTTTTTCGCCCCTATGCTTCAGCGCTATTTCATCGATGAACCTGACGTTGCGGGCTACTTGCTGGCGCACGCTTTCACCGCCGGGAATAACGTATTCTGGACCGAGGGTGCGATGCAGGTGATACTCCTCTGGATGTTTTTCTTTGATTTCGTCACCGCTCAGGCCCTGAAAAACTCCAAGATGCCGCTCCCGCAATCGTGCATCGGTAACGATCTCATGACCGGTTACCGCGGCGATGATGCGCGCCGTGTGCAAGGCCCGGCCCAGATCGCTGCTATAGAGAGCCGAAAAGTTTTCCCGCGCCAGTCTGTTCGCCAGCGCCTGCGCCTGGGCCAGACCCTTTTCGGTCAACTCGCTGTCGAGGTGGCCCTGGCGAATCTTACGAATGTTCCATTGCGTCTGCCCGTGGCGGACGATGATGATTTGCATGCGAAGCATCGGTGATTATCCAGGTTTCATTCGTTACTCTCATGAGTGAGGCATTCTGTCAAATACAGGAGCGGAGGAAATCGACCGTTGGCTTGTGAACGCTTCACTCTCAATCTTCAGTTCGGTCCTCGAGGCTGATCGGCTTGACTAATGACACGCGAATTCAATACAACCGGTCTATCGGCGTTAAAGTAAAATAACCGAGGTGCCGTCATGATCGATGTCAATAATCAACTCGATCCCGAAAAGCAACCGGCGATGGTGCGGGTGGACATGTATCAAGAATGGCGCGAGCGCGAGGGCGCCCCGCTGGTGGGCGGCGTATATATAAAGGACATGAAAGCCGTGGAGGTCGGTCCCTGGGCGCGCAAAGGCGACGGCGTCAAAGGCGCCCTTTGTTATCTCGACGGCGACGACGAGGCCGACGAGCATATCGTCGAATTGCCGCCAGGCGGTTCCACCGCGCCGCTGCGCCATATGTACACCGAAGCGATCTATGTCGTGTCCGGACACGGATCGACTTCAGTCTGGCGCGATCCATCGACCACGCAAACCTTCGAGTGGGGCCCCGGCAGCTATTTCGTGCTGCCGACCAATGCCTGGCATCAATTCTTCAACGCCAGTTTGTCGCGCAGTGCCCGTTGGTTTTCCGTCACCGACCTGCCGCAGCTCTTGCGTCAATGGGGCAGCGAAGATTTTGTTTTCAACAACACCTACGACTTCCGCGATCGCTATCGCGGCGAAACCGATCATTTCAGCGCCGAAGCCAAGCTCTACCGCGGTCGGGTTTGGGAAACAAACTTCATCCCGGACATCAAGAAGCTGCCGCTCTATGAGTGGAAGAGCCGCGGCGGCGGCGGCACCAACGCCTTCATGGTGATGGGCGCCGGCATGATGGAGTCGCATGTTTCGCGCTTCGAATCAGGCCACTACAAGAAGGGCCATCGGCACGGTCCCGGCGCGCACCTCTACATCACCGAGGGCGAGGGCTACGTACTCACCCAGCGCGGCAACGAGCCGCGCATCCGCTGCGACTGGAAAGAGGGCAGCCTCTATCTTTCCGGCGCGGGCGAAGGACTCTGGCTGCACCAACACTTCAACGTGGGCCCCACGCCGGCGACTTATCTGGTCTTGAACCAGGGAATATCGCGGAAACATGCGGCCAACCGCTGGCAGGCGAACCAGTCCACGGTGCTTCGCAGCGGTGAAGTCAGCGGCAAGAAAGGCGGTTATCAGGTCGAGTACGAGGACGAGGAGCCGGACATTCACCAGATCTTCGAAGCCGAACTCAAAAAGCGCGGCATTACCTGCAAGATGAAAAACATGGTGCCGTGGTGCACGGGCGAACCGGGAGCGGAAAGCGCCAAAGCCAACTTCCCGGACGAGCACGGAGCATTTGCGTAATCACCCGGCGCGGCCAAGCCGCGAAAACTTTTACATACAGTAAGACGATGCACGATCTTCCTCACGGTCACGATCACGACGAGCAATTGCCCGGCGATGAGGAAGAGCATCCGCTCTGGAAGCTCGACACGATTACGCTCACCAGCGTCGGCATCGATGTCGGCACGGCGACATCCCAGGTCATTTTTTCCCGGTTGATGCTGCGCCGGATGGGGCGGGAACTTTCGAGTCGTTTCGTCGTGACCGAGCGCAACACTCTCTATCTCTCGCCCGTTCACTTCACGCCATACACGGCGAACCGTGAGCGCATTGACGACCGCGCACTCGCGCGCCTCGTCGACGGCGCTTATCGCGAAGCGGGGATGAAACCGCAAGATGTGAACACCGGCGCAATCATTCTCACCGGTGAAGCGATCCGCAGGGACAACGCCCGCGCCATAGCCGATCTGTTCGCGGTTCAAGGCGGCAACTTCGTCTGCGCCACTGCGGGGCACAATTTCGAAGCGATGCTTGCCGCCCACGGTTCGGGTGCGGTGGCGCTGTCCGCGGAAAAACAGTATCGCGTCCTTAATATAGATATCGGCGGGGGTACGACCAAACTCGCCTTATGCGAACAGGGAAAGGTACTGAGCACCGCGGCCTTTCACGTCGGTGGGCGCCTGCTTGCCACCGACGACGCCTGCGCCATTACGATATTGGAGCCCGGCGGACGAGCGCTGGCGCGCCGGGCTGGATTTGACTGGAAAGTAGGTGACCCTGTAGCACCAGAACAGATCGAACGGTTGGCGGATTACATGGCCAACGCCGTTCTTGTGCTCGTTCAGGACGAGAAGGCGGCGCCCGAGATCGAGAAACTCTGGCTGACCGCGCCCTTGAGCGGCGCGCGGATTTACGATGCGGTGGTCTTTTCCGGTGGCGTCGGCGAGTATGTGTACGGCAAAGAAACCAACGGCTTCGGCGACCTCGGCGCGCCTCTCGGAAGAGCGTTGCAACGCCGCATCGACGGCGGCGCCCTCGCCTGGCCATTGGTTCGCGCCCGCGAGTGTATCCGCGCCACCGTCATGGGCGCCGCGCAACACACCGTTCAAGTCAGCGGCAACACCCTGTACCGCTCCAGCGACGAACTCTTGCCGCAAAAAAATCTCCAAGTGCTCCGCCCCAACGTCGACTTGGGCCATGACATCGATGCCAACGGTGTTGCCCAGAGCATATCGAGCCATTTCAAAGCTTTTGATCTCACGGAAGGACAATCCGACGTCGCCCTGGTTTTCCGCTGGAGCGGACCTCCCGCCGCTGTTCGAATCGCCGCGTTTTGTCGCGGCCTGATGCAAGGTCTACCAGGCACGCTACGAAGCGGCCGGCCGCTTTACCTGGTTTTCGATAGCGATCTGGCGGCGCTCGTGGGCACGATTCTGAAAAACGATTTCGAGCTGAAGAATGACGTCCTGGCCATCGACGGGATCACGCTACACGATTTCGATTTCATCGACCTCGGCAAAGTTCTCGAGCCATCGGGCACCATCCCTGTTACCATCAAGTCGTTGATATTCCAACTCTGACGGCCCGCTCCTATGCGCTAGCTGCCGCGTCGGCGCAGAAGTTCGCCGCATATCTCAAGCCATTTCGGGATTGCGGCATCTCGTCCGCCCGCGTTTTTCCCGTTGCGTACCAAAGCGATCTGATCGGGCCTTGCCTTTTAACCGCTGATTTTTGTACATTCGGTGAATTCGAGCTTAAGGGAGGCGCCCATGGCCAACATCAGCGGCAAATGTGCGATTGTCGGCGTTGCCGAAACCAAGGTCGGCAAACGCCCTGAAGCAAGCACGCACTCGCTTCATTTGGAAGTCATTAAAGCATGCCTCGACGACGCCGGCATCAAGGCCGCCGACATTGACGGCTTTATCACCAATCAACCACTCAACGACGCGCACCGCAGTTACGCGGTCAGAATGGCGAACATGGCGCGCATGGCGCCGAACTTTGCCACCGATCTAGCGTTGGGCGGCGCCACACCCATTGCCATGGTGCAGCACGCCGTGATGGCCATCGAATCGGGCATGGCGAATACCGTCATGTGCGTGCACGCCCGCAAACGCGGCACCCCCGATCCCACGCCGGGCCATCCGATCCGCCACGGCGACGAGCATTGGGAAGAACCCTGGGGCCATTTCTCAGCCGTCGCAAATCATGCCTTCGCGGCGCAGCGCCATATGTTTGAGTTCGGCACCACCAGCGAAGACCTCGCCCATGTCGCGGTGGCCACGCGCAAGCACGCTTGTTTGAATAGCAACGCCACTATGCGCAAACCCATGACCATCGCGGACCACCAGGCATCGCGCTTCATCTGCGAGCCGCTGCGGCTCTTCGATTGCGCGCTGGAGTCCGACGGCGGCGGGGCGGTGATCGTCACCAGCACCGAACGCGCCCGCGATTTTCCCAAGCCCCCGGTGGTGATTCTCGGCATGGGCCAGCACCATCCGCATTTCAGTTTGATGGACGCGCCCACGCTCACCACCCTTGGCGGCAATAAGTCTTCGGAGCTTGCATACAAGATGGCCGGCCTTGCCCCGAGAGACATGAATTTCGCCGAGATTTACGACTGCTTTACGATCACGACCATGATCACGCTGGAGGATTACGGCTTTTGCAAAAAAGGGGAAGGTAAAGACTTCGTTAAAAACGGCCGGATCGAAATCGGCGGCGAGCTGCCGGTAAACACCCACGGCGGCCTGCTCTCGCAGGCTCACATCGAAGGTATGCTCCACGTCACGGAAGCGGCCAAACAGCTCAGAAGCAACGAAGTCGAACCAGAGCGGCAGGTAAAAAATGCCAGAGTAGGCATCGTTAGCGGCCACGGCGGCAGCCTGTGCATGCACGCCACGCTAATTTTGGGGGCATTATGAGCGAGACTAAAGACGAACGCGGCAGGGCGGTCAGGCAAGTGCGGCCGTTTCTCGAAGAGCTGGAAGCCAAACCTTTTTGGGCTAACCTCCGCGAACATAGGCTCACTGCCCAGCGCTGCAAAGGCTGCGGCAAATTCTTCACGTTCCCGCCGCAGGGATCGTGCCCCCATTGTCTTTCGTCCGATTACGATTGGGTTGCCCTCAGCGGCAAAGGCAGAGTCTACTCCTTCGTCACCTATCATCGCGCCTGGCATCCCGCATATCAGGACAAGATTCCTTACAACGTTTCGCTGATCGACCTCGACGAAGGCCCGCGCCTCGTCAGCAACGTCGTCGGCTGCAAGCACGACGAAGTAAAGGTCGGAATGCCGGTTGAAATCGTTTATGATGACCGCGAGGAATATACGCTGCCGCAGTTTCGACCGGTGAAGTAACAGACAAGCCCACTCAACCATCGTCCGCTCACCGGGAGATACTCTTCGCACAACATCTAGCCACGAAACTTTTACTTGACACGCGGCCGAAGCCGGCGATATGGTTCGCGTCAAAAGATGTTTGACGGGCGGAGGTCAGCAGCGAACTCGGCTTGAATCCAAAATTAGCCAAGGCTTCGACTCGAAAATCTCCCCCCGAATCGGCGTATCGTAGCGTGAATATGACCCGCACCACCGCCGCGCCTGGTTTCGTACAAAAAATAAATCGCTAAGGAGGCGCTCATGAATTCGATAAAAATCATCGATGCGGATTCGCATGTTTACGAAGTCGAAGAAACGTTCGCGCATCTGCCAAAAGAATTCGAATATCGCCGGCCCGTTCCTATCACGCTCAAGCCAAAAGTGGAGGCGCCTTATCTCGGAGTCGACAACGCCTTCTGGCTCGTCGACGGCAAAGTGGTGAATTCCCCGTGGGGCAAAGGCGCTGTCCAGATCGGCTGCCCGCTGACTTCCGAGCTCGCAAAAATGAAGGTCTTTTCGGTCGAGAGTCAGTCGTTGAGAGACGTGAACGCCCGGGTCCGTGACCTTGACAAAGCGGGAGTCGACATCCAAGTGTTGTATTCGAGTCTGTTTCTGGTCCCGCTTTCGGACGACGATGTCCTCGAGACCGCCCTGATGAAAAGCTACAACACCTGGATCGCAGAGCGCTGCAGCCACCACCCCGAGCGGCTGAAATGGGCGGCGGTGCTGCCTTTGCGCCAGCCCCACGAAGCGGTGAAAGAAATATCGCGCGTTAAAGACATGGGCGCTGTTTCCTTGGAAGTCTACGGCACCGTGGGCGACCGTTTTCTCCACAAGCCGGAATTCGACCCGGTTTGGGCAGCCGCCAGCGATGCGAATCTGCCGATTTGCGTGCATGTTGGTTGGAGCTATCCGCCTCTGCGCGCTAGCTGTGACGACTTCATGAGTTCAATCATCGTGTCCTTCGGCCTACCCCTTATGGTGGGCTTTTACAGCTTCGTCGGAGGCGGCATCCTCGATCGGTTTCCCAAACTGGAGGTCGGCTTTCTCGAAGGCGGCGCCGGTTGGATTCCATGGTTCATGGAGAGGATGGACCACTACTATCCTGTTGCGAGCTTTTTCATGAAGTCTTTTGGCCAGAGCGCTTTAACGACCAAGCGTCCTTCGGATTATGCAGACCGTATTTACGTTACCTGCGAGGCCGACGAGACCCTGCTTCCACAAGTCATCGAATGCCTGGGAGAAGACAAGATCATGGTCTCCGAAGATATGCCCCACTTCGAGGAGCGCGAAGGATCGATGAAAGAACTCGACCGGCGCTCGGACATCTCAGAGTCGCAAAAACGAAAAATCTTACATGAGAATCCAGCTCGTTTTTATCGCCTTGCATAGAGTCAGCCATGCCCGGAGAGTTTCGTGGAGACAGCGCATTTATCACGGGAGCCGCCAGCGGCATAGGCCTGGCGCTCGCGCGCCGGCTCGCCGGCGAAGGTATAAAAATCGCCCTCGCTGACCGGGAAAGCACACTACTTGAAGCAGCCCTTTCCCAAATGCGCGATGGTCACCACACTGCGATCGCGATAACCATGGATGTAAGCCGCTCGGACGAGGTGGTGCGTGGTATCGCCCGGGCGCGCTCGGCTTTCGGCCCGATTGATTATCTGATCAATTTGGCCGGTATCAGCCAAAACGCGCCGGTCCAGGATATAAGTGATCAAGACTGGGAACGAATGCTGGCGATTCATCTGAACGGAACGTTCTACTGCTGCCGCGCCGTGATCGCGCAGATGATCAGCCGTGGCTTCGGCGTTATTGTCAACACTTCTTCTCTCCACGCTCTGCGGGGACAGAAACTTGCAGCGCATTACTCCGCCGCCAAGGCCGGGATCATGGGATTTACGAAATCTCTGGCGCGCGAAGTGGCGGAGTGCGGGGTCCGCGTCAACGCGATTGCACCCGGACCCATCGATACTCCTCTTTGGCGTGGCGGCGTGACCGGGAGCGACCTCGAATCGCGCAAGGCTCAACGTTCGCTTGAAGTGCCAATGGGGAGGTTGGGCGAAGCCTCCGAAGTCGCGGACCTGATATTATTTCTCTTGAGTCAACGGAGCACCTACGTTACGGGCCAGGTGATCAGCGTCAACGGCGGCGAGTTGATGATCTAGAGACAACTTTCTTGAGGGGGAGCGCGATGAAAAACGAAAAATCTCAGATCGAGTCGATTTGGGCGGTTTCGGTATTCGTGACCGCCCTAATGGCGGGCGCGGTTGTCCTGCCTATCGGCCGGGCTGCCGGCGCGGATGCCGTGGTCATTCGCGCCATTGCTGCATGGCCGGTCAGCTGCGATTGCGACGCCATGTACATGAAATATATTCAAGAGGTCAACAAACGCGGCAAAGGGCGCGTGCAGATTCGATTTTTGGGCGGTCCGGAAGTAACTCCGGCATTTGAACAGTTTCAAGCCCTGCGCACTGGAATTGCCGACCTGACACATACGGCTCCCAGTTACTTCGCGGGCGAGACGGTCGAAGGTTCGGCGATGGATTTGATCGACCCCGTCGATCTTAAAAAGTATCTCAAGGCTCTTCGCGAAACCGACGCGCTGAGAATAATCAACCGCGCCTATGAAGAAAAATCGTCGACCCGTTACCTCGGTATCACAGTGGGCGGAACAGGGTTCCGCTTTCTCATGACCAAACCGATAAAGAATCTCGATGATCTGCGCGGCACGCGTATCCGTGTCTTCGGCAGCCAGGGGGCGAAGGCTGTACAGTACTTCGGGGCGTCGCCGCAAACTATCGCGGCCAACGAACTCTACACCGCTCTGCAGCGCGGGGTGGTTGACGGCGCGATCCGAGCGCCCAATGACGCGTGGAGTTTTGGCGAGAGAGACATTTACAAAACCATGGTGAATCCGCCCTTGCAGCTTTCCGCGGGAGGCCTTTTCATCGCGACGCGGCTGTGGAGCAAGTTGCCGCAGGATATCCAGGATCTACTTTCGCAGACCGCCATAGAGTTCGAGCCCAAAGTCCTCGATTATTATGCCCAACAAGACCAGAAGGCGATCAAGAACCTGCAGAAGAATGGCATGAACATCGTAAACGTTGGAGCGAGCGAAAAGAAAAAATTGGACGACGCCCGCAACGCCTATTGGGATGAAATCCTGGCCAAGTCGCCCAAGTACGGCGCGCAATTGCGCAAGGCCTTGGAACCGCACGCGCGATCCGCCAATTAGTTAGAATCGATCTGCATCTATCCTCCATGCCAGCCTTCGAGTCAGTCGAGCGGGTCTTCACACGGGTGAACACGGCGCTTAGCTACCTATGCGCCTTCTTTGTCGTTTTCATGACCGTAAGCATCATCTACGACATTTTCGCGCGCTTACTCTTCAAAGCGCCCACCATCTGGGTGATCGACATCAACGAGTACCTGTTGGTGTATCTGACTTTCGTTCCCGCCGCGTGGATTCTCATGCGCGACCGGCATGTGAAGGTTGAATTGCTCACTACCCGACTGCTGCGGCGAACACGGCTTCGTCTCGGCATCGTCACGGATATATTCGCCTGCCTCTATTGTATCATTCTTGCCTGGCAGGGATGGGTGGTTGCGTGGGAGGCGCTCCAACGGGGCTACGAGTTTTCCACCGCTCTCGCTTTTCCTCGGTTTCCCGTTCTCGTCATTATACCGGCGGGCGCTGCGTGGCTCGCCCTGACGTTCGTCGTCAAAATATGGTCACACGCCCATCTGCAATCCACTATGGGTCGGTGAATTCCATGCCAATTTTTAGTGACGGCGCCACAATGTGTTGCTGCTTAAGAACCGCTACCGTCCCGAGGTAAAGTCGTGTTGCTAGACTGGTGGGAAGTGCTCATTATGATGTTCGCGACCCTGGGGCTGCTGATGGCCTCGGGGATGCCCATTGCGTTTGCTTTTGGGGTTCTCAATGTCGTGCTGCTCTATTTTCTTGTCGGGGGCGTCGGAGCGCTCCAGGCGATTGCCCTGAGCAGCTTCAGCAGCGTGGGGAATTTTTCCTTCATCGCGCTTCCGCTATTTGTCTTCATGGGCGAATTGGTTTTGCATAGCGGCTTGGCAACACTGGCCATTGATGCCATCGGAAAATGGCTGGGCCGCATTCCCGGCCGCTTGGCAGTGATGGCCGTTTTGGCGGGGACGGCCTTTGCGGCCGGCAGCGGCTCGAGCATGGCGAGCGCGGCGACGCTGGGAACTATACTCATTCCGGAAATGCGCAAAAACGGCTACGACAAAGGCCTAACGGTGGGTACCTTGGCGACATCCGGGGCGCTCGCGATCTTGATTCCCCCAAGCGCCCTGATGGTCATTTTCGGCGGTATCAGTCAGCTTTCCGTCGGTGATCTTCTGATCGGGGGTATTCTCCCCGGACTTTTACTGGCCTCGCTGCTCTTCGGTTATATCGTGGTCATAAGCATTATGCGGCCGCATCTGGCTCCGTCGGCCGTATTGGAAGACGTGTCATGGGCGGAACGTTTACAAGCGCTCAAAAACTTTGCACCTCTCGTCGCCCTTGTCATGATTGTTTTGGGCTCCATCTTCGTTGGGGTGGCGACTCCCAGCGAATCCGCCGCGATGGGCGCCGGCGGCGCTTTCCTTCTTGCGGCGGCTTACCACCGCCTTTCCATTGAAGGAATTCGCAACTCCCTCTTCGGCACGGTTGAAGTTTCCGGATTCGCGCTGCTCATCGTAACCAGTGCCACCGCCTTCAGCCAGATTTTAGCTCATTCAGGCGCCGCCGCGGGCCTAACACTTTTTGCCACGGCACTGCCAGTTCCGACTTGGGTCATCATCGGGGTAATGCAGGCCGTGATCCTCGTGATGGGCTGCTTCATGGAGCCCGTCTCTATCATGCTGATTACCGTCCCTATCTTCTTTCCCATAATTCAGGCATTGGGATTAGACCCCTTGTGGTTCGCGATCGTAACCATGGTTAACATCGAACTTTCCATGATTACCCCGCCGTTCGGGCTTAATCTCTTTATTCTTAAAGGTGTTTGCCCTCCGGATACGACGCTCGAGGACATCTACCGAGGTGTAATTCCGTTTATATTGCTCAACCTGCTCGCACTGGGCCTGGTCATATGGTTTCCGCCTCTAGCCACTTGGTTGCCCAACCTGATGCATTGATTTCACGATTCGAGTTTGTTTGTGCGGCCGTGCTCGCGATCCTACCCATCTTCCTTAAAAGCGCCTCTGCGGCATGCCACTCGAAATAGAGACCAAGAAGGAGTACGTGTCTCTGATCGAAACAATCCCAGACAGCGAGCGATCCTTTCCTGAAACCGGCCGAACAACCGACCTGTCGTACTTGGTCGTACAATCCAGTAAACCTTCGGGTCCGCGCGATATTTTACAAGCGCCTCCTTCAGACTGCCGGTATAAAAATTGACCTCCACCTCAACTCCTTTTAACGCAAGCGCTTGCCGCACCGCGGCGAATTTTCGCTCGGCCAGTTCTCGCTGGGTCTCCCATGAATACCTTTCAATGATTTCCCGCCCGCGCTCAGTGGCAACCCGCACCGATTCCGCGGTCACCCAGTGATCTCGGATACAGGGCCAAAATTCCAAGGGATAGCGGACGAGAATAACTACGGTGGTTGCACGCCTCGTCAGATTCTCAAGAAACGGAATGACCTCGCCGGCTTCCTCTCGCCTGCCAATTGCCGTGACGATCTTAGCTTCCATAATTGTCCTCGTACTTTCGGCCAGGCAGGCGCTTCAGCGGATCAATCCCGGGGGGTGGTTAGAGGAAATGAGCCCAATCCCGGCACAGCGTCGAACTACCTTGTGCATACTGTTCAGCAATGACGGTGCCAACTACACTTTTTTCCACCGAGTTAGTGAAATGCGCCGAAAAACATCAACTTTTGTCAGCAAGGTTGCGACATCTCGGCGCCGAGCAGAGCGCGATCAAGTATCCTTTTGGACGCAGAGGTGTATCCGAAATTGTAACCTGCCGTTGACAACAGCCGTGGTGCGGCGAACCGCCCGCCTGCACTCACCGTGGGCACCGCTCAAGCGCGGTGAAATAACTACCCATTCACTCATCGTTTCGCTTATAGCTCAAAGCATGAATAAGCGAGTCCGGACGCTAATCCGAGACTTTTGCAATGGTGGCATGGTCATTGCATTAAGATATAGGCAAGTCTGCTGAATACCGCTGTGAAAGGAATTTCCAATGAGTCAGGTAATAGATATAATCTGTGTTGGTGCGATGCTCATCTTTTTGTTTCTTCTCGGATGAGCCAACCCCCAAAACCCAGAGACCCGGCCATCTCCAAATGGTCTAGCCCGCGCTGCTTTCATTCGATAACGAAAGCATATCGCCGCCAATTCATATCTCGTAGAAGCGTCAAACTATAACATCGCTGACTGAACTTCGGGTTTCGCTTTTCTTTTGCGCGCCACAGCAGCGCGATTCCATCAGACGCTTTCTTTTACCTTCGACAACATTCCCGTTTTTGGTCACTTTAACGGCAATTTTTCGTCGTCATGTAAGCGATTTTTGACGCTTTGAATATACGGCTCCTTCCCATCCTTTTCCTTCCGAAGAGTCTCAACTCCAAAAATCCGTTTCTTCGTCCGATACGTAGTCCTCTGCAGAAAGCGGCTCGCAGGCAGCTGCCATTGGAGTCCAACTTTGGGCGGTCATACAACGACCCGGGAGGACCCCGCGATGAAGAAAAACTACATGTCAGATTCACCGGAAATCATTCGTTACCGCGGCGATCAGATCGTGATGATTGGACAAGTGCCGAACGGCTTCGGCCCCGGCGACCTCGCCTGCTTGGACCTGGACGGCAACGGAAAATTCGAGCGCCAGGTGTGCGCGGACAAAGAGGGTTTATACACCATCGCTCTGGACGCGAAACAGCTGCCGCATAATGGGAAGTTTTCCATGTCCTTCCACTCGGAAAACGGCAGGAAGAAAAGCGAAAAGGTACCCATCCACGCCATCCAAGAGGATCTCTACAATCCCGCCTGTGAAGTTCCGGTGGTGTTTTGATTTCGTTGGATTAACTATCTTTCAGCCAGAGTTTTCCCCGAATTTGCGGAACTTTATTGTCGGAACAGGGTTAACTCATTTCGACGCCACCGGCGGCATGCGGAAAGGAATGCCTTCCTTCTTAAGCTCCGCTTCGTACATGGCGCGGATCTCCGGCGACTCGTCTTCGTGTTCGAGGAGGTGTCCGCCTTCATGTTCGCTCAGGTTCGGCCGCCAGGGATGGCCGACCTGACGCAGGCCACGGCGCAGCGCAAGATGGCGCGCGGGTTCTTTGCTGGTCGTGAAGTGATGGTGGTACCACCCTTCCGGCGGCACCAGCAGGCTGCCGGGCTGCCAATCCACTCTGACGAACGGCTTGCCCGGATACCACATGAGCGAATAGCCTTTGCCGGAGATGACGATCACTTGGGCGCCCGGACCATGGCGGTGGGCTTTTTTGTAGGTGCCAGATTCCACGGCCATGATATGACCGACCATGGAATTTCCCGAAAGATGAATGCCAAGTCGGCTGAATCCGATGCCGCGCTCTGGATGGGGATCGAGGGTGACGGCGGTAAGATCGGCGATAAAATTGACAACGCGGTCTTCCTGCTCGCCGGGCTTCATCTCGCTGCTGAAAAAATCTTTCTGGCCGGCAAAACGATCGTTGAATGCGTAGGGAGCGTTGAAGACAAAATCCGGCGAGTTATAGACGTTCATAATGAGCGGCAGGTTGTTCGCCGTGGCGAATCGCACCGGCTCAGTGGCGGAACCATTGTGGTGCTGGTGCCTGACGTTGAGCGGCGGCGAGAAAAGGCTTCCTGCCTGCCACTCCAGAGTAATCGGTTCTTTGCTCGATTCGCTCCAGAACTGCGTGGCGCCGCGTCCTTTGAGAATCAACACCTGTTCTTCGTACATATGGCGCATCGATTTGAGGCTCTTGCCCGGCGGGATTTCCGCGATCATCACGCCGACGAATCCCTGCGAGCCTTCGAGATGGCAGTACGCCGCCGCGCCGCCCCAACGCTCCCAGTGCTTGAGCGGCGCGCTCTTCAGATCTTCGACGCCGTAACCGGTGAGCACCGCCAGCCCGTCTTTTTCACAGAACTCGAGAAAAGCCGATTTGCGCGCGTATCGTTTTGCCGATGCTTCATCTAACGGCATTCCATCTCCCCCAAGCTTCAGTCGTTTCGAGTTCCGGGTTTCAAGTTCTTGGTCAACGAGAAACAAGGGACTAAAACTTTGACGACTATTCCCTCACGCCGACTTGCCCCCCAAGGGCGCGGGCGATGAGCGCCGCGATCACCACCAAGCCCACCACCATAACCGCCACCACCGTGGCTTTTTCAAACTCCGCGCCGGCGGCAAAGTCGAGCATTAAAAGCGACAGCGTGCGGGATTTCCCCGAACCGAGCAGCACGACGGTGCTGATATCGCGTGCCGCTGAAATAAATCCAACCAAGCCGACGGTGATCAGCGCCGGCATGATCAGCGGCATGACCACGCGCCGGAAGGTGTCGAGCCAGGTGCCGCCGCAGACCTTCGAGGCTTCTTCAAGGTCGTTGCCGAGTTGCAATAATACGCTTTTGATCATCTGCGTGCCGAACGGCATGCTCTTTATAACCATGGCGATCATCAGCAGATAGACCGTGCCGTAGATCGGCAGAAAAATTCTCGTTTGCAAGAAAGTCCACAAGAGCGCCATGCCGAGCAGAATACCGGGAATGGACCACGGCAACCATGAGAGAAAATCAAGCAGCCAGCGGCCGCGATGACGCGTCTTGACGATCATGGTGGCGATGAAGGCGTAGAAAAACACTCCAATGACGCCCGCGCCCAGGCCCACGGCGAGAGTGTTCCAGATCGAGCGAAACAACACCGGATCGCTCAAGGTCGCGCGCCAGTTCTCCAGGGTCCAGGGATCGGGGATATTGAAAAAGCCGAACAGCTTCATGAAAGTGCCCATGAGCAACAGCGTGGTCGGTATGACCGTGATGAACAGGGCAAAGGTCAGCACCAGGCCAAACGCCGGATAACGCCACCGCCCCAACTGGGTCGGGCGTATGCTGAAGCCGCGGCCGGTCAGCGTCGTGTAAACGCGCTTGCCGATATAGCGGCGCTGCAGCGCCACCATAAACAACAACAAGCCGAGAAAGAGCGTGCTCAGCGCCATCGCCGGCGCGAACTGCGGCGGCTCCCAGGTGACCAGTTCATGAATCTTGGTGGAGTAAACCTGCAATCCAATGGGAGTTCCCAACAACAATTCGATCTCGAAGGCCTCCAGGGAACGGATCAACCCCAATATCGTCGTCACCAAAATCGCCGGCGCCATCACCGGAATGATGATGTGAAAAAAAGTATGCCAGCCGCTGGCGCCGGAGATGCGCGATGATTCTTCCAGGGCCGCATCGAGATTGCGAAAGGCCGGCGCGAGCAACATCACTTTAACGCTCACCGTGCCGCCAAGGTGCGCCCAGATGATGCCCCAAAAGGAATAGATATTAAACAAAGGTTGACTCACGATACCGAGACTCATAAGTCCCTGGTTGAGCAGACCGTACTTCGGATCAAGCAGCAGTATCCAGCCCATGGTTTCCGGCAGTGCGGGCAAAAAGAACGACAGCCAGAAAAAAAACTCCAATAAACCTTTCATCGGGATATCGGTGCGCGCGACGAGCCAGGCAAAAAACGCGCCGATCAGTAGGGCGATGGCCTGACGCGTGATGGCGAGAGAAAAGGTGTTGTTCATCGCATTGACGATCCCTGGAGTAGTAAAAGCTTTGACCCAGCCCTCGAATCCCCAGACGATCGCTTCGCCCGGACGGGCAGTCTGAAAACTATTGAGGATCATCAAGCATAACGGCGTGAGCACAAGAAAGCCGACCACGACCAGCAAGAGCGCCATCGGCAACGAGGGCAAATGCGGCCGCCACGCCGATGCAGACGGCGCTTGGGTAAAGGTGACCGATCGGCCTATGGCTTGGGAATCATCGCTCATGATTTGTCCTTCGCTCGGTGAGAGAAATTCTAAATACTCTTAATCGTCGTTGGCCGCAACCGCATAATCCATGTCTGGCGCGATGCCCTTATGGCGCAATTCGTCTTCGTAAATCGACCGAATCTCCGGATCTTCATCTTCATACTCGATCAACGTGCCACCCTGCTTGACCGAGGTATAGACTCCAGCGCGAATCGCCGCAACCCGGATGCCCAGAGGAAACTTCTGGCTGCCGCAGCGCAACGCCAGCTGCAGCGCCCTTTCAGAACCGGTATTAAAGTGCTGGTGAAACCAATTCGTCGGGGGACTGAAAACGCTGCCCGGCACCCAATCGACGCGCACTACCCGATTGCCATGACCGCTTTCGTAGGGCTTGGTCCCCAGATCATTGGGCCACATGAGCGAGTAACCCTCGGAGCGCAGTATGACCAGCACGGCGCCGCCGCCGTGATAATGCGCCTTGTGGTATCTTCCCACGGGCCATTCAGCGAGATGCCCGATCAGCGTGTTGTCGGAGACTTCGAACTGCGTGATATTGACGCCCGCCCCTTTTTGTTGCTGGGCGTCAATCTGCGCTTTCCTGGCATCGCCGATGTAGTTGGTTTCCCAAATCCATTGGCGATTATTCGTGGCAAGGTAGCGCTCGTTGCGCTGCTCAAAATAATCTGCTTCGCCGTCGTACCGATCCGTAAAGGAGAAATCACTCTTGAAGACAAATTCTTCGTTATGGAAATGGTCCAGCACCATCGGCGCGGTGGTCACGGCGAGAAAGACCGCGGGCTCTCTGCAATAGTTGATAAGTCGATGCAACGTATTCAAGGGAGGAGAAAATAGGCTACCGGCTTTCCAAGAAATCGCCTGCGGCACGCGGTCGTGTTGCTGGATCTCGGCCACTCCTTCGCCCTGGATGATATAAAAAACTTTTTCATACAGATGTCTTTCCGGTTCCAGCGAGGCGCCGGCAGCGATCTTGCCGACGTAGACGCCGGTGATCCCCTCCAGCCCGCGAAATTGCAGATACGCGCCCTGACAACCCAAGCGTTTCCAGTGTCCTAGATTGATCTTGCGCACATCGGTGACGCCAAACCCTTCGACGATCGGAATGCCTTCCTTTTCCATCCAGCGCTCGTAGTAGGTCTTTGACCTCGCCCTGGCAATGCCGATACGTCTCGCGATGGTTTCCATAAAATTCTTATCTCCTTTTTCCGCTCTACGGTCTGCCGGCTTTTTTCCGCAACCGCTCCGCAACCCTGTAATAGTCGCCGCGCACAGCCAGCTCTGCGTTTTCTTCATCTTCTTTGGCCCAATATCCTAGGCTATAGCCATACCACGGCAGCTTCGGTTGCAGCGGCGGTAGACCGAGTTTCTGCCAGATCTCCTTGGCCGCTTCCATGTATTGTTTTGCCGGCAAAGCCACCGGAGGATAGGGCCATTTGCGGGTCGCGTCGATCAAGATGGCGGAGCAGCCCGATGGCGATGGAAATCGCGCCTCTGTAACCGGCGAGCCGGGTGGCGCCGCGGAAGGATCCAATCCGGCGAACTTATGCGTGGTAATCTTGACGTCGCGGTGCGGCTGCATGCGAAAGCTGATCGCCCAATTGACCGAGTCGGCGTCTTCGGGATCGATATCGTCGTCCACCGCGACGAGAATTTTCCCGTGGCTCGGATCCAGCGCGACGGCCGCCTGCAGCGCCTGCCACGGCTGCGCCGGGTTGGTCTTCTTCATGCGTATGACTACATACTTGCGGCTACCGCTCGACTCATGCAGCGTCACGTCGAGCACCGTGGGAATATTGCAGTCGTACTTCAGGAGCTTATAGAGGGTCGCCTCAAACCCCATCTTGCGCATGACCCCGCTCTCGCTCGGAACGCCCTCTGTGAACATTTGCAGGATAGGATTTTTGCGGTGGGTGATGCATTTCACCATAAACACCCCATTGAGCATCTGGCCACCCATGTATCCGGTAAATTCGCCGAACGGTCCCTCAGGTTCTAGATAGTTGGTCGGAATCTCTCCCTCGATGATGATCTCGGCGGTGGCGGGCACATCGAGATCGACGCTTTCACAGCGCACCAATTCGATCGGCTCGCCGGCAATCCCTCCCGCCACGGCATACTCGTTGCGGTCGTAGCCGACCTTAGCCACGCTCGCCAAGCCGATGGCCGGGCTGCAACCCAGCACGATGGCCGCCTGCAATGGAACTTTTCGCTCACGGCATTTGTGAAAATGAATGCCGATATGCTGCGCGGGCGGAACACTGACTCCGGTTTTATTTGGCCCCTTGATCATGCAGCGATAGGTGCCGACGTTCGGAATGGCGGTATCGGGATCCTTGGTTACCACATAGGGCGCGGTGAGAAACGGCCCAGCGTCAAATCCTGGATTGCTGATAGGCACGGGAAATCGCAACAACCCGCCGTCGGGGCGCGAAATATCGCGCCCCTTGAGAATGACCTCCTTGACCGCTCCCTTCTTCACAAATCTTGGCGAGATCGGGTGGCTCAAAGCTTGATTCCAACGCTCCGCGACGCCACCCGGCCCTTCTTTGTCCGAGACGCCAAGCGCCATCTTGTAGATATGGCGCGAAGCGCCAAGCACTCCGACCGCCACCCGGCAGTCGTAATTTCTCCCAGTTGGATCCGTCACGTTGTCGAAAAGAAACGCTTTTCGCTGGCTGTCCGGCAGCCCCTGATATTGCCATCTGACAAGCGGCATCAGCTCGCTGTTCTTTTCGATTTTCGCGCTGATGCGATGAAGGTTGCCGGTTTCTTCCAATAAGGAAATAAATTCCCTCAAATCGCGAAAGTACGAGCGTTGTTTCGCGGCAGAGATGCGCCGCGCGGTTTGGCTATTCATCTTCATCTTGGTTATCCGGCATGAGCAAGTTGGGCCAATGATTTTCTCGCTTCGTTCGATACCAAATCCTCTTTTGCAACCGGCTCGATCAGGGCGAAGCTACCGGCCAAGCCTGACAAAACTTCACAGGCAACCGATCTCGCGATAGTAACTCTCAGCGCCCTTGTGCAACGGGATCACGCACTTGCTGCAGAGGAGTTCAGGGGTCAGCGGAATCTCTAGGCTCTGCAGGTGCTTCGGTTGGTCCTTGAACGGCGCGGCGATGGCTTCCCTTTGCTCGGTGGAAACCTTGGCGAGGAGGTAGGCTAGCTCCTCAGGGAGATCCTCGCGGCAGGCGAGCAGCCATCCGCCATAGTCGACGGTCAGCAGGTCTTGTTCGACGCCTTTGAGCCGACCCTTGGGGATGATAGCCTCAGGGAAGCCATAGGTCTCCTTCATATAGTCAACCGCACCCCGGCTCAGCCCCAGACAGCGCAGCGGCCGGGCCTCCGCAAGTTGCTCCCACATCGGATGGTGAACACCCTCCTGAAAAATCGCTTGGGCTTGGCCACTGCGAACCAAAGGGACTCCGACCACGGCCGGGCCGGGAAACAAGACCTTGCCACCCCAGGATTCTACGTCACGATAACTGAACCCGTAGTACTTCATCACCTGTTCAACGGTCCAGGTAAGAGTGTCGGGCCCGGTGGCGCCGGTCCTGCCGGAGACCAACGTGAACGCTGGTTTTTTCCGTGCCAGTTCTTCCATCGAACTGATGGCAAGTTCTTCCGCTACCAGCCAGAAGATATAATCGGGCTCGGGGAACCGGGCGACGGCTCTGAGCTCCCCGACGCGCTCTTTGAACGGGCCTTTTCCCTCCATCGCCAACTTCGCCGTAACCGGCGGGTTGAGAATTCCCGCATGGACCTCTCCCCTGCCGATCATCTTGGGATTTTCCAGCGAGCCCAGGCCGAATTTCGGCGTGTATATTCCTACGGAGGAGACAATGCGATTGCGCTTCGCATCGCGAAACCCTTCCACGAGTTGGGACGTCAGGCGCCACCAAGGGTGATAGGGAAAATTTGACACGATCTTTAAGAGATAACCGTACTGATCTTTCTCAACCACGCGGCTCTCCGTAAATTGCGTTAGAAACCATACTCTCTCCACCTGCGCTTGAGCGTTTCCGCCATCCGCGGCGAGATCGCGGTGCCCAGCGGCGGATAGCGTTTGCCGCCGAACTGCTCTTGCGGCTCAAGCTCCCAGTTGATCGTCGCGTCGATCAACACGCGGGTCCACTTGCCGTGACCGTATTTGACTGAATCTCTCTGCTCCGACGGCACGCTCGGATCAAGCATAGAGCCCGAGGTTCCAGGAAACGTCGTGATATCGCCGAGCCCCGCATTGACGCGGTAACAGAGCGCCCACTCGATGGCTTCCCAGTCATGAATGTCGATATCGTCGTCGACCACGATGAGATGCTTGCCGGCGTAGTTGGCGAGATGACAGCCCCACAGAGCGGCAGCCACCTGTTGGGCGTGGCCGCGATGGCTCTTGCGGATTTGCACGCGCAGCAGCTCAGGCCACTTGCCGCGCCAAACGCCGGTGACGTTGGGCACACCTGCTTCATCCAGATATTGCCAGGCCATGGCCGAAAAGGTCGCGGGCGTCCAGGTCGTCGCCTCGTTGGTTCGCCCGGGACTCGCGCCGGTCAGGCAACCGTGAAAGATCGGATCGTTGCGATGGGTGATACATTCGACGCGAATAGCGTGCTTCGGCGTTTTGCGCCCGGCGTAGTAGCCGGGATATTCGCTGAAAGGGCCTTCGGGCTCGAAGCTCTTGGGATCCGAAGAAACGACTCCCTCCAGCACGATTTCCGCGGAAGCGGGCACCAAGAGATCATTGGTCTCGCATTTGACCAGCTCCACCGGCGTTCCTCTGAGAGAGCCGGCCAGCTCATATTCCGGATGATTCACCGGGGTCGATGCCGCCATGAAGAGCGTTTGGTCCCAACCGATGACCACGGCGACGGGCATTTCCTGCCCGCGCGCGTTGTACTTGCTAAAATGTTTTCCCCATCCCTGAGTCATCGCGAGCAGGACCCCGATGGTGTTTTTTCTCGCGATCATGCCGCGGTAAGTGCCGGCATTGAGCGTGCCGGAATCCGGATCCCGGGTGACGACACTCGCCGAGGTCATAATGTAACGCCCGCCGTCATGGGGATTCCACTTGGGAACCGGCAGTTGAAAAAGATCGATGGCGTCCCCTTTGACGATGTTTTCCTTGACCGGTCCACTGGCCACCGTCACTGGCTTTAGCGGTTTGGAAAATCGCTCCTTGAAGACCGTCACCAGTTCGCGATTGGAAGTCTCCTCCGGCAGACCGAGAATCCGGCAGACGCGCTTTTTTGTTCCGGTGCCGTTGGTGAAAAGGCGGCGGCAAAGGGTGTTTTTATGGCCTTTGATGTTTTCGAACAGCAGTGACGGCCCGAATTGGCTCGAAATCTCTCGCGTGATCGCGCCGATCTCTTCATCCCAGTCAACCTCTGCGCCGATTCTTTTTAAATCGTTTCTCTCCTCCAAATCATCGATCCAATCGCGTAAGTCCTGTCGCGTCATGGTTGCAACTCCGTTCCGAAAGAGATTTAATCCGCCAGCGACATCAGGGCACGCCGCAGCAACGTCTTGCTCAAATCGACTTTATATTGGTTCATACGCAGCGGCTTCGCCCGCTCGAGCGCGGCGTCTGCTGCCGCTATGGCCAAATCCTCGCTCATGGCCCTGTCTCTAAGGAGATCTTCGGCCTCGGTGCACCGGTAAGGAAACGTTGCCACGCCGCCGAGCACGATTCTCAAGTCGGTCCACACGCGCTCGTGAATCACCGCGCTCACCGCCACGCTGGCGATGGCAAAGTCCCATGACTTGCGCAAGGCAAATTTTACGTAGGTGCTGCGGGTGGGGCGAAAGGGAACTTCGATTTCGGTAACGAGCTCATCGAGCGCCAGGGTATGCGGTTGCAGTCTCCCGCCCACCCAGTTGTGGCCGCAGAGAAATTCGTCCATGGAAGCGACCCGCTCTCCGCGCGCCGACGCCACGTGGATTTTCGCGTCCAGCGCCGCCAGCGCGACCGCCGTGTCCGATGGATGGTTCGACAAGCAAAGATGGCCGCCCATGACACTGCCGTAATAGCGGCTGTCGCCGCCCGCCAGGTCGCAGAACTTGCCGTCGGACTTCCAACAGGAGAAGCCATCTTGCAGATACCAGCACCAAACATCCTGGCAGATGTTCCCCGCCAATGTTCCCATGTTGCGAATCTGCGGCGAGGCGACGACGCCGGCCGCCTGAGCCAGCGCCCCGTAGCTGCGCCTCAGCTCGGGAGACCGGGCGAGTTGCGACAAAGTCGTGAGCGCGCCTAAACGGACAGGTCCCGCAGCGTCACAGCTGATGAAATTCAAACCGGTAATGGTTTTGATATTGACGACACACTCCGGTTTGACGATGTATTTTTTTATCCGAAAGAGCAGATCCTGGCCTCCGGCGAGCACGCGCGCGCCCTCGCCGTATTGGGCCAAGGCCCGCAGCGCCTCCTCCGTCGAAGACGCGTTGATGTGCTTGAAATTAATCAAGCGCCGGTCCTCTTTAACTCGTAAAGGGCTTTGAGAACTACGTCGGGGGTCATCGGCAACTCGGTTACGCGGGCGCCGGTGGCATGATAGATGGCGTTGGCGATGGCCGGAGCGACGCCAACATAGGAAATCTCCGAACAACCTTTGGCGCCGAACGGATGGGTCGGCTCGCCCAACTCGACGATTACCGGCTCGATATCTGGCATGTCGAGAATCGATGGCGTCCGCAAATCGAGGAACCATTGATTGAGCGCCGTGCCGGTGCGCTGGTCGAAACAGAAGCCTTCGGTCAGCGCGTAACCCAGTCCCTGCGCCGCCCCGCCCAGAATTTGACCTTCAACGATCATCGGGTTGATGGCTCGGCCGACATCGTGCGATGACACGAGCCGGATGATCTTCACTTCGCCGGTTTCGATATCGACGTCCACTTCCGCGAAGGCCGCGGCAAATCCATAAGCGAAGAGTGGATCTTCGTTGGGGCGGTGAATGCCATGGCCTTTGATCGATCCTCCCACACGCGCCGCAACATCCTTCAGGCTCACGCGTTTTGACTTATCACCACGCAGCCAGACAAATTTATTTCCGGTCTCGAGATTCTGCGCCGCCGCGCTCACAATGCTCGCCGCGTGCTCGAGCAATTGGCGCTTCGCTGCTTCGGCCGCCCGGCAAGCGGCGATGCCGGTGGCGTATACGGTGCGGCTGGAAAAGGGTCCCGAGTCGAAGGGACAAATCGAAGTATCGGCGTTGGCGCCACTGACGTCATCCACGGAGACGGCGAAAATTTCGGCGACCATCTGGCGCAAGGTTGTCTGCTGCTCCGAGCCCTGGTCCGCCGTGCCGGAAAAAAGCGCGATCTTACCCCCTGCGTCAAGGGTGACTTCGGCTTCGGAGGTCCCCGCCGGGTTGCTGCCGCAACTGTGAATGACCATCGCCATGCCCAGGCCCCGTTTGCGCGCGGCCGAAGCGGATGCCGGCAAAGAAGACCGGCGCTGCCAGCCGATCGCCTCTGCGCCCCGGCGCGCCGCCTCCTCCAGCCAGACCGTGGACACGATCTTTTTCGGCGCGGAGCATAGATCATCGCCCTGGCGCAGCCTATTTTTGAGCCGAAACTCGATGGGGTCCATGGCGATCTTTTGCGCCAGCTCGTCGATCACGGACTCGATCGGGAAATGGCTCTCGGCGTCGGCGCGCCCTCTGTAGGGACCGGTGGTCGGACGATTGCTGCGCACGGCGTACACTTCCCAACAAACGTTGGGGCAGCGGTGATATAGATCCATGGGCCGCGTGCTGATGGCGAAGGCGATGTTTTGACCCAGGCCGCCAAAGGGCCAACATCCGTTATCGAGAAACGTGCGCACCCGGATGGCCGATAGGGAGCCGTCATTTTTGGCGCCGGCCTTCACATAGTGCGTGAGCGCTGATCGATTGTGCGAGTCGAGACTCTCTTCTTCCCGGGTGAACCAGATTTTAACCGGGCGGCCGGTCTGGCGCGCTAAAAGCGCGCACAGCACCGCAAAGCGGCCGGTCACCTTGACGCCGAAGGCGCCGCCAAGATTGGTCGCCACCACTCGGACGTTTTCCATAGGCAACCCGAGAACCCGCGCCACGCCATCCTGGAGGCGGTAGGGATCTTGCACCGAGCACCAAAGCGTGCATTTGCCGTCCTCGTAGAGCGCAACGCAGGCGCGCGGTTCATGGGAAACGGCATTCACTTCCGACTGGCGAAAGACCCTTTCCACCACCGCGTCGCTTTGCTGAAACCCCGCCTCAACGTCGCCGCGCGTGTTCGCCACCGTCGGTCCGCCTTCTTTGAGCCCAATGATATTTCCGAAGGTGGCGAGCTGATCGGGTCTTATGTCGCCGGGCTTGATGCTGCCGGGATCGGGATAATCGACAATGGCATCGGGCGCCCCCGATCGGGTTCCGGCCTCCGCGTCGTGAATCGCCGGCAGGACTTGGTACTTCACCCGCAGCGCGCGCACGGCTTCTTCCGCGATATTCCAATCATCCGCGGCCACCGCCGCTACCGTATCGCCGACGAATCGCACCTCTTCCTCGAGCGCATAGATTTCATTTTGATATGGCCCAAAGAGCACCCGCGGAACATCTTTGTGGGTCAAAATCGCGGCGACGCCTTTCATTGCATGCGCCACCGCCGCATCGACCTCGAGAATCCTGGCGTGGGCATGAGGGCTGCGCAGAATTTTCATCCACAGCATGTCCGGCAGATTTACGTCGGCGGGAAAACGCAGCGCGCCGGTCGTCTTTTCGATCCCGTATACCGGCGCAACCGACTTCCCTACCGTGAACAAGGTCTCGCTCACGGATCTCCCCTCATGACACGGGCGGCGTCGAGCACGGCCTCGATGATGGACGTGTAACCCGTGCAGCGGCAGAGAACGCCGGACAGCGCGATGCGCACTTCTTCTTCCGTGGGATTGGATTCGTGATCGAGCAGCGCCTTGGCCGACATGATCATGCCGGGCGTGCACCAACCGCATTGCGCGGCATAGGAAAGCGCGAAACTTTTCTGCAACGGGTGGAGATTCTCCCGCGTGCCGATACCTTCGATCGTCAGGATCTCGTTGCCTTCGGCCTCCAGCGCCAAAATCGAGCACGAGTACACATCCACGCCATCCATGAGGACAGTGCAGGAACCGCATCCGCCGTAGTCGCAGGCCCGCTTGGTGCCGGTGAGATTCAGGCGATTTCTCAGCACGTCGTTGAGCGTCCAGTTCGAATCGACGTTGAGTCGATGCACGCGGCCGTTGATCGTGAGCGTGACGTTATGAGATTCCGAAGCATCCATGGTTCGGCTCGTACGTTCTAATCCAAGAGCTTCCGCGCCAGCTCCGCTCCGGGCTCCCTGATCTTGTAGATCTTGTCCTCTGACTGATTCTCGCGTTTGAAAAATTCCTCCGGCGCCATGGTGTCCTTGGCGGCGCTGATTCCGGTCTTCCTGAGCCAGGTGGTATCGACATCGAGCCGGCGCGTTGGCTCGCCCATCCCCGCCGTATAAACTTCCTGCCCTTCTTTACTGAGAAACCAGTTGACGAAAAGCCTGGCCGCGTTGGGGTGCGGCGCGTTCTTAATGATCGTCAAGCCGCCGTAACCCGTGGTCACGTACATCCCTTCTTTCGGCCTGGGAAGCGGCTTGACGGGAAGCCCCGCCTTGATGAACGGCAAGAAGTCCGCGTAGGCAACGCCGATGGCGATCGAGACCCGTTCTTTGGCGGTGCTCTCAGCCAGCAGCCGGAGATCGCGCGTCAGGAACAGTTTTTGACCCACCAGTTTTCTTAAGAATTCCTCGCCCTTGATCGCGCGCATGTACGACCACATGGACGCGCCGGAGCCCGGTGTGCGCGGGTCGCTCAGACCGATTTTGCTCTGCCATTTCGGATTCAAGAGATCGTCAAAGGAGCGAAATTCTTCGGGCTTGACCAGGTTGGTATTGTGCCAGAGGCTTTCAGTCTGGTAGGCCGCGAAGCTGAAAATGAAGCGCTTGGCGTTATCCATCCAGATGTGACCACCCCACCAGTTTTTCGCTTCCTTGACCTCTGGAACAACGAGCCAGGGCTCCACGGGATCTAGGATGCCTTCGGCCATGAGTCCCTTGACAGCAGATTCGGTCCCGCCGATGTGCACATCGAAATGTGCAACGCCGGCCTTGAACTCTTCGACGATACGAGTGATCAAAGTCGCGCCGCGCGCAGGCACCAACTCCAGGCTTACACCAAAGCGTTTTCCGAACGTCTCTTCCACTCCCTTGCGAAACTCCGCACTGGGCGGAATCGATACTACGAGCTTGCCTTCCGTCTTCGCGGCCTCGGCCAGCTTCTGCCAATCGTTTCCCGCCGGCGCCCTGGCTCCTTGCGAGAACACAGGCAGCGGCAAAATTAAAACTACGGCCGCCAGGCACAGCGCGGCACGAATAAAAATTGCACTAGTCATCGCAGCGCTCAATCTTTCTCGGGACTCTTGATCTCTACGGGCTCTCCTCGCGCGATCGCTTCGGCCATCTCGTCGTCTTCTGCATTCCACAATCCTAATGCATAACCATACCAGGGATTCTTAAGCGCCAGAGCCGGCAATTCTTCTTCCTTCCAGATCTCCAGCGCTCGCTCCATGTATTTTTTTTTGGGCAATCCCACGGGGGGATAAGGACCCTTGCGCGTGGCGTCGATTAATATGCCGGAACAACCGGTGGGCGGAGGAAAACTGCGCTCTTCCGGCTTGCTGATTAACGCGTAAGCGGAGGGGTCGAGAAGAGGGACGCGGCCGGGGATGATCCGCACATCCCGATGCGGCTGCATGGAGAAGCTCAGCGCCCACATCACCATGTCGGGGTCCTTCGGGTCGATATCCTCGTCCACCACGATGATGACCTTGTTGGCCGAATCCATGCCGGAAGCCGCTTGCAGCGCCTGCTGCGGTTTGCTCGGATGGCCCTTGCGCATGCGAATGACCCACCAGTTCCAACCACCGCCCATCTCTGGGCAGCACACTTCCAGGACGTCGGGAAGATTGCAGCTGTATTTGAGAAAGCTGTAGAGCATCATTTCGCGGCAGCTGCGCGATATTCCGTTGGACTCGCTCGGCGGCAGCCCGACCAGGATCGACGTCAACATCGGACTGCGCCGGTGGGTGATCGCGGTGACTTTCACCACCGGCCGGCGATGGCGCTCCACCATGAGGTAACCCGGAAAATCGCTGAATGGCTGTTCCTTCTCCAGCAGCTCAGTGGAAATTTCTCCCTCGATCACGATCTCGGACTCCGCGGGAACTTCCAGCGGCACGGTTTTGCAGTGCACGAGCTCCACCGGTCTTTGCCTGATCCCTCCGGCGACGGCGAGCTCGTCCAAGCCGTAGGGAAGATTAGCCGCCGCCACAAAGTTAATGTCCGGCAGGGTTCCTAACGCAATCGCCACCGGGAGCGGTTCCCGGCGTTGTCTAGCGCCGGGATAGTGATAAAGCATCGCGTGATGCGACGGCCCGATGCCAGCCAACAAATGCTTCGGTGGACGAAAGTGGCCGCTGTACATGCCGACGTTGCGCACACCGCTGGCGGCATCGCGGGTGATGAAGGGACCGGTGACCCGGGTGTCGCCGCTAAAGCCAGGTTCTTCCACCGGCGCCGGAAGCATCGTCAGGCCGATTTTTTCCAGCGCCGCGCCGACGTGAACCTCTTCATGTACTGGGCCGTTTGATACCATGACCGGATCGATGGGCTTGGCCACGGCGTGGCGCCAGCGTTCGTACATATCCGCGGCGTTTTCACAGCCCATGCCCAGTCCGACGATTGGGCGCGAAGCTCCGTAGACTCCGGTGAGAACCTTGACGCTGTAACGGCGCCCATGACCGTCGGTTACGTTTTCATAAAGAAACGCCTGGCGCTCGGCATCGGAGCGGCCGCGATACTGAAGCCGCATAAGCGGCATCAGTTCGCTGTCCTTGTCGACGGGGCGCCGCCAATGGTAGAGCAGGCCGCGTTTATCCAGTAGCTCTATGAATTCGCGCAGGTCACCGTAATATTTGTCGGCCATGAGTTTCCTCTTACTCCAGAATCTTGCGCGCCAATTCGGCCGCCGGCTCCCGTACCTTGAAAACCTTCTCCTCGGACTGGTTCTCCAGCTTGGGGTATTGATCCGGCGCGAGGCTGTCTTTGGCCGCGATAACGCCGAATTCCTTGAGCCACTGGGTATCGACGTCGAAGCGGCGCGTGCCCTGCCCCATCGCCTTGCCAAAAATCTCCTGGCCTTCTTTTCCCAAAAACCAGTTGACGAACACTTTGGTCGCGTTGGGATGGGGCGCGCTCTTGATGATGGTCAGATGGCCGCTGCCGCCGCTGACGTAGACTTCGTCGCGCGGATTGGGTAGCGGCTTGACCGGTAGCCCTGCTTTGAGAAATGGCAGAAACGAATAATAAGTTAGGCCAATGACGAGCGAGACTTTTCCCTTGGCGAGACTTTCCGCCAATACCCGCTGATCGCGGGAGAGAAAGAGCTTTTGCCCTGCCAATTTTTTTAAGTAGGCTTCCCCTCTTAGCTGCCAGAGAAACGACCAGATCGAGGTTCCGGAGCCGGGCGTGCGCGGGTCAAGATAGCCGATTTTGCCGATCCACTTGGGATGCAGCAGGTCGCCAAAGGAGCGTATCTCGTCGGGCTTGACCAGGTCCGTGTTGTACCAGATGTTTTCGGTTTGATAGGCCTGCGATGAGTAGATGTGCCGCTTTGCGTTGTCGACCCAGATATGTCCACCCCACCAGTTCTTGGGATCTCTCACTTCCGGCAGAATCATCGCAGGCTCGAAGGGCTCCAGGATTCCCTCCGAGAGGAGTCCGGTGACCATCGATTCGCTGCCTCCCATGTGGAGATCGAAATTATAGACGCCGGACTTTACCTCCTGCTGGATTTTCCCGACGATGGAAGCCGCCCGGCCCGCGTTCAGCTCGGCGTCGATGCCAAAGCGCTGCTTGAAGATTCTTTCGACGTCCTTGCGCAATTCGGCGCTGGCAGGCACCGAGACGACCACCCTGCCTTCTTTCCTGCCGGCATCGATGATTCTGTCCCAGTCGGCCGGACGAGGTTGCTCGCCCTGCGCGAATATTTCCGCGCCCTGCAGGAACCACCCAAGAATCAAGAGAAAAAAGATCGGTTCTTTCATTCGCATCTCTGCCGGGGCCTAGCCCGAATTATGTTTTGAACGACTTGAACTTTTTGAACGGTTTGAACGATTCAGTAATGTCCAGGCCCATCGCCTGCGACGACGAGGTTTAGGCCTCGCGGTTAATTTGCACCGACGCGTCAATAATCCGGCTAACTGCCGAGCAGCTTTCGCGCCATGGCGGCGCCCGGTTCTCTGATTTTGTAAACCTTGTCTTCGGACTGGTTTTCGTATTTATGGAATTGGTCGAGGGTCAGGAAATCCTTCGCCGCGACGACGCCATATTCCTTGAGCCATCGGGTATCGACATCGAGCCGCCGCGAACCAACACCCATGCCCCTGGTAAAAACCTCCTGACCATCGCGGCTCAATAGCCAATTGACGAAAACCTTGGCGGCGTTGGGATGAGGCAGATTTTTCAAAACCGTCAGGTGACCATACCCGCCGCTCACGTAGAGACCCTCTTTCGGCATAGGGAGCGGCGTCACCGGCAGTTTCACTTTGATGAATGGGAGAAACTCGGAATAGCCGATGCCGGACGTCACCGCGATTTTGCCTTTGGCGAGATTCTCCGCAAGGAGGCGCAGATCCCGGGTGACGAATAGTTTTTGTGCCACCAGCCGTTTTAAATATTCCTCGCCTTTGATGTACAGCATGTAGGACCACATGGAGGAGCCGGAACCCGGTGTGCGTGGATCGCTGATGCCGATCCTGCCGCGCAGCTTGGGACTTAATAAATCGTCGAAGGAACTGAATTCGATAGGCTTGTATTCATTCGGATTGGTCCACAGACTCACCGTTTGATATGCCACGAAGATGTATAGATATCGTTTGGCATTATCGGCCCACAGATGTCCGCCCCACCACTGTTTGGGGTCCTTCACTTCGGGCAAAGTGAAGTAAGGCTCGACTCCGTCCAGGATGTTTTCCGGTAAGAGTCCGGTGATGACCGACTCCGTGCCGCCGATGTGCAGGTCAAAGTAACGAACGCCGGCCTTGGCCTCGTTGACGATGCGTTGAATAACGTTGCTGCCCCGCGCCGGAATGAACTCGACGCCGATGCCGTACTGCCGGGTAAACGAAAGCTCCATCAACCTTCTCAGCTCGGCACTGGGTGGAATCGAAGCGACGACTTTGCCTTCCTTGCGCCCCGCTTCGACGATCTTGTCCCAATCGGCAGACCTGGATTGAGCTGGCGCTACGCTGGCGCTGAAGCAAGCAGCGGCAACCACCATCACGGCTCCGCTTATCCGCATCAGACCAATAAGACGTATGGCGCTCATGATTGAATTTCCCATGAAAACTCTACTGAAACAGCTTCTCCGCGATCTGCATGGCAGGTTTACGGAATCTGTTCACTACGTCTTCCGAACCGTTTTCCAACTCGTCATATTTCTCCCGCGTCAATACTTCCTTGGCGGAGGTATGGCCGAACTCTTTCGTCCAGCGCGTGTCCACGTCGAAACGGCGCGTCGGTTGCCCCAGCGCCTTGGTAACGGCGGTCTGGCCCTCTTTCGACAGCATCCAGTTCATGAAAACCTTCGAAGCATTGGGATGCGGTGCGTTCTTCAACAGAACCACATTGCCGCTGCCCGAAGCGGCGTAGTAACCCTCTTTGACCGTCGATATCGATTTCACCGGTAGCCCGGCTTTTATGAACGGCAGATAGGTGTAATAAGACAGGCCGATGGAGACCGCCGACTTACCGCGCGCTACCGCCTCGCCCAACTGTCGCAGGTTCCGGCCCACGAGCATTTCCTGAGCCGCGAGCTTGGCGAGAAAAGGTTCGCCCTTGATGCGCCACAAAAAGGCCCAGGTGGATTCTCCAGAGCCGGGGGTGCGCGGGTCCAGGATGGCGATTTTCCCCTTCCACTTCGGCTCCAAGAGACTGTCCCATGAAGTGATTTCTTCCGGCTTGACCAGGGTCGTGTTGTACCAGATGGTTTCGGTCATGTAGGCAGTGAAAGTGTAGATATATTTCCCGGCGTTATCGGCCCAAATATGGCCGCCCCACCAGTTTTTCTCGTCTCGCACTTCCACAAGCAACATGGACGGCGTCACCGGCTCCAGCAATTGATTCGCGAGAAGCCCGGTAATGATCGAGGTCGTGCCGCCGATATGGAGGTCGATGCTGCGCGCGCCGGCCTTGTGCTCCTCGACGATCTTGTTGATGTTCGCCGCGCCCCGCGCGACGCTAAGCTCCAGTTCGATGCCGGGAAATCTACTTTTGAAGCCGGCTTCAAACTCTTGGCGCAGCGCCGCGCTGGTGGGGATGGAGACGACGACTTTGCCTTCCTTCTTGGCCGCTTCGACGACTCTATCCCAATCGCTCCGCGCGCTAGGATTGTTCGCTTGCGCCGGCGCGAGAACGGGATACATCATAAGGACGATTACAAGCGCGAGACTGCGAATTGCGGATGTCATCCTGTACACCTCCGAATCTGTTTCTCTACATTCCAATATAATCAAACTGCGGCATCTCCATCCCCACGCCTGCTTGTCGGACCGCCGCTTCGAAGTCGCTGCGAATCTGCGGATCTTCGTCTTCGTATTCGATGAGCGTGCCGCCGACGCGGATACTGGCGCGCACGCCCTCTTTATTAAGGACGCGCCAGCAGCCGAGCAGATATTTTCCCGACTCGCCGGAGTAGCGAAACGCGAGCTGGCGCGCCGGTTCCTTGCCCGTGTTGAAATGCTGGTGGAACCAGCCGCTGGGCGGGCTAAAGACACTCCCCTCCCGCCAGTTAACGCGGACAACTTTGTCGCCGTTGCCGGACTTATATGGGCGAGTACCCGCTTCCTGCGGCCACATGAGCGTGTAGCCTTGGGAGCGAAGAATTAGCAGAATCGCCCCGCCCTGATGAAAGTGGGCTTTGTGGTAGCGCCCCACCGGCCACTCGGCGATATGGCCGACGAGAGTGCTGCCGCCCATGTCGAAGGAAGTGATTTTCACGCCATAACCCTTCGCTTCCGAGGGGTCTACGAGCGCGCCGCGGGCATCGGCGATAAAGTTCGACTCCCAATTGACAAACCCGCCGACTTCCTGGCGGGCGGTCTTGGGTACGAAGTAGTCCGATTCGCCGTCGAAACGATCGGCGAATTTGTAGTCGCAGCCGAAAACAAAAGACGCGTTGTGTAGCAGGTCGAGCATCAACGGCGCGCTGGTCACAGCCAAAAAAATCGCCGGTTGATTGCTGCCGTTGATCAGGCGGTGGCGCGTATTGAGAGGAATCGCGAATAGACTTCCTTGCTGCCACTCGAAGTGCATCTTGCGCTTCTCATCGCCGGGGGAAAAAATTTCCGTGGAGCCGATACCGCGCAGAATGTAAATCAACTCTTCGTACAGATGGCATTCGTAGTGCATCGCCGCGCCGGCCGGAATCTCGCCGACGTACATGCCCGTGAAGCCTTCCATGCCCTTGAGATCGATGTAAGCGCCACGGCCGCCGGTGCGCTTCCACGGTTTGCGCTCCAGTAGCGTCACGTCTTCGACTCCATAGGCTTGAATGACCGGAATGCCCTCTTGCCGTAAAAACAGCTCGTAACTGGTCTCCCGTTTCGCCACGGTTAATGCCCTTTCGTTACCTTTTTCGATTGAAAATACTCGCCGCGGGTCACCGCGTCGGCAATCGCGTCGTCTTCCGCATCCCACATCCCGAGTGGATAGCCGTACCAGGGAGTTTTGAGCTTCAACTCGGGAAGCTCTTCTTGCTTCCAGATCTGTAACGCCTGGTCCATGAACTGTTTCTTCGGCAGGCCCACCGGGGGAAAGGGTCCCTTTCGCGTCGCGTCGATCAACAACCCCGAACAACCGACGGGCGGCGGGTAAAAACGATCTTCCGGGCCGGTCATCAAGGAGTGCGCCGAGGGGTCGAGCAAGGGAACGCGGCCCGTGATTATTTCCACGTCGCGGTGGGGTTGCATGGCAAAACTGAGCGCCCACATCACCATGTCGGGATCTTTGGGATCAATATCGTCATCGACGACGATGATCATCTTGCTGGTCGGATCCATTCCCGCGGCGGCGTGCAGCGCCTGCTTCGGCTTGCTCGCGTGGCTCTTCTTCATCCGGATGACCCACCAGTTCCAGCCGCCACCCATCTCAGGACAGGAGACTTCCAGCACTTCGGGCAGGGCGCAGTTGTAACGGAGAAAGTTGTAAAGCATCAGCTCGCGGCAGGTGCGCGAGATGCCGTTGGATTCGCTCGGCGGCAGGCCGACGAGAATGGCCGTGAAGATGGCATCGCGCCGGTGCGTGATTGCAGTGATATCGATCACCGGTCTTAGGCCGCGCTCGGCCATGAGATAGCCGGGATAGTCGCTGAAGGGTTCGCCGCGTTCCTGGCGGTCAATGGACATCAAGCCTTCAATGACGATTTCGGCTTCCGCCGGCACTTCGAGGGGAATCGTTTTACATGGCACTAAATCAACCGGTCGCTCGCGGATTCCACCAGCCACAGACAGCTCATCGAGGCCGTAGGGAAGATTGGCGGCGGAAACAAAGTTGATATCCGGCAGCGCGCCGAGCACGATGGCCACCGGCAGCGGCTCTTTTCGGCGCGCCGCGCTGGTGTGATGGTAGAGTGCGGCGTGGTGCGTGCGCGCGATGCCCGCGATGAGCTTTTCCTCGCCCCTAAAATGACCGCTGTACATGCCGACGTTGCGGATGCCGTCGGCTGGGTCTTTGGTGATAAACGGCGCGGTGACGCGAATGCCGCCGCTGAAACCGGGCTCTTCCACCGGCGCCGGCAGGCTCGTGACACCAAAGGCGCTAAGGCGGTCGCCGGTATAAACCACTTCTTGAACGGGCGCCTCACGCACCATGCGCGGCTCGACGGGCTGCGCCAGGGCTCGGCGCCATTTTTCGTAAATCGCCATGGGCTCGTCACAGCCGAGACCGAGCGCCGCTACAGGCCGCGAAGAGCCATACATGCCGGTGGCGACTCTGATGCGATGCTTTTTGCCGCGGCTGTCATATACGTTCTCAAAGAGAAAGACCCTGCGCTCCTCATCGACCACGCCGCGGTACTGCAGCCGCATGAGCGGCATCATTTCGGTGTCTTTGTTGATGGGACGAGTCCAGCGATGGAGTTTGCCAAGCTTTTCCAGGCAAGCGATGTAATCGCGAAAGTCGGCGTAGTATGTGTCAGCCATAAATCACTCAAATTCTCCGTTTGATAGCTAATGATCGCCATATCGATGGCGAAAAGGGATCGAATCACTTCGTGAAATATTTGAGCGCCGCATTATTCAGCAGTTTCTAAAGACTTTTAGCGCCAGAGCGCAAACCCCAACCGATAGTAGCCACTTTATTCCTTACCACATTATATTGCGCCAAAATAACGACCGGTGCTCATGCTTTGGCTGGATAGACTTTTCTTTATAGTCAAATATTTTATATGTCAAGTAATTTGGGCAAGGATTTTTCCCGCGCGTCACAGATCGAGCCAGATTGTCTAAATCATGGACCGAGGAATCTTCTAGACAGTGGGGTGAATCGAGGGGTGTAGCCGGAGGAACGAACCGCGGTCGGTTCCAAATTCAACATTCAACCCGGATTCTGCAGTTAGACTGGCGACCTCACGGCCAACCACGCATGACTCGGGGCCAGGGTGGATCGCTACTCCTTTCCCGTATGACCCTTTCATTCACAACTCCACGCCGGTTTATCCCAGAGCACTCAGCAGCCTGCTAGAGGCTCGAGTTCGCCCAGCATTGTTGGAATCAGTTCAGTCACAGTGGGGTGGATATGCATGGCGCGCTGGATCACTGTGTAGTGAGCTTTGGCATACATCACATCGAGGACGCTGTGGACGATTTCGTCGCCGCCGGCTCCCAGGATGGCTGCTCCCAAGATCGTTTTCGTGTCGGCATCCACCAAAATTTTCATAAACCCTTGAGTTTCACCTTTCTCAATCGCGCGGGCCACCCGCGTCATCGGTCTTTTCCCGACCAGAGCTTTCCGACCAGACTTTCGCACCTCGGCCTCGGTCATTCCAGCCCGTCCTAGCGGCGGGTCGATGTACAGGGCATAGGCCTGAATACGGTCGCTCAGGCGGCGTGGATCGTTGTCCAACAGGTTGGCGGCGACGATCTCATAGTCATTGTACGACGTGTGAGTGAAAGCCCCCTTTCCGTTGCAGTCCCCCAACGCCCACACGCCGGGCACGTTGGTGCGCAATTGATCATCCACCGCGATATAGCCACGCTCATCCACCGCGATGGCTGCTTTTTCCAGGCCAAGATCGTCGGTGTTGGGACGACGTCCCACCGCCAATAGCAAATCTGATCCGGCCACCTCTTTTGCGCCCGTCGAGCAATCGAGCTTGACGACTACCCGATCGCCCCGTTTCTCTACCGCCATACACTCGGCGCCGAGGCGAAGGTTGATGCCTTCGTTTTCGAGGATTTCTTTGATGGTCTCGGACACATCTTCGTCTTCGCGCTTGATCAGCCGCGGACCTCTCTCGACAATCGTCACCTCGCTGCCGAAGCGCCGATACATCTGGCCGAACTCCAGACCGATGTAGCTGCCGCCGACGATAATCAAGTGCTCTGGGAGGAAGTCCACTTCCATCATGCCGGAGTTGGTCAGGTAGTTCACGCTCTCGAGGCCGGGAAGCGGCGGGATGGAGGCGCGCGCGCCGACGTTGATAAATATCTTGCTCGCCTCGAGCAATTCGCCACTCACAGCGACTGTGTGTGGTCCCTCGAAGCGGGCGTGGCCCTCGTAGACGGTGCCGTTGTTCAAGCCCTTCAGCCCTTTTTCCACGCCTTCCTTCGATCGGCGCACGACGCCGTCCTTGCGCGCCTTGACCTTCTCCATATCCACCGTAACGGCGCTGTTGATCTCGACGCCAAATTCGGCGCCGCGCCTGGCCATATGGGCAGCGTAGGCGCTGGCCACCAGAGTCTTGGTCGGAATGCAGCCGGTATTGACACAGGTACCGCCGAACAGTTTGCGTTCGATGACGGCTACGGTCATGCCGGCTCGGGCCAACCGCGCGGCTAGCGATGGCCCGGCTTGTCCTGTGCCAATAATGATTGCGTCATAATTTTTCGTCATGGAACCAATCTCCTCTGTTAGCCGCCGTACCAAAGCACGGTGGCAGTTTACCGAGTTTTCGGCGCGAGACTGTCAATGCCCGGCAGCCTTTGATATCTGTCCAGCTCTTCGCCATTTCTATGTTGAAAGCTTGCGGGTCCCTAGTTGATCCGCTTTCCCTGATGAAAGACGTGCAGCCGCTCGACGTCTGCTTTGAAGTGGAGATATTGGCCTCGTCGTGCCGAGTCAGTTGCAGACAACCGGGCAATTAACCTGACATCGGCGCACCTCAAGTACGCGTATTTATCGCTGCCTAGGTCTTCAACGAGCTCTACCTCGCCTTGGATCGTAGCGTGATCGGGGTTCGTCGGCGATAGATCCTCAGGCCGGATACCGATGGTTACCGGTTGCCGCGCGAAATTTGCGCCGTGGCCAAGAGAAGTTGCCGCCAGCATGATGCGGAGATTGCCGCTACGAAAGGTGGCTCCGTCTTCATCGATCTGTCCTTCGATCAGATTCATTTGCGGGCTGCCGACGAAACGCGCGACGAAGACACTGGCAGGCCGGTGATAAATCTCTGCTGGAGAACCGACCTGTTGAATTTTGCCGCGATCGAGAACGACAATCTTTTCTCCCAGTGTCATCGCTTCCGCTTGATCATGGGTGACATAGAGAATCGTCGCATGCAGCCTTTCGTGCAGCCGCGCGAGTTCCACCCGCATATTGGCCCTGAGCGAGGCATCGAGGTTTGAGAGCGGCTCATCGAAGAGAAAGATTTTCGGCTGGCGGACGATGGCTCGGCCGACCGCGACTCTTTGCCGCTGGCCGCCGCTAAGCTGTTGGGGTTTGTGACCCAGCAGTTGCTCAATCTCGAGCAGCCCGGCCGCTTCCCTCACTCTCCTCTCGATCTCATCCTTCCGCACGCTTCGTAATCGCAGAGAGAACGCAAGATTTTCATAAACCGTCATGTGCGGATACAGAGCATAGTTTTGAAAAACATAGGCTATGTCTCTGTCCCGGGGCGGCAAATGATCAACCCGTTGATCACCGATGGCAATGTCGCCGATCGAGGCGTTCTCCAATCCCGCGACCAGACGAAGAAGAGTTGATTTGCCGCAACCCGACGGACCTAGCAGGACGCAAAACTCCCCGTCGGCAACGCGAAAAGAGACGTCGTCCAAGACCCGCGTGGCGTTGAACGATTTAGAAATCTTTTGGATTGAGAGCGACGCCATCGGAGTTCCGCTCTTGTTTCACCCTTTTACGGCGCCGGCGGACAACCCCTGGACGATTCTGCGCTGAAACAGCAGCGTGAGAGCGATGAGGGGAAGCGTCGCAATGGTTGAGGCGGCGGAAATCTCGCCCCATGGCATCGTGTACTCGCCGGGGAACAGGGCGATCCCCACTGGTAAAGTTTGCAGTGCCGGGTCAGTGAGAACGATAAGAGCGAAGAAAAACTCGTTCCAAGCATGGATGAAAATTAGGATAGCCGCCGTGAAAAGGCCCGGTGCGGCCAGCGGCAGAACCACCTTCCTCAAAGCCTGCAGTCGCGTGCAACCATCGACTAACGCAGCCTCCTCGATCTCGAAGGGCAGCTCCTTAAAAAAAGTCGTGAGCACCCAGATCGAGAAGGGCAACGCAAGCGAAATGTACGCGGCAACGATCCCATGATAGCTGTTGAGCCAGTCAAGACCGCTAAGAATGCGCCAAACCGGGCCTGCAATAGCGATCTGCGGGAACATGGAGACGGCCAAAAGAAGCATGAGGTAGTATCTCGACCAAACAAAATGAAACCGGGCCAGCGCATAGGCCCCGAGTGCAGCGATCGCAATGCTGATGGCCGTCGTCGCCGCGGCCACGATGGCGCTGTTCCAGATGTAGCGAAGGAGCCCGTACTCTTGCAAGGCCGAGCGATAAAAATCCCAATGAAAGCTGGGGATAACCTGTGGCGGAATGGCGGTGATTTCCGTCGGACTCTTCCATGAAGTGAGCACGAACCACAAAAACGGGAGAAGGCTGAACGCGCCGATCACAACAACCGAAAAAGGCAAGACAATTTTTCTCATGCTGGGCCCGCCTTTTCCAGGATGCGCGTGCCTATAAGACGTATATACAAGAGCGACAACAACAATGAGATGACAAAGACCATAACGGCGATGGCAGAGCCGTAACCGATCATTCCTTCGCCAAAACTTTTCTTGTAGCCGTAAAATTGCAGGACATTGGTCGCGTCTGCCGGCCCTCCCTGCGTCATCACAAAGACGAGATCGAAAACTCTCAAGGCATCTATGGTTCTAAAGAGCAGCGCCAGGAGAAGCGCAGGTTTTATCAACGGCAGGGTGATATGGCGAAATCTCTGCCATGAGCCGGCCCCATCAACGCTTGCCGCTTCATAGAGTTCACCGGGTATCGTCTGCAATCCTGCCAGAATGATCAAAGCGGCAAAAGAACTCGTTTTCCAGACATCGGCAATCATAATCGTTACCGGCGCCAAAGAAGGGTCAGCCAAGGGGGCAAGATAAAGATCGGTCCTATCTGCGAAGAGAAAAAAATTGAAGAGCCCATAGCGGTCGTTGAAGATGAATCGCCACATCTGCGAGGAGACCACCGTGGGGATGGCCCAGGGGATCAGCACGACCGCCCTCAGCCAGCCCCGGCCACGAAAAGACGCATTCAGCACCAAAGCCATGCACAGGCCGAGAACTACTTCCACGGGCGCCGTTACGGCGACGAAGGTGAGGGTTGTGACGAGCGAATGCAGCGCCACCGAATCGGTCAGCAGGTCGTGGTAATTCTCCCAACCGACGAATCTCTGCCCCAACCATGGGAGCATCAGGATCATGCGATAGAAACTTAAGCGGAAGGACTCCGAAATCGGATAGAGCGAAAAAAGGCAAACGAAGAGAAGGCTGGGAAACAGATAGCGAAAAGCTGGGAAATCCCGGCGGCTCATGATCCGTCTCGTCCGCGCAATAGATCCAAGACGCGGTCCATATCGCGCGCGGCGAGGCGCGCGAGTTGATCGATATTAGAATCGGCGATGGCAATGGCAGAACTAAAATATCGCTGCATGATATTCGACAGGGGAACATAAACCGGCGTTCGCGGTCGAGGAACGGCCTGTGTAAAAGTATCGAATTGCGATTTAAATTGGGGATTTTTCTTGAGGATCTCCGTATCCCGGTATAGTGCTTTGCGCGCAGGAGCGCGCCCGGTGGCCAGGGCGATCCGTTTTTGCATTTCTTCATCCGTCATGAATGAAATAAATTTCCACGCGAGTTCCGGTTTGCGCGAAAAGCGGCTGATCGCCAGCTGCCATCCCCCCAAAGTTGCGACCCTGCTGCCGCCGGGAAAAACCGGCAAGGAGGCGATTCCGACCCGGCCGGCTATCTTCGATCTCTGCGCATCGCTGGCTGCTTCCCATGCGTATGGCCAGTTGCGGTGAAAGAGCGCCCGTCCCTGGGTGAAAAGGGCCAATGAGTCCGGTTCCTGATAAGCCAATACACCGCGTTGAGAGATCTCGCCGATGATGTGATCGCGCACGAAACGAACGGCATCCTTGGCCTTCGAAGAATGAAGCGAGGCCCTGAGCTCATTCTCATTCCATAGCGAGCCGCCGTTGCTCAGGATAAACTCCATCATGTTGCAGACAAGTCCCTCGTACTGCTTGAATTGGCCTGAGTACCCGACCAGATGAGGGTCGTTTTCTTTTCTCAGGACGATCTTGGCCTGGCGCACAAGGTCCGGCCAGGTGCCCGGAGCGGAAAAACCGTACTTCAGCAAGAGATCTTTTCGATAATAGAGCATGCCGGCATCCACGAAGACGGGCACGCCATAGATCTTTTGTTCATAAGTGTTTGCCGAGATCGGAGCGATGAGAAATTGGTCGCGCTCGGCGGGCGGAAAAAAACCGTCCAGCGGCAGCGCCCAACCGGCCGAGGCAAATTCCGCGGGCCAGATGACGTCCATAAAGAACACATCCATGCGCGGATCGCGATTCTTAAGCTTCTGCGTAACTAGATCGTGGAACGCCGAGGACGAATGCGGACCAACCTCGCGGATGACTTTGACGCCCGGGTTGCGCGCTTCAAAGTCCGCAATGGCGCGATCCCAGATCCACGTCGGATCCGACCTCCAGGTGACAAAATGGATCTGGTTTTCCGCCGCCAAGGAGATTGAGGGGAAAAAAATAAATAGCCATCCGGCCAAAAGACGGAGGAAAAGACTTGCCGTCTGTTGTCCTGCGGCAAGTATCGATTTCATAGATCGGCTTCTATCGATACGGCTGTATCTCCTTTCCATTTGAAAGGTCGCGGCGGAAGAGATCAACTATAAACGGTTCTTCGATATTCGGCATTTCCCCGGCCCTGCGGGCGCGATGAGATGCCTAAGGAGAGATCCTCTCGTTGATCCTATGTGGAAGAGACACAAAACCGCCGAAACAATTCATTCGATGGCCCGCCCCCTGGCGACTAATAATTCTTCGCGACTTCACTCGGGATTGCTCTCTACGAGTAACCAACGGCATGACGCCTCGCCCGGTACTCCGGGATCGTCAGCATCGGCGCTCGCTCCTGATCTTGTATGTCCTTCAGCTCGAGGGCGTAGCTTTTTCCTTGCGGCTTGATCAGCTTCATGGAACGATTGACCTCGTCCATGATCTCGATGCGGTTTTTCAGTTGCAGCCGCTGCATCACGACCTGGATTATGGCGAACGACATTTGACTAAGTGAAGCTAGCGGCTGATTGCGGTGCACCCGCTCCTCTAGGTCCACTTGGGCGATGGCATTGAGGCCGAATTCGGTAAACAGATCGATGAGCAATCCGGTCTCGACGCCGTAGCCGGTAAAAAAAGGCACCTGTTCCAGCACCGACCGCCGGCCCGCGTATTCCCCGGCCAGAGGCTGGATCATTCCAGACAGCTCGGGGTAGAACAGATTGAACAACGGCCGGATCGTCAGCTCGGTCACTCTGCCGCCACCCTCTGAGACCAGCCTGCCCTCCATCTTGATGGGGCGGCGATAGAATCCTTTGACGTACTGAATCTCGGGCTCGCGCAACAGCGGTCCCAATAATCCATAGACGAAACCGGGATAGAAATTTTTAATGTCGGTGTCGACCCAGACGATGATATCTCCGCTGAGGACATACAGACTTTTCCATAAAGCCTCGCCTTTACCGCGATGGGAACCGTGCTGCGGCAGAATCTCTTGATGAACAAACACAGGTACGCCGAGGTCACGCGCTATTGTGGCGGTGTCGTCCGTCGATTCGGAATCGATGACGACGATCTCGTCGAGTAGCGGTATCTCATCGAACAGCGCTTTTTTTACGGTCTGGATGATATTGCCGATGGACTCGGCTTCGTTTAACGCTGGGAGCCCAAGGCTGATCGTGACTCCCTGCCTTTTTTTGAGATCCAGCAATTTTGCCAGATCCGCGAATTCCCCTCTGTGAAAAGTATTCTCCGCGAACCACTGGTCAACCCTTTGCGAGAGGACCTTGGGCTTGGCGGAAATCGACTCTTGACTCCACGATCCAAAAGGCTCGGGGGTCTTTACGACGAGGAGCGGCTTGTCCATGCCCCCCGCTACATGCTCGACGATCGGCCCGAGAAAAAAAGACTGCGCCTCCGTCCTTGCGGCCGCGCCCGTGATCACGAGGTCATGTCTCTGCGCCTCCTGGAGGATGACGTCCTGCGGATTTCCCCGCACTCTCATCAGGCGCTTCACCTTATGATGAAAGCGCAGTTTGCGCACGAAAGCACGGTAAAATTTCTCGTCGAACTCAAGAGACGGCGTGCGTTGCGCGCAATGGAGAACCGTTATCTCTGCATTCAGCGCGACCGCCAATTGACTGGCAATCTCAAGGGCGAATTCCGCGTAGGGGCCCCCGCGCACAGGGAAGAGGATCTGCTTGCAGTGAGTGAAGTCGCCTGTGCGGGCCACGAGTGTGTTACATGGAGGACGCTCCAGCAACCGGTCAATGGTACGGCCGAAGAGCCGGTCTTCGGTAGTGGCGCTTCCTTTCCACGGCAAGATCAGCAGATCGGCGGATTCACTCTCGGCGGTTTCAGCGATGCCCTCGGAAAGGCGATGCGCAACCCGGATCAAGGTTCTTACTTCCACTTTTCCGTCCCCTAATAGAGTGCGGATCGGCTCGAGCGCGGCGCGGGAGTCAGGGGCGTGCTCCGCGCCTTCGCTGAGCGAGCTTTCTTCCGGAAGCGTCACTACCTTGAGCGCCGCGATCTTGCCCTGTGGAGGAAGCAAGGCGGCCCCTAGCTGCAGGTAGGGGCCGGCGTGAACGGAGTCAATCACCGGAACCAGGATCTTCGTTATGCGGTGAGCCATCCCTTGGGCCTGTCTGCTCTCAGTGTTCCCAACCTGGGCAAGAAGCTTGCCTAAAGGCTATTTTGGTTTTTTGAAATCTTGTATTTTAATGCCATGCTTTTTTAGCAGGTCATAGAAATCCGCTCGGTATTTGCCGGCGATTTGGGCTGCTTTAGCCGCGCCTCCTTCGCAGAGTTCGAGGAGACGAACCAGATAGACCTTTTCGAATTCGGCTCTGGCCTCTTTAAGAGATGTTGCCGTTCCTTGGTCAGGCAGGAGCCTTGTTACCAGATCAGGACCCGAGGTTACGGCATGTACCGATGTATCAGTCGGCAGAATCAAATCCTCCTGAATAACATCTTGATGAGTCATCGCCACCGCATACTCCAGTGTGTTTTCCAACTCCCGAACATTTCCCGGCCAGTCGTGAAGCATGAGCTTGCGCATTGCCTGCGGCGAGACGCCTTTCACATCTTTTTTCATCGGCACGGAGATCATTTTTAGGAAATGGTCAACCAAGTGCGGAATATCATCCTTCCTTTCCCGCAACGGCGGAAGCCGAATAGGAATGACATGGATCCTGTAGAAGAGATCCTCACGAAAGAGTCCGTTTTTGACCGCCTCTTCAAGATTCGTTTTGGTCGCCACAATGAGTCTGACATCCACCTGAACCGGCTTTTCGCTTCCGACCGGATAGAACTGCCGCTCCTCTAGGGCGCGCAGGAGTTTGGCCTGAATGGAAAGTGGCATGTCACCAAGCTCATCCAAGAACAGAGTCCCCTTGTGCGCCTGGGTAAACAATCCCTTTGTGCTTCGGACCGCGCCGGTAAAAGATCCCTTCTCGTGACCGAACAGCTCGCTCTCAAGCAAAGTTTCCGGAATGGCGGCACAATTGATGGCCACAAACGGTTGATCCTTCCTTTGACTCGCCAGATGGATGGCCTTCGCGGTTACCTCTTTACCGGTGCCGCTCTCTCCATAAATGTAGACTGTGGATTCTGTTTTGGCGATGTGGGAAACGGCCTCGAGCACCCGCTGCATCTTCTCGCTCCGGGCGACAATGTTACCGAAATCATATCTTTCCTTCAGGAGCCCCTTCAGCCTGCGGACCTCCGAGTTGAGTCTGCAGTTTTCCAGCGCTCTGCCGATTTGAAGCAGCAGGTCATGAGAGTCGAAGGGTTTTGTGATGTAGGTATAGGCGCCTTTCTTTATCGCCTCCACGGCGCTTTCGATGCTGCCATAACCGGTTAGGATGATCACCGGCATTTCGGGCTGGATAGCATGCAATTGTTCCATCAGGGACATGCCATCGCAGTCGGCGAGCTTCAGGTCAACAATGGACAGGTCGAATACCTCATCCGTCGCTGCCCCAATCGCATCCTCCGCTTTACGGGTTGTCGCGACTTTATAGTCTGCGGATGCCAGGTTGGTTCTTGCTAGCTCGAGGAGATTTTCATCATCATCCACGACTAGTATTTTTCCTGCAGACATGACACCCATCCATTTTAACTACCGATTTTTGCCTGGAACCCTTACGATTTGCAGGCTATCTCTGAATCCGAACCATTGCCAAAACAGCGCCATCTTCCGGACTTAATACCGCAGCGCCAAGCGGCTTAGCAAGATCAATCGGTTCTCTTGAGAATCTACGCTCAGACCCGTCCGGCTACGCATGGATTATGCCACCAGAATGCGGTGAATCAATCTCGTTGATTTTTAAGACATATTAACGTGCCGGACCAGAGGGTACGAAAATAATTGAAGGATTCTTCCTATTTGAAGGGATTTTTCCTACAGGGAAAAGGCTGAAATTCTTGAAATTAGATCCAATACATGCGGCGCGTTAAATCCTTGTGCCCGGGCTCTGAGCATCTAGTGCAGGGATTTCTTTTTCATTTTCATGGTGTCCGACGGTTCTCTGCGTCAACGGCAATTGGATTTTAAAGATCGTACCCTGTCCAACGCGGCTTTCCACTTCGATTCGTCCGCCGTGGGCTTTTATGATCCGGTCACAGATCGGCAGCCCCAAACCCAAACCTCGCCGCTTCTTCGCGGTAAAAAACGGCTGAAAGATCCTCGGCAAACTATTGGCGTCAATTCCGAAACCGGTATCCGCCACCGTAACCACCATCTGTTCGGCGCCATTGAGATGCGCCCCCAGGGTTAACTTGCCGCCTCCCGGCATCGCATCCAAAGAATTTAAACAGAGGTTCACCAACACTTGCTGTAACTGCCGCGGATCGGCATACAGTCTGGGTAGATCTGCTTCCGCTTCCATGACCGCTGCCACATGCTGCTGTTCGAGTCGGGTGGAGATCTTCTCCAAAGTCTTTTCAATCATCTCTTTGACTTCGGTTGCGCTGAAGTCCTCGCTCTTGGGGCTGGCGAATTCCAAAAGATCGCGCACGAGCATTTCGCAGCGTTGGGCCTCTTCATTTATGATCCGTAAAGACCGATAACTCGGCTCGGAGGGATCCGTCTTGCTTAACAGATCTTGAGCAAAGCCAAGAACGATGCCCAGCGGGTTATTGAACTCATGGGCCATGGAGGCCGCCAACTCACCCACGGAAACGAGACGGCCTGACGCGATAAGCTGCTGCTCCAACTCTTGCGCCTGCTGCTGCAGCTTCTGCTCGCTCTGCTTGAGTGCTTCTTCTGTCCGCTTGCGCTCGGTCAAGTCGCGGGCGACCGCAGAGAAGCCAAACATATTATTTTCTTCGTTTCGAATGGCGGTAATGACGACGTTGGCCCAGAACTGCGACCCATCCTTGCGAACGCGCCACCCTTCTTCTTCATAGCGGCCCTCGAGAGCGGCCTCCCGGAGCACCCGGGCAGGCTCGTCAGTTGCTTGCTCCTCAAGCGGGTAAAGCTGCGCGAAGGACTCTCCCATGATCTCTTCGTGCGTCCAGCCCGTGATCCGTTCGGCGCCGACGTTCCACATGCTAATTTGTCCCTGCGGATCCGTCATAAAGACGGCGTAGTCCTTTAAGCTCTCGATTACCAGACGAAAACGCTCCTCGGTTTGCCGGACGGCGCGCTGCTTCAAAAGCTCGTTCATGCGGAACAGATCGATGAATACGGAAACCTTAGCCTGCAGTACTTGAGGGACAACTGGTTTGAACAAGTAATCGACGGCTCCGCTCGCCACCCCTCTGTACACGTCGTCTTCCAAAGTATCGATGGCGGAGAGAAAAATGATCGGGACATAACGGAGGCGCTCTCTTTGCCGCATCAGCGCCGCCGTCTCGAAGCCGTCCATGTCGGGCAGGCGCACGTCAAGCAGGACAAGCACGAAATCCTCCCGCAGTAGACAACGCAGCGCCTCGCGTCCCGATTCGGCCTGGACAATCTTCCGCCCCGGCCCGGAAAGAAGAGCTTCCATAGCGACGAGAGTCTTTTTGTCGTCGTCTACTATAAGAATATTAGCGACGGGCTCGTTGGTCATGAATATTGTCTCTCCCCCCTTTGCTTACCAAAGAGCCAAAGGCGCAACAGGGCGAGCAGTTCTTCCGCGTTGACCGGCTTGGCGATGTAATCTGAGGCTCCCGCTTCAAGACATTTTTCCCGGTCGCCCTTCATCGCCTTCGCCGTAAGAGCGAGAATTGGCATGAGCCGGTGCCGGGGATTCCGGCGGATGCGCCGCATGGTTTCGTAACCGTCCATTCCCGGCATCATGATATCCATCAACACGGCATCGATGTCTTGATTTTGAGCCAGCCGCGATATCGCCTCGGCGCCGGTCTCGGCGCTCGCCACCCGCACACCGTGCCGCTCGAGCAGACTGGTCAGGGCGAAGATGTTGCGCACGTCGTCGTCCACCACCAGCACCTTCCTGCCCCGCAGCGCCTCATCGGATTGACGCAATCGTTGCAACATCTGCTGTTTGTGGCGGGGAAGTTCGGCCGCGACCAGATGCAGAAACAAGGAAGTCTCGTCGAGCAACCGTTCGGGAGACTGGACGTTCTTCAGAACGACGCTTTCCGCCATCCGCACCAACTGAGTTTCATCTTCTTCGGTCAGCTCCTTGCCCGTGCAAACGACAATCGGCAATTCCCGGAGCACCGACTGCTGCCGGATCCGTTCCATTAATTCGAAGCCCGAGATATCCGGCAGCCGCAAATCCAGCACCATGCAATCGAACTTGCCGCCCTGCAAAGCATTCCAGGCCTCGGCGCCACTTCCCGCCGTGGCGATCTCCACGCCTTCGTGGCTGAGTAATTCGACGACGCTTTGCCGCTCGATCTCGTTGTCTTCGACGATCAGCAGCCGTCTGCAGGGCGATTGGGCATACTTAAGCACGCGGTCGAACGCCTTTTCCAACTCTTCGGTGGTTGCTGGTTTGATCAGAAAAGAAAAGGCGCCGTGTCCGAGCCCTTGTAGCCGCTCTTCCGCGACGCTGATAATTTGCACCGGAATGTGCCGGAGCGATGCGTCCTGTTTCAGATGGTTCAAGACCGTCCATCCCAGCATATCAGGCAAAAAGACATCCAACATGATCGCCAGCGGCTTGAACTCCCGGGCCAGGGAGCAAACATGTCCGCCCTCAGTCGTCACCACGCCTTTAAATCCCTTCTGCCGCGCCAAATCGAGCAATACGCGGGCAAAAGGAGGATCGTCCTCGACGATGAGGACAGTCGGATCATCCCGCAGAACAGACTCGCGGTCGTCGGTAATCGCCTCCACCTTTGGCGCCTGTTGCACGATCAGCGGCGCCGGTCCAAGCGATCCGGCAAGTTTGCGCGTCGCGGCCGGCGCCAACGAAACGAGAAAGTTCTCCGGCAAGTAGAGCGTAAAAGTGCTGCCCTGGCCGGGCGTGCTGGTGAGCCGGATCTCTCCCCCCAATAGCGTCGCCAGTTCGCGGCTGATCGCAAGCCCGAGCCCGGTGCCGCCGTAGCGCCGGCTTGTTCCCGCGTCGGCCTGGTGGAACGCCTCAAAAATAAGTCTTTGTTTTTCGGGCTGAATGCCGATGCCGGTATCGCGCACCTCAAAGGCGATCACCCGGGAGGCGCCGTTCAGCACGGCATGATCCGGACTCCAGCCGGCGCCGGCCACCGATATGCGAAAATCCACGCGCCCGTGTGCGGTAAACTTGAAGGCGTTGGACAGGAGATTCTTCAATACCTGCTGGAGCCGCTTGAGATCTGTGCTCAAACTGTGCGGCAGTTGCGGGTCCAACTCGATGTCGAACGCCAGGTGTTTGACATCGGCCAGGTGGCGGAAGCTGCGCTCCACGGCGTCGCGCAATTTGGCGAACGGGACGTCCTCGGGTTCGACTGTGACGGTGCCGGATTCGATCTTTGAGAGATCTAGGATATCACTGATGAGATTCAGCAGGTCTGTGCCGGCGGCGTGAACATTTCTGGCAAACTCAACCTGTTTGGCGTTGAGGTTGCCGTCGCGGTTGTCGGCGAGCTGTTGGGCCAGGATCAAGATGCTGTTCAGCGGCGTGCGCAGCTCGTGCGACATGTTAGCGAGAAAATCGGATTTGTACTTGGAAGTGAGCGCCAGCTCGGCGGCTTTCTCCTCGACGGCGTGGCGCGCTTGCTCGATTTCGTTGTTCTTGCGCTCGACCTCGGCGTTTTGTTCGGCCAGCTGCTGCGCCTTTTTGGCCAGCTCCAGATTGGTCTGCTGCAACTCGCCTTGCTGAGTTTGCAGTTCGCTGGCGAGTTTTTGCGATTGCTGCAGCAAGCCTTCCGTGCGCATCGTTGCCTCGATTGTGTTGAGCACGATGCCGATGCTTTCCGTCAGCTGGTCGAGAAATCTCAAGTGAGTCGGAGTGAACTCGGCCAAAGAGGCGAGCTCGATGACAGCCTTCGTCTGCCCCTCGAAAAGCACGGGAAGCACGATTAGATTGCGCGGCTGCGCCTCGCCCAGGCCCGAGTTGATTCGCACATAATCACTCGGAATGTCGGTGAGCAAAATGCGGCTTTTCTCCAGAGCGCATTGGCCCACCAGGCCAACGCCCAACGCTAGCTGTGCCTTTTCGTCCTGGCTATCGTCGCGCGCGTAGCCGGCGAGCCTGCGCAGATGCGGCGCGCCGTTGCTCGAATCCATTTGATAGATCGTGCCATACTGCGCTCTGACCAGCGGCGCCAACTCAGTAAGGAGCATTCTTCCGACAGTTGTGAGGTCGCGCTGCCCCTGCAGCATACTGGTAAAATTGGCGAGGTTGGTCTTCAGCCAGTCCTGCTCGGTGTTCTGATCCGTCGTCTTGCGGAGATTCTGGATCATGGCGTTAATGTTGTCTTTGAGCTCGGCCACTTCGCCGCGCGCCTCGACGTGGATCGCCCGGGTCAGGTCGCCTTTAGTGACGGCGGTGGCCACATCGGCGATGGCGCGCACCTGGGTTGTGAGATTGGCGGCAAGCAGGTTGACGTTGTCGGTCAGGTCCTTCCAAATTCCCGCCGCTCCGGGCACGTTTGCTTGCCCGCCTAGCCGTCCTTCAACGCCAACTTCGCGGGCAACAGTGGTTACCTGCTCGGCAAATATCGCCAGAGTATCGGTCATGTTGTTGATGGTTTCGGCCAGCGCCGCGACCTCGCCTTTGGTTTCCACGGTGAGCTTTTCTCTCAAACTGCCGTTGGCAACGGCGGTGACAACCTTTACGATACCGCGCACTTGAGCAGTCAAATTGCCGGCCATCAAATTGACGTTGTCGGTCAAATCCTTCCAGGTGCCAGCGACGCCGGGGACGACGGCCTGGCCGCCGAGCTTGCCGTCGGTGCCCACTTCGCGCGCGACTCGGGTGACTTCGGCGGCGAACGCGTTCAACTGATCGACCATTGTGTTAATGGCTTCTTTTAACTGCAAGATCTCGCCGCGCACATCGACGGTGATCTTCTTGGATAGGTCGCCGCGGGCTACCGCAATCGTCACATCCGCGATGTTACGAACCTGGGCGGTCAAGTTGCCCGCCATGAAGTTGACGCTGTCGGTCAAGTCTTTCCATGTGCCGGCCACGCCGGGCACCTGCGCCTGGCCGCCAAGCTTGCCGTCGGTGCCCACTTCGCGCGCCACGCGCGTCACCTCCGCCGCAAAACCGTTCAACTGATCGACCATCGTGTTGATGGCGTCTTTCAACTGCAGGATCTCGCCGCGCACGTCGACGGTGATTTTCTTCGACAGATCGCCGTTGGCGACGGCGATCGTCACTTCAGCGATGTTGCGGACTTGGGCGGTCAGATTGCCGGCCATGATGTTGACGCTTTCGGTCAGATCCTTCCAAACGCCGCTGACGTCGCGCACCTGCGCCTGGCCGCCGAGCTTGCCGTCGGTGCCGACTTCGCGGGCGACGCGGGTCACTTCGGCGGCAAAACTACGCAGCTGATCGACCATGGTGTTGATCGCTTCCTTGAGCTGGAGGATTTCGCCGCGCACGTCGACGGTGATTTTCTTCGACAGGTCGCCGTTGGCGACGGCGATGGTGACATCGGCGATGTTTCTAACCTGAGCGGTCAGATTGCCGGCCATGATATTCACGCTTTCGGTCAGGTCCTTCCACACGCCGCTCACGTCACGCACCTCGGCCTGGCCGCCGAGCTTGCCGTCGGTGCCGACTTCGCGAGCGACGCGGGTAACTTCGGCGGCGAAGCTGCGCAGCTGATCGACCATGGTGTTGATCGCTTCCTTGAGCTGGAGGATTTCGC
>DATBLC010000090.1:0-9784 GCA_036555515.1 Binatia bacterium
GCTCACAGAATAATTCCCCGTTAACGTTCCAGCGGCTTCAACACTCATCGCGAAGGTGTGTGCCTTTAGGAAGACGGTTCTGCAAGTGGAGGCTGCTACCGCCAGCACTACAGTTCCATCTGCCGAAATTTGTGCTACTACTGTCGACGCCGGGGCAACGCAAACCGTTAGCATGACCTCTCGCTCCTTCCCGGTAAAATCTGTGTACAAGACGATGCTGGTGCCGGGGTTGAGAGCAACTGAAAATGGTCCGCTTTGAGTCGCTTCGGCATAGACGCTATTCCATTGGAGTAGGATAGATATTGCTGTGACTGAGAGTATCGAAATTATCTTTGCGGTCAGTGAATTAATTGTCATGGCTTTCCTCCTCTTGAGTGGATTCAGCTCTTGCTTAGCTTGGTGTGCACCCTTTCCTAGATTTCGAATAAAAAGAACCCTTCAGAAAACAAAAAAGCCCGCGCACCTCGGCAATAAATCACCGGAGCCGCTGGCTCTAAACTCTCCTTTTCATATCCCGCTCCGAGGAACGTCTTGAGTTCCTCCGGTTTGGCCTCACATCACACCGGAAGCCTTCTCAAGGATGGGGCAGGCTTGTTACCGCCCAATAAATATCGCGTGAGGAAATTCTGTCAAGACAATATTTCAGCTCTTGATTTGAGCGAGGGAGAACTCACTCCAATCCTGCCGTATCTCCGAAGAAAACCAGTGGACTCAAGAATAGACCGGTGATTCCGCCGCGGCCGAATCCGATAAGCCGTGATCTTTTTGGCTGAGGAACTCGTCTCAAGCGAGAAAAAGTAACTAGAGCGATTGCAGTAAAGAGCGTAACGAAAATTGCGAGAAGGAACACATTTGCGCGTGTAGGGGGCCCCGCCCGCTTGGGAAAATCCGCCAGATTGGTTTGGAACTTTCCTGTATCAAAATCGTAGACGTAAACGTTTTGCCACTCAAAGCAAGTCATGGGCTTTGCAAAATTTATATCGTAGCGTCGTGTTTCGGTGGGAACATCGCTAGCCTTATAGATGCAGGTTGTGAATTCCAGCGCGGCATTTTTTACGCCAGTTCCGGTAACGAACGCCCCGTCGGGGTAATCGGTCATGTAAACAACCGGAATTTCCGGTTTTTCGGCGCCGTAGTATTTATGGGTCGGATAATCATATGAGCCGGGATTATTCCACCTTAATAGATAAAATCTGCCGTATTCAGGATCGCTGTTGTACGCCGGATCGGTGTCCTGCGAATCTATCACCCAATCCGGAAAGCAAAAAGGAATACTTTCTCCGAAGCTCGGTGCGCTATGAATCACATCCCTTTTTATCTTTCCGTCGCCATTTTTCGAACTGTAAAAAACGCAGCCTCTTATGAATTGAACAATGGCGTATTTCTCGAGCGCATCCACTGAATCGGTCTCGTATTCCATGATCACGCCGTTGCCGTACGTGGGATAATTCGGGTCGTCACTAAACCAAACTTCGTAGACCGACGTTGTGAGCGTGAATCTTTTGAGATCGCAAGTGTCGTTCGACCGGCAGTGCGGATTCAAAAAGACCTGTTTTGTCTTTGAGAGTGTATGAACATGCCCTTTTCCGGTAAATTCTCCATAAGCATTTTCCGCAAGAAAAGAGCTAAGCAAGATAAGTGACAAGCAGAAGAATTTCTTCATTGTGATGTCCGGCGCCACGGAGAATCGAATTAAGCTTCAGTCAAATTATCACCCATCTCAACTGATTGGTTGCCAATCCCCCGGATCATTGCTCCGAATCCGCCTGATCTATGGTCTGATCAACGCTTTAACCGGATAAAGCTCGGGGATCTCGCCGCCGACGGCGCGGATGCATTTTTCGGTCTCCTCGAGTGAAAATACATGGGTGACCATGTCTTGCACCGGAAATCTGGTCGATGCGATGGCGCGCATGGCGATTTCCGTGGCGTCGTTGTCCGTCGTAAACGCGCCCTGAAAGCGGATCTGGCGCCGGACGATGAAGTTGACATTGATGGGAACGTCGATGCCGTCTCTCGTGAGGCCGCCGACCACCAGAGTGCCGAGGGTGCGCACGCATTCGACTGAAGTCCGTATCGCCTGGACGTTGCCGGAAACATCGACGACGACGTCGGCCAGCTCGCCGCCGGTTTCCTCGCGCACCACCTCCAGGACGTTTTCTTGCTCGACGTTAATGGTTCGGTGCGCGCCGAATTTCTTGGCGACTTCCAATCGCTCAGTGTCCCTACCGACACCGCTAATAACGATGCGCGCGGCGCCGGCGCATCTGGCCGCGAAAGTACAGGCAAGTCCCTGCTGCCCCGGTCCCTGGATGAGCACGTAGTCGCCCATTTTGACGCCGCCCTGGCGCACCGCCCACTGAAATCCATTGGCCATCACCGCGCCGACGAGGACCGCCGCCTCGGGAGGCAAATCATCGTTGACTTTAGTAACCAGAATATCGGGCACAAGATAGAGGTAATCGGCGAAGCCGCCGAATAAGTGGGGCGGGTTAGCGCAACTCGTTTGTCCGCCGTAGCCGATGCGCGATTTGCAGAATCGGGCACCACCGCGGCGGCAGTGCGCGCAGCGCCCGCAGCCTTTTGCGCCTTTGAGGATGATGCGGTCGCCTTCTTTGATGCCGTGGATCGCCGCAGCGTCTTTGCCGAGTTTTTCCACACGCCCGAGTATTTCATGGCCGAGAATCAACGGGTACGGCAGTTGGGCTTTGCCGCCATGGAGATACTTTACGTCCGAGCCGCAGACTCCGCCAAGTTCGATTTTTACGAGCCCGCCGTCAGCCGGAATGTCGGGTATCGGATATTCGCGTATCTCAAGTTCATCCGGTCCAAGCAGCGTCGCCCCTCGGCTTGTGGCTGGCATGACTCCTCCTTCAGGCGGTTTACTCGCCCTCATTAGTTGGATAACGGTTTTATCCCAGAGGACGAATGCCCGCAAGAAAGACGGTGCAACCAACAAGTCGATCGATACCAGAGGGCTTGGATCGAAATGGGTCTTATGACTGCGGCGGCTGCTTGAAGCTTCGGAGATTTCCTTATAGACGTTTTTGTGCAATGAGCGTAAAAATGCTTTGAAAGGGGGCCAGGCGCATATGGCACAAATCGTCATCGGTATTGGCACATCGCATAGTCCGCAATTGAGCATTCGCGCTAGGGATTGGGCTTACTTGCTCAAAAAAGACGAAACGGACCCGCGGCTGGATTATCCGGCACTGTTAAAGCGAGCCAAGCCTGGTTTGGCCGCAGAACTGACGCTAGAAAAATTCGAACAACGCGATCAGGCTTGTCTGAAGGCCGTTGCCGCGTTGGGCGATGCCCTGCGTAATGCCAACACCGACGTAGTCGTGATCTTTGGCGACGACCAGCATGAGCAATTCGGCGATGACAACATGCCCACCTTCGCGATTTACCACGGCAAGTCGATTCCGGTGGTGCGCGATTCGGGTCTCCGGCCTTCGGGTTGGAAAGACGCGGAGCGCAAAGGCTGGGTCGAGACCGCTGATGAATATGCAAACGACGACGAATTGGCCAACCATTTGATTCGCTCGTTGACTAGCGACGAGTTCGATATAGCGCGCTGCAATCGGCTGCGCAAAGAGATCGGCGTCGGCCATGCGTTTAGTTTTCTTTACCGGCGCGTACTGCCTGGCAGCAAGATTCCGATGGTACCGGTGATGGTCAATACATACTATCCGCCAAACCAGCCGACGCCGAGACGCTGTTACGCCTTTGGCCGGGCGGTGCGCCGGGCGATCGAGTCCTGGAAGAGCGATAAGCGCGTGGCGCTGATGGCCTCCGGCGGCTTGAGCCATGTCGTCATCGATGAAGAGATCGACGCGATGACCATCGATGGTCTGAAGAATAAGAAGCCGGAGACGCTGTTTGCTTTACCGCGTGAAAAATTGGATGGCGGGACCTCGGAGATTCTCAACTGGGTTGCGTTGGCGGGTGCGATGGAAGACCGGGAACTGAAATATTTAGAGTATGTGACAACCTACCGCTCGCCGGCTGCGACCGGCTGCGGGATGGGGTTTGCGTATTGGACATGATTAAGTTTCGGGTTCCTGGTGTCTAGTTTCTGGTTCAAATACGAACAGCAAAAGACTAGAGGAATTGATGGCGCGGGAAGCGATTATCGAACGGTTGGCGAAGCTCGATACCTGCGCGGTTTCGGACGCCCTGGATAGTTTGGGCTTGAAAGGGGCGACCTGGGGCGTGCGGCCGCAGTGGCCTTGCCCGAAGATCGCCGGCCGCGCGGTGACAATTAAAATTAAGCCTGCGGGTTTGCAGCAACCGGCACAGCATCTGGGGACAGCGCCGATTGAAGCCGCGCAGCCCGGCGACATTATCGTGATTGACAACGCGGGCCAGCCGCAGTTTTCCTGCTGGGGCGGATTGCTGTCGCTGTCGGCTAAATTAAAGGGTTTGAGCGGCGTGGTCATCGACGGCGCCAGCCGCGACATCGACGAAGCGCGGGACTTGGGCTTCCCGGTTTATGCGCGTGGGGTCGTGCCCATGACGGCGCGGGGGCGCGTGGTGCAGGAATCGTTCAATCAAGAAATTCAGTTCGCCGGAGTGCAGTGCCGCCCTGGCGATCTCGTCCTTGCCGACGGTAGCGGCATCATCATCATTCCCAAGGAAAAGGAAGAAGAGGTCGTGGCGGCGGCCGAAGTTATCTTTCAAAAAGAGCAAGAAATGGCCGCAGGAATCCGCCAAGGCCATTCCGGCCTTGAGATGTTGGAGAAGCTCGGCTACGAGCAGATGCTCAATAAAAAATAGCGGGCGCGCCGCATCCGAAGCTATGCGCGGTCCACAGTCTCGCGTCTAGGATTTAAAGGGCAGACCCCAACAAACCATCGCCGCTAGTAAAAGGAAAAAAATGCTGACACGTGACGAAAACGAACTGCTAACCCAAGTAAGTCGCGGCACGCCGTGCGGCGAATTGTTGCGCCGCTACTGGCACCCGGTGGCGGTGGCCGGCGAGCTTACGGAAGAAAAACCAATCAGGGGCGTCAAGCTTCTGAATGAAGAACTTGTGGTTTATCGTGACAAGTCGGGAAAATACGGGCTCGTGGGCGAACATTGTCCGCACCGGCTGGCCTCCCTGGCATACGGCCGGGTCGAACGGGAGGGCATCCGCTGCCCTTACCATGGCTGGAAGTTCGATCACGCGGGTAAGTGCCTTGAACAGCCGGCGGAACCGCCGGATAGCACGTTTAAAGACCGCATCAAGCATGTCGCATATCCCGTTGAATATCTTGGCGGGCTGCTCTACGCCTATCTTGGTCCGGCGCCGGCGCCGCTGTTGCCGCGTTGGGACGTGCTCGTTTGGGAATGTGGCAAGCGCTGGATCGTCAAAGAATCGATCATTGACTGCAACTGGCTCCAGCCGATGGAAAATTCCGTGGACCCGTCGCATCTGTTCTGGCTGCACGGCGACACGGCGCACTTGATGCCGCGGGTAAAAAAATACGCCGAGCAACATGAGTTCATCCGCTTCGAATACGGCATCGAAAAGCGGCGCACGACCTTGCCGCTTGCCACCGGAGAAGGGGCAATGGTGGACCGGCATCCCTTATTGTTCCCAACCGTGTTGCGCCACGTGGCGCCTTACGATGAGGGGGCGGGGCAGCGCCATAACTTGCAGATTCGCGTTCCCGTCGACGACCGTCACACACAGGTGTTTCGTGTCAATTTCGTGCCGGCGGATTCACAAACTTCACCGCCGAATGCGCCGGTGCCTTGGCGCTTCACCGCGTTAAAAACCGGCCCGCGTCAATACAAGATGAACATGGTTTCGGCGCAGGACTCGATGGCGTGGGAGACCCAAGGCGGGCTCACTGACCGCACTCAGGAGCGTCTCGGCGCCGGCGACGAAGGCATCGTCATGCTGAGAAAACTGCTGCGCGAGCAAATCGAAATCGTCCGGCAGGGCGGCGAACCGATGGGATTGATCCGCGACCCTGAGAAAAATCGCATTATCGAGTTGGACGTCGTCAACGACCGCATCGGCCTTCATGCGCCGCGCACGGAGCTCGGCTGCCTGGAGAGGGCAGTCGGATAACGGTTCAAAGTTCAAGGTTCCGGAGTCGCAGGCGAGATCTTTTTTCGTGTGCAAAATCACCGCTCACGCTTCAAGAGCTTCGGCATGAACGGAACATCGCGCAATGCAATCGATCCGGCAGTTAAGCTTTGAACCTTGAACTTTGAACGTTGAACTGGGCACAAGGAGACGTGTCATGCCGGTTGAAACCCAATCTCAAATCATTGACGGCCTAGAGATCAACTACACAGTGATGGGTTCGGGGGCGCCGCTCTTGTTGTTTGCCCCCGGCGGCTTTGACGCCACCATCGACAAATGGCGCGAGGCGACGGCGTGGAAGGGGATGGATGCACTGGCCGCTCTTGCGGCGCGGCATCAAGTGATTGTTTACGACCGGCGTGAATGTGGCCGGTCCGGGGGGCGCGTCGAGCGGCTGAGTTGGGCCAGCTATACAAGGCAAGCGGCGGCGCTGCTGGATCATCTAAAAATTGACGCCGTTTATGTTCTCGGCGGCTGCATGGGCTGTTCCGTGGCGCTGGCGTTCGGCGCTCACTATCCGGAGCGAACGAGCGCGCTCTTGCTCCACTGGCCGGTGGGCGGCTACCGCTGGAAGATAAATACTCAAAGTCGCTTTCAGCGGCACTACAATTTTGCCAAGGAGAACGGTCTCAAAGCCGTCGTTGAGCGCGCGCACACGGGGAAAAGTTTTTGGCTCGATCCAGAAGCGGGACCCTGGGCGTCGGTGATCGAGCGCGATAAATCGTTCACAGAAAAATTTGTCGATCAAGATCTGGATCGCTACCTGGGAATAGTCATGACCACGGGCCGTTCCATGTTCGACCGCGACACCGTCCCCGGCGCCGAGCCCGAAGAGATTTGCGGCATCAAAGCTCCCGCGTTGATCATTCCCGGCGATGACCCCTCCCATGCGACTTCCGCTGCGCACTATCTCCGCGAGATACTCCCTGGCGCGGACTTTTGGAACGTCATGCCGCCGGAGCAGACGACGCAAAAAATTTGCGCCAGGATTCTCGAATTTTGCCGGCTTCATTGATAATTTGGCGATCAGGTCGTCGCTACCTTGTTGGACCGGCGAAAGGATATCTGATAGAGAAAAACGACTTCGCGAAGAAATACTATCGCAAGGAGGCATACTATGGACGTTACGAGCTCCACCGTTCAGCTCAATACATCAGATGGAAAGATGGACGCCTATGTGGCGCAGCCTAAAGACAACGGAAATTATCCCGGCGTGGTCGTGATCCAGGAAGCCTTTGGCATCAACGACCATATTAAAATGGTTACCCAACGGATCGCGGCGGAGGGGTATGTCGCCATCGCGCCCGACATTTTCCATCGCGAAACAGAGCGCATTATTCCCTATGCCGAGATGCCCAAAGCCATCGCGACCATGCAGCGGGTGGTTGATTCCAAGGCGATGGAAGATGTCGGTGCGGCCATCGCCCACCTCAAGTCGCAGCGCAACGTCAAAGCCGGCTCCATCGGCGTCACCGGTTTTTGCATGGGAGGGCGACTCACGTACCTGGCGGCGGCGCATCACGCCAACGATGTAAAATGCGCGGTGCCTTTTTATGGCGGCGCCATCCCGATGGGCAATCCGAGCCCGCTTTCGCGCACCAAGGAAATCAAGTGCCCCATGTATCTTTTCTTCGGCGCCAAGGACCAGTTGATTCCCAAGGAGCAGGTTGACCAGATCAAAGCTGAGTTGACCGCGAACAAAATCGCGTTCCAGATGGAAATCTATCCTGACGCCGGCCACGGCTTTTTCTGCGATGACCGGGCCATGAGCTATAACCAGGGCGCGGCAAAGGACGCGTGGGAAAAAACCAAAGCATTTTTCGCGCAGCATCTTAAATAGTATCGCGTTGGCTAAGTCAGGGAGAAGCGGGGCGAGCCTCGGCTCGCGCTTTTTGATCCGCCTGGGCAGAAGACCGCTGGCGTAAACCCGCGGCGACCCCATCAGTGCGACCTCCGAGAGTTCATCGGCAAAGGATCCATTGCGTGCCACCGAACAAAAAGCAAAATCGCGTGACCCTCGGACTGGTTCAAATGAGCGCCGTTGACAATCTCGACGCGAATCTGGCCAAAGCTGTGGCACGGATCGAAGCTGCGGCCAAAAAAGGCGCGCAAATCGTCTGTCTGCAGGAGTTGTTTCGCTCGCGCTACTTCTGCCAGCGCGAAGACCATGAAAACTTCAAGCTCGCGGAAACCGTTCCCGGAGCGACTACGGACACCCTCGGCGCGCTGGCCCGCCAATGCCAAGTCGTCGTCGTCGCCTCGATTTTCGAAAAACGCTCGGCCGGCGTTTATCATAACACTGCTGTGGTTATCGATGCCGACGGGAGTATCGCCGGAAAATACCGCAAGATGCATATTCCCGACGATCCACTCTATTACGAGAAATTTTATTTCACTCCGGGCGATCTCGGGTTCCCCAGTTTCGACACGCGCTACGCCAGGGTGGCGGCGCTGGTGTGCTGGGACCAGTGGTTTCCCGAAGGCGCCCGGCTTGCGGCCTTGAGCGGCGCCGAGATTCTCCTTTACCCGACGGCGATCGGCTGGATTCCCAACGAACCGCGCGCTGCGGCTCATAACCAGCGCGCCGCATGGCAATTGATTCAGCGCTCCCACGCGGTCGCCAATGGCGTTTTCGTCGCATCAGTCAATCGGGTGGGCCGCGAAGGTAAAATCAAATTCTGGGGCCAATCCTTTGTTGCCGGCCCGTTAGGCGAGATCGTCGCGCAAGCGGGCGGGACGCGTGAAGAGATTCTGCTCGCCCGCTGCGATTTCGATAGAATCGAAGAGACCCGGCAGAGCTGGCCCTTTCTGCGCGACCGGCGCATCGATGCCTACGGCGCCATCCAATCGCGCTTTCTTGAAAAGGTTGATCGTTGAGGCGGAGGGAAAAAAGAAATTAACCACAAAGAGCACGCAGAGGAGAGGACTCATCACGAAGGACACGAAGCCATCCGCCCGCCGCCTTTCATGAAGGGAGATTTGCTCGCGCCAAGTCGCCCAGATACCAAGTCACAGGCCAGAGGTCTGTCATCGCGAGCGAATGCGAGAGATCTAAGAAAGATTTCTCTCTTCGTTCGAAATGACAATGTTTTTCCTTCGCGCCTTTGCGTCCCTTCAGCTCCGCTCAGGACATGCTTGGCGCGGGCTATTCCGATTCTTTTGCTGGCGGCTTTGCCGTGTTGGGATTGTCGAGGTGAATAGACAAAACTGTTTGAGGCTTGGATTAAAGAACAAGGCGACTTGATTCCGTATCGTTGACGCTCATCTGATGAATGTCTCGCCAGTCAATAACCCGACGCCGCGCTCGCTCGGTTATGCGATGCCGGCCGAGTGGGCGCCGCACCGCGCCACCTGGCTCGCTTGGCCGCATAACCGCGAGACCTGGCCGACTCAACTGGGGCGCGTTCAAGAAATCTGGCTGCAGATGATTGTCGCGCTGGCGCCGCACGAGCGGGTCTGTCTGCTGGTGAACGATTCCCAGACCGAAAGCGCAGTGGCGGCCCGGCTCAGGGCGAGGGATGCGGTCATGAGAAACATCTCATTCCTGCGCATTGCCACCGTGGACGTCTGGATGCGTGATTATGGCCCGACCTTCGTTACAAGGAGCGTAAAAGAGAAACCGATCGCGTTAAATGATTGGATTTTCAACGGCTGGGGCGGCAAGTACGAAGGCTATGAGCAAGATGATCGAGTCGCCAAGCA
>DATBLC010000091.1:0-44903 GCA_036555515.1 Binatia bacterium
TCTTCCAACTCGTGTTTGCAAGTCTGGGCGTCGACCTCGTGTGGATAATCGGTTGAGAACACGTAGGGTTTGTTGCCGGTGATGCGCACCGCTTCGGCCAGGCTCAACTCTTCCCCTTCACAGCCGACAAAGATGCGGCCGCCGTCGATGTGGCGGCAAATATAATCAATGATCTTCTCGCCCGGTTGCAATTGCAAGAAACGGCCGCGGGGGTCGTATTGAATATGGCTTTCCCACGAGCCGGTGAACCGTTCCATACAGGTGAGCAGCCACGCGCAACCCGCTTCCATAAAGCCCATGCGCAATCCGGGGAATTTGTCAAAGATGCCGTTGAAAATAATGCCTGCGAAGCCGATCATCTGGCTCATGGGATGGCCGAGGGCGTTGGCCACGGCGTAGGGGCTCATGTCATCCATCAAGAGATCCTCATGGGAACCGCCATGAATCGCAATGGCGCAACCCAATCGTTCCGCTTCACCGTAGATGGGCCAATATTTTTGCGAGCCCAGGTGCGGCATATTCACGCCCATGGACGGCAGCATCGCGCCCGAAAAGCCCCGGTCGCGGACAATCCGGCGAAGCTCGATAACGGCCTCCGCCGGTTCTTGCAGTGGAATCAATCCCATCGCCTTGAAGCGTGGGCTTTTCGACAGATAGGTGTCGTAGATCCAGTTGTTGTAGGCGCGCGCCAGCTCGATGGCCCAATCACGGCTGACGATCTTGCCAAAGGCGAGACCGGCGCTGGTATAGAGCACGGTGGTGCCGATACCCACGTCCTCAAGGAAAAGCTCCCACCCTTCACGGCCGACGTTGGCGAAGGCGCCCTTGGGCGTGAAGTGGCGGTTTGCGGAATGCAAATGGTCGATGGGAGGAAACGGGTTCTTGCCGCGGGCTTCGGAAAAACTCTTGCCGACGTATTCATCCGGCAGGTATTTCACAATACTCGCGATGTCCTCGACGACGTGGCCGTCGCCGTCGATGATTTTATAATCGTTCATCATGCTTTTTTACCTCTCGAATTTTTCGATTCACAGCGCCAGCGGGTAATATCCGGCTCGCTGGTCACACCCATACTCTATTCCATTCTTTAGTCACTCCAGTACTGGAGTGGTGGGGGGTCAGGTCCACCAACACTCCATTTCTCCATCACTCCATTCTTCATCTTTTCGCCCTTGGTCCGAACGGCTCCGGCTGGAAAGGTTTGTCCCGTTCTTGAACAAACGCCTTAACGCCGCCCTTCTTTTTGGCTTCATCCAAATGCTTGTTGAACTCTTCGCGTTTCGTGAGCCGCGCCATGGCCGCGAGTTCGGCGTTCAATGTCCAGGCCTTGCGCAGCCCCATCATTTCCAAACCTTGCGTCGAAATGTGGAGGTTAATCTTTACAGTCTCCGGAGGTACGAGGGCGATGCGCTCGACGAACTTGAAGCAGGTTTCCAACAATTGTTCCTTGGGAACCACTTGATTGACCAGGCCGATGCGCATGGCTTCCTGGGCGTCGACGTGATCCCCCGTGAGGGAATAGCGCAGGGCGTTTTTAAAACCGGCAAGCGCGACCCAGATGAAATCGGTGTTGGCGCCATGGCGTACTTGGGGCTGGCCGAATACAGCGTCATCCGCGGCCATGGTCACATGGCAAGTGAGGGCGAGCCAGGAGGCCGCCCCCAGACACCAGCCGCTTACCGCGCCGATGATTGGTTTGGGATACTGCCAGCGGTAAAGCTGCCGGCCCAGTATATCTTTGCGGTCGGCGTCTCGGAACTTGTTGTAGGTGGCATTGAGCGATGTTCCTTCGGGGATGCCATAGGGCCACGCGGTGTCCGGATCGGCCGCGCTGATGTCTTCGCCGGTGGAGAAAACGCCGCCGGCTCCGGTTATAACGACGGCTCTGATCTCCTGATCTGTCTCCGCTTCCGCCAGCGCTTGATCGAGCTCGTTCATCAAGTCTTGATTCATCGCGTTCAACGCTTTTGGCCGGTTGAGCGTGATCAGCACGCCGCGGCGCTGCTTCTCATAAAGTAGAGTTTTGTATTGTGCCATGTCCTATTCTCCTAGTGTTGTTACGGCTTGAACGATTTGAACGTGTTGAACACTTTGAACCGCGCGATTTCTCAATCGCGCTTCTTTGCCCTCGGCCCAAACGGTTCCGGTTGGAACGGTCCGTCGCGCAGCTGGAGATATTCCCTTATGCCTTTGTTGGCCCGGGCTTCGTCCAGCGGCCGGCGCAATTCTTCGCGCAGCATGACATGGGCCGGCGCCGAGAGTTGACTATCGAGGGTCAGAGCATCGCGCAATCCCATCATATCGAGCCCGAGGGTGGCGACCTGGAGATTAATCTTTACGGTTTCCGGCGGGACATGGGCGATGCGTTCGACGATTTTAAAGCATTCATCGATGAGCTGGTTCTGGGGCACGACTTTAACGACCAGGCCGATGCGCAGAGCTTCCTGGGCGTCGATATGGTCGCCGGTAAGACCGTAGCGCAGCGCGTTCTTGAAACCGCCGAGCAGTGTCCACATAAAGCTTGTATTCGACCCATGGCGCACTTCGGGTTGGGCAAATACGGCATTCTCCGATGCGATGGTGATATGGGTAAAAAGAGACAACCATGAACCGGCACCCATGGCCCAGCCATTGATTGCGCCGATGATCGGTTTGCCAAACTCCCACATGCGGCGAAAATTTCTCGCATCGACCCTCCAGGAATCAACAACTTCTGCGGCCGTCTGACCAGTGACAATGCCATAAGGCCAATGGATATCCCGGCGCCGTCCGGCCCGATTGCCCTGGTCCATGCCAGCCGAAAACGCCCGACCCGCGCCGGTGAGCACGACGGCGCGAACTTCACGATCCGCTTCGACTTCATCGAGCGCTTGATGCAGCTCTTTGATCATGCTTCGGCTGATGGCGTTCATCGCCTCCGGCCGGTTGAGCGTGATCAAAGCGCCGCCGCGCATTTTCTCGTATAAAATTTCCTTGTATTCGGCCATCTATCATCCTCCGTTTAAGTCGTTCAAGACGTTCAAATCGTTTAAGCCCCCTCCTTCATCCTCCCCCGCGACGCGGGGGAGGAAAGAGGTGGGGTGTAAACGGCTTGAACATTTTGAACGCATTGAAATTTATTCGATCTGAATTAGTGCATCTACGGCCACGACGCCTTTCGATTGTACGATCAAAGGGTTGATATCGAGACCGGCCAGTTGATCGCCGAGGCCAACCGCCAAACGCGACAGGCCGACAATGGCTTCGCACAATGCGTCCAGGTCCGCGGGTGGCTGGCCGCGCACGCCGCCGAGAATGGCAAAGCCGCGCAGGCGAGCGATCATGTCGCGCGCCTGTTCTTTGGATAGCGGCGGAATGCCGATGGCGACGTCTTTGAGTACTTCGACGAGAATACCGCCGAAGCCGCAGAGAACCACCGGGCCGAAGAGCGCATCGCGCTTGATGCCGAGAATCATTTCGACGCCGTCACCGGCCATGCGCTGGACCACGATCCCATCGATTTTCGCCGCTGGAACATTGGTGCGGACTTGATGGTTGATCTGCGCGAAAGCGTCGCGCACCGCCGCGCCGCTGGATAACTTGAGGACAACCCCGCCGACATCGCTCTTGTGAGCGATTTGCGCCGATTCGACTTTGAGCACGACCGGAAATCCCATCGTCTCCGCCGCGGCTGCGGCTTCGTCGGCGCTGCGCGCGAGCACGGTTGGCGCCGTTGGAATGCCAAATGATTCGAACAATTGAAAGGCCGGTTCCGCGGCCATAAGCCCCGAGGGGAGTTTGGCGTGCGGTGTGATAGTAAGAATTTGTTTTTCAGCGCTCGACCGGCGCTTTTGTTGAAATTCAAAATACTCGGCCAGGTTGCGCAGCGTTGCGGTGGCGCATTCGGCTCCTTCCATGATCGGCACGCCCGCGTTACGCAACGGCAACAGAATGTCAGGGTCTACCGGGCCGCCAACGACGGAACTAAATGTCGCGATCGGTTTGTGGCTGTTCGAGACGGCTTTCTCGATGAGCGCAGAAAAGCGCGTGCCGCTCTTCAGCTCTTTCGGTCTGGGATCGTTGGCTTCAAGATTGATCGTGACGAAGTCGATATTGGCATCGTCGATCAAGCCCTGCAACAGTCTTGGAAAAATCTTATCGTCGTCGAACATGGCGCCGGTGCCGTCCAGCGGATTGTTCATGTTGCCGAAGTCGGCAACCGCTGCCTGCAACTGTGATTTTGTTGCTTCGGTCAGCTCGGGAACGTCAATGCCGACATTCGACGCCGCGTCAGAGACTAGCGTGCACTCGCCGCCCGAACCGCTGAGCACGCCGATGCCGCGCCCGCCGCGGTATTTTTTAATAAAGCCGTCGCAAGAGAAAACGCTGATGCTGTCGATCAGTTCGTTAATGCTGCGCACGGAAACGATGCCGCCCTGGCGAAAGACCGCGTCGACAATTTCCGCCGCGCCGGCCAGCGACCCGGAGTGTGTGGCGGCGGCGCGTTTGGCAACATCGGAGCGCCCGCCTTTCAAAATAATTAGCGGCTTGTTGCGTTCGGCGGCTTTGCGCGCCACGGGCAGAAGCTTTTCCGGCTGTTTGAATCCCTCGGCGAATACCGCGATGACGCGGCTATTGTCGTCTTCGACGAAATAATTGATGTATTCTTCCAGAGTCGCGCCGGCTTGGTTGCCGCAGGAGATGATGTGACTCAGGCCGACATGGCGGTTGAGCATCAGGGCGTTCGCAATCGTCGTGCTGAGGCCGCCGCTTTGCGAAATCAGCGCTACCGAGCCGGGGAGAAATCCCGCAGGGATCGTCGAGGCGAACAGCAGCGCTTTGCCGTAAATGTTCAACACGCCGTAGCAATTCGGCCCGCAGATGAGAAAGCCCTTGTCTTTCGACAAGGCTTCCAAGCGCGCCTGCCGCGCTTTGCCTTCACCGCCGATCTCGCCGAAGCCGGCGGCGAAAACAACAGCGGCGCGCACGCCGGTGGCGGCAGCCGATTCCAAAAGGTCGGGCACATGGCGATTGGGTACCGCTGACACTAGGCAATCAACCGGCTCGGGAATCGACGCCACGTCGGGGTAGCAAGGATAGCCCATCACTTCGCTATATTTGGGATTGACCGTGACAATCCGGCCTTCGAAGCCAAAGGTTTTCAAGTTACGGATCACCCGATTGCCGCGCGGCTCGCGCGCCGGGTTGGTCTCGGCGCCACGCTGCGACGCGCCGATAATGGCGACGGATTTGGGCGCGATGAGGGGAGAGAGGTCGCGCCAGGAAACTTCATCACGGTTCGTTTGATTTTGATCCAACTGTCATTTCCTCGTTAATTGGAACTGTTGTTTTCCCGATGCATCCTTACGCTTTCACCCTGCAAATTTTTTCCGCGCCCTCGGCCCGAACGGCTCGGGCTGAAAGGGTCCGTCGCGCAGTTGCAGATAGGCCCGGGTCCCCTGGGTTGCGCGCGCTTCGTCCAGGGGCCGGCGAAACTCTTCGCGCAACATCACATGGGCAGGGATGGACAGTGTTTCATCCATGCGCAGCGCGTCGCCAAGGCCCATCATTCGTAACCCCAGGGTTGAGATCGCCAGATTGATCTTCACGGTCTCCGGCGGCACATGGGCGATGCGCTCGACGATGGAAAAGCATTCTTCGAGCAGTTGGTCCACCGGCACGACTTTGTTGACCAGGCCGATGCGCAATGCCTCTTGGGCATCGATATGATCGCCGACCAGGCCGTAGCGCAGCGCGTTCTTAAATCCGGCGAGCAACGTCCACATGAAAGTCGTATTCGAGCCGTGGCGCACTTCCGGCTGGGCAAAGACCGCGTCCTCGGCGGCGATGGTGATATGGGTGTAAAGCGCCAGCCAACAACCGCCGCCCATGGCCCAGCCGCGAACGGCGCCGATCACCGGTTTGGTCATTTCGAAAATGCGCATCAGCTTGACATCGTCGGCGCTCCAATAATTCACTAGATCCGCGGCGCTCATGCCGGTTTGAATTCCGAAGGGCCACTGGATATCGCGGCGCCGGCCGCTGGTATTCGCCTGGTCGAAGCCGGAGCTAAAACCGCGGCCGGCGCCGGTCAAAACGATGGCGCGAACTTCGGGATCGGCCTCGGCTTCATCAAGCGCGTTATGCAGCTCTTTTAACATCGAGCGGGTGATCGCGTTCACCGCCTCGGGCCGGTTGAGCGTGATTAATACGCCGCCGCGCTGTTTCTCGTAGAGAATTTCTTTGTACTCGGACATGGGGGCTCCTTTTACTTCTCGTAAAACTTCTTAATCAACCCGCTGGCGTCGATCTCGCGCACCAGGCTGTCATCCGCGAAAGCCTTCGGGGCCGCCCCTTTGGCTTTGGGTTCGCCGACCGAGAATTGAATCTCGCCGGCGATAAGGGAGCTAACGACGCGCGCGCCGCCGCCGCCGATGACGATGACTTCAGCGTCGACGCCGTATTTTTTGAACAGTCCCTTTTCCTCGGCGACCCATACGCTGCCGTTGGTCGCGCTGACGGAGCTTAAACCGATTCTGATTTTGTCCTGGCCGAATACAGGAAAGTGGGCCGCTGCGACCAGAATGAGCGCGACCAAGAAACACGAGCCGCTACGAACGGGGCGCATGGAAAACCGCCTGCGGTCAAGATTTGCGATCATACGTTTCTGAACCTATTAAAAAGCCGGGTTTGCCGTCAAGTCTTTTCGCCGAGAGCGGAAAAATTCAATTAGCCAACATCGCCGCGGGCCTTGCGGCGCGATCGAGGTTCGAATATGGAAAGGAATGTGCAAAGAATTAATTTCCGAGGTGAGGCGATGCCTACGATCAAAGTGAACGACGTTGACCTTTATTATGAAGTGCACGGCCGCGGCCAGGCGATGGTGTTCTTGAGCGAAACGGCTTGTGACGGAGAGGTTTGGAAAATTTATCAAGTGCCGGAGTTTTCCAGGGATCACCGGGTGATTATTCACGACTATCGCGGCACGGGACAATCCGGCAAACCGTCCATCGATTACACCACCAAGATGTTTGCCGAAGACGTGATCGGGTTGCTGGATCACCTTAACGTCGATGATGCGATCGTCGTCGGCCATTCGATGGGCGGCCGTGTGGCGCAGCTGCTCGCGTTGGATTACCCGCAAAGGGTGAGAAAGCTGGTTTTGGCTTCCACCGGAGCGCATTTTCCGCTAACCAAAGGGCTGCCGCTTAAGATCATGAAAGAAATGATCGAATGGGGTTATGAAAAGTACGAGCGCGAGCATACGATCTTGGTCGGGTGGACGGAGGAGTTCGTTAAAAAGCATCCAGAAAAGATCGACCATTATTTGACAGTCAGGATGCGCAATCTCTGCCCGGTCGAGTTTTACCTGCGCCATGTACTCGCCCGCCAGAGCCACGATACCAGCCAACGTTTACAAGACATCAGACAGCCGACGTTGATCCTCGTCGGCGAAGATGACCGCAACATTACCAGTGAGATCAATCACAGGATGTCCAGCGAGATTCTCGCCAAAGGCATACCCAACAACAAGTGCGTTGTCCTAAAGAACGAGCGCCACAGTTACTTTTTCACCAATCCAGATGAAGCCCACCGGGCGATCCGGGAGTTTCTGGTCAGTGAGGGATGTTGAGTTCAAGTTCAACGTTCAAAGTTCAAGGTTTCGGACTCAACTCTAAACCTCCGAATCGATTCGTTGAATTTTGAAAATTGAACTCGGAACCGAGCCTTGCTCGCCGGCGCGTAACCGTAGCTTTACAAATCCAGTCTGGTGTGCTAAAAATTTGTACAGCTAAAAGGAAGAAAGAGATCAGAAAAGCGGAGATTTATGGGAATTGCTCAGCCACAGCGACAAGAAGTTATGGAGCAGTTCAGGCTTCACAAGACGGACACCGGCTCTCCCGAAGTGCAGGTTGCGCTCCTCAGCCAGCGTATTGAACACCTCACCGGGCACTTCAAGACTCACGTCAAGGATCATCACTCGCGGCGCGGCCTGCTGAAGCTGGTCGGCCAGAGGAGAAGGCTCCTGGATTATCTCAAAGACAACGATTTCCAGAGATACCAGAGTCTGATCGAACGGCTGGGAATACGCAAGTAGCCGTTCCCGACTGGTTTGCCCGCCATCACGCCTCCGTTAGTCGCGTCTCACATCAGAGGATTTTTCTATGGTCAAAAAGATTGAATTGGATTTTCATGGCCGGCCTTTAACTATTGAAGTTGGTCGGGTCGCCAAACAGGCCGATGGCGCAGCCTGGGTTCGCTATGGCGAAACCGTCGTGTTGGTCACCGCGGTAGCGATGCGAGAGCTTAAGCTTGACACTGATTTTTTTCCGTTAACGGTGGATTATCAAGAGAAGACCTTCGCCGCGGGCAAAATACCCGGCGGTTTTTTCAAACGCGAAGGGAGGCCCTCGGAAAAAGAAATTCTCACCTGCCGTTTGATTGACCGCTCCATCCGCCCTCTGTTTGCCGAAGGATTGCGCTGCGAGACCCAGGTGATTGCCACCGTGCTCTCCGCGGACCGGGAAAACGATCCCGATGTGGTGGCGATGCTCGGCGCGTCGGCGGCGCTGCATGTCTCCGATATACCCTTTAACGGTCCCCTCGCCGGCGTGCGCATAGGCCGTATCGATGACCAATGGATTATCAATCCCACGCAAAGCCAACTCCAAGAGAGCGATACCGATATTTTTCTCTCCGGCAGCAAGGATGCCATCGTTATGGTCGAAGGCGGCGCCACGATGGTCCCCGAAGATGAGATCCTCGAAGCGCTATTCGCCGGCCATGAGGCGATCCAGCCGCTTTTGGAAATCCAGGAACAATTACGGCGCGAGCTGGGCAAGGTGAAACGCCAGGTGCCGCTTGCGGAGCTGGATGCGGCCGTGGTCCGGCGCGTCGATGAATTGGCTTTATCAAAACTCCAGCAGGCCATTGAGGTTCCGGAAAAATTAGAACGCTATAAACGGTTAGCCGAAACCAAAAACGAAGTGGTGGCGCAGGTAGCCGCCGAGTTTCCAGGCAAGGAAAAACATATCAAAGCCGCCTTCGACGAGCTCAAGAGGAAATGCTTCCGCGACCTGGTGATTCAGCGCGAGCGGCGCATAGACGGGCGCGGCCTCAAGGATATACGACCGATTGCGTGCGAGGTCGAAGTCCTGCCGCGCACCCATGGATCGGCGTTGTTCACCCGCGGGGAGACCCAAGCCCTGGTGGTTGCTACCCTCGGCACGGCTTCGGACGAGCAGAGAGTCGATGCTTTGCTCGGCGAGCATTACAAGAAATTCATGCTGCATTACAACTTCCCGCCATTCAGCGTTGGCGAGGCGAAGTTTTTGCGAGGACCGGGCCGGCGCGAAATCGGCCACGGCAACCTGGCGGAGCGGGCGCTGGTGCCGGTCTTGCCGAGCGAAGAAAGCTTTCCCTATACCATACGGATTGTTTCGGAAATTCTTGAGTCCAACGGCTCGACATCGATGGCCACCGTCTGTGGCGGCTCGCTCTCTTTGATGGATGCCGGCGTCCCTGTATTGGCGCCGGTGGCGGGAATCGCCATGGGTCTGATCAAAGAAGGAGAGCATGTGCGAGTGCTTTCCGATATTCTGGGCGACGAAGATCATCTCGGCGACATGGATTTCAAGGTCGCCGGCACGCCCGACGGCATCACCTCCCTCCAGATGGATATCAAAATCAGCGGTGTTAACCGCGATATCATGCGCCAGGCGCTGCACCAAGCCAGGGAGGGCCGGCTGCATATACTCGGCATCATGAACCAAACGCTGGCGACGCCGCGCACGGCGGTCTCCGGCCACGCGCCGCGTATCATCACGCTCAAGGTTAAGCCCGAAAAAATCCGCGAGATTATCGGCCCGGGCGGCAAGGTCATTCGCGGTATCATCGAAGCCACCGGCGTCAAGATCGACGTCGAGGACGACGGCACCGTGACCATTGCCTCCAGCGACGAAGTGGCGTCGCGCAAAGCGATCGAAATGGTGCAGAGGATCGCCGCCGAGGCCGAAATCGGCAAGATCTACAAAGGCACGGTGCGTAAGATCGTCGAATTCGGCGCCTTCGTGGAAATATTTCCCGGTACCGACGGGCTGGTGCATATTTCACAACTTGCGCCGGAGCGCGTGCGCAAAGTCACCGACGTGCTTAAAGAAGGCGATGAAGTCTTGGTCAAAGTCCTCGAGATCGACAGACAAGGCAAGATACGGTTAAGCCGCAAGGAAGCGCTCCAAGAGACCGGCGGCGAATCAGTCGCTTAATTTGCCCAGCAACATCGAGCCATCGACCCGAACCCAATGTTTGCGAAGACTGTACTGGACAACGGCATTCGAATCGTCTCCCATGAAATGCCGGAGCATCGTTCGGTGAGTCTCGGCATCTGGGTGGAAAACGGCTCGCGCCACGAAGCTCCCGCGGAAAACGGCATTTCCCATTTCATCGAGCATTTGCTCTTCAAAGGCACCGAACGGCGCAGCGCCGCCGAGATCGCCGAGGAGATGGACGCCGTGGGCGGCGTCATTAACGCCTTTACGGCCAAGGAACATACCTGTTACTACGCCAAGGTCCTCGATGAAAACCTGCCCCTGGCCATCGATCTATTAAGCGATATATTCTTACATTCGAAATTCGAGGAAGGAGAGATCGAGCGCGAGCGCTCCGTCATCCTGCAGGAAATCTCCCAAGCCGAGGACACACCGGATGACTACGTGCATGATCTTTTCAACCTCGATTTGTTTCAGGATCATCCCATCGGCCGCCCGATCTGCGGCACCGCTGAGACCGTTAACCGGTTCAGCCGCGACGACCTGGTCCAATTCTTCCGCTCGCGTTACCAACCGCGCCGGGTCATCGTGGCCGCGGCCGGGCATCTGACTCACGGCCATATCGTGACCGAGATGGCGGCGAGATTAGGATCGGTGGCCGCTTCGGGAGTTGGCACCGATGCGGATTCGACCGACGTTGGTCCGCCGCTGGAAATCCGCCGTGGCGTATTTCCCCATCAAAAGCCGCTCGAACAGGCCCATCTCTGCATGGGCGTGCCGGGGCTGGCGCAAGCGCACCCCAAGCGCTATGTCGGTTATGTTCTTAACACGCTGCTTGGCGGCGGTATGAGCTCGCGCCTGTTTCAGGAGATTCGCGAAAAGCGCGGCAAAGCCTACTCGGTTTATTCTTTTTCCTCGTCTTACCGAGATGTCGGCTACTTCGGTGTGTACGCGGGCACCAGCGTCGAGTCGACGCAGGAGGTCGTGGAGTTGGTTTTCAAAGAGCTGAAGAGCTTGGCGGATGGCGGGATCACCGATGACGAGCTCGGCCGAACTCAGGGGCAGCTGGTGGGCAGCATGATTCTTGGACTGGAGTCCACCGATTCCTGGATGAGTCATGTGGCGCGTAATGAAATTTATTACGGCAAAACGATTTCCACCGATGAAATCTGTCAGGGCATCCGCGCCGTGCGCCGCGCCGACGTGATCGATCTGGCGCGCGTACTGTTCCGCACCGGCGCGACGACTCTCACCCTGCTCGGCGATTTCAAAGACAATTTCAATTTTGACGGACTCGCTGTCGGCGCGTGAGACCGCCACGGTCTGGACCCAGCGCCGGTGGAAAAAGTAGCGATTCAAATCAAGCGGCTGCGGCAGGGGGACATGCCCCTGCCTGCCTACATGACCGAAGGGTCTGCGGGAATGGATCTTTCGGCCGATATCGATGGCGACTTGACGCTGGCGCCCATGGCGCGCGCATTGATTCCGACCGGGATAGCCATAGCTTTGCCGCCTGGCTTTGAAGCCCAAATAAGGCCGCGCAGCGGCATGGCGTGGAAGCATGGCCTTACGATGGTAAACAGTCCCGGCACCATCGATTCCGACTACCGCGGCGAGATCCAAGTCATCGCCATCAATCTGGGCAGCGAGCCGGTGGTCGTAAAGCGCGGCGAGCGTATCGCCCAGATGGTCGTGCAACGCGTGATTCGGGCCGAGTGGCGGGAAGTTACCGAGCTGCCGGAGTCCAAGCGGGAGGCTGGGGGCTTCGGCCATACTGACCGCGCGGTTCAAAAGTTCAAAGATTCAAAAGTTCAAGATTAGGGAATTTCCGGAGCGGGCAATTTTCGTGATCATTCGCGATCACCCGTGACGATGAAAGCTCTGAGCCAAGAGGCGAGGCTGGAGGCCGCAGCCATAGGACGATACAGGTTTTGCCAGGCCCCGACCATTGGAATAAGCAGCCAACGGGGTTGGCAAGGGTCGCCATTGTGGCAGAAGCCCAGTGGCTGCGGTCGGGAGCCTTGCCCCTGAGCAGCACGTTCGCGGGAACATAATTTAAATGATCGCGCGTTACACCAGGCCGGAAATGGGCCGCATCTGGTCCGAGGAAAATAGCTTTCAGAAGTGGCTCGACGTGGAAATCCTCGCCGCCGAAGGGCTGGCCCGGCTGGGCAAGGTTCCCAAGGCCGCCATCGCGCGCATCAAAAGAAAGGCGCGCTTTGACGTCAAGCGCATTCGCGAAATCGAAGGCGTGGTCAAGCACGAGATCATCGCTTTTTTAAGCTGCGTGGCCGAGTCGATCGGCGACGACGCCCGCCACCTCCACGTCGGCATGACCTCTTCCGATGTCATGGACACGGCGCTGGCGATCCAGTTCAAGGAAGCCTCGGCGATTCTGGTTCAAGATATCAAAGCTCTGATGAAAGTGCTGCGCAGCCAGGCGCGCAAATACAAATGGACCGTGATGATCGGGCGCACCCACGGGGTCCATGCCGAGCCGATTACCTTCGGCCTTAAATTGGCGCTTTGGTATCAAGAGATGGCGCGCAACCTGGCGCGCCTCGAAATAGCGACGGCGGAAATTTGCGTCGGCCAGATTTCCGGAGCGGTTGGCACCTTTGCGCAGATTTCGCCCAAGGTCGAGGCTTATGTTTGCAAACAAAGCGGGCTCAAACCGGCGCCGGTATCAAATCAGATCATCCAGCGCGACCGCCACGCTTATTACTTCGCGACGTTGGCGGTGATTGCCAGTTCGCTGGAAAAATTCGCCCTCGAAGTGCGCCATTTGCAGCGCACGGAAGTTCAGGAGGCCGAGGAGCCGTTTACCGAAGGGCAAAAAGGTTCCTCAGCCATGCCCCATAAGCGTAATCCTATTTTGTCGGAAAACGTCTGCGGTCTGGCGCGGCTCATGCGTTCTTATGCCCAGGCGGCCTTGGAAAACGTGGCGCTTTGGCATGAGCGAGACATTAGCCATTCCTCGGTGGAAAGAGTGATTGCGCCGGATGCCACGATCGCGCTTGATTTCATGCTCGGCCGAATGACCTACGTGCTCGGCAATCTGTGCGTCTACCCGGAGAACATGCGGCGCAATCTGGAGCAGAGCGGCGGCGCGGTTTTTTCCGAAAAAGTTCTGCTGGCTCTGGTGGACAGAGGGGTTGCCCGGGACCGCGCCTATCGCATGGTGCAGCGCCATGCTTTGAAAGTTGGACGGGAGGGCGGCGACCTCAAGCGGGAACTGCTTAAAGATGACGAGATTCGCCGCTATTTATCGGTTAAGGATATCGAAGGGGTATGGGGCGTGAAGCATCATCTAGCCAACGTTGACGTCATATTCCGGCGCGTGTTCGGCTCAACCGACGACTTGAAAGTGAAGGTCCATGCGCGTTAAAATTTTTGTGTCGCTGAAACACGGCGTCCTCGATCCGCAGGGCAAAGCCATCGAACGTTCCCTCCACACACTGGGCTACAGCGAGGTCCATGATGTCCGAATGGGAAAGTATCTGGAGCTCGATGTCGAAGCGGCGTCGCGTTCCGCCGCCGAAGCGCGCGTCCGCGAGATGTGCGACAAGCTGCTCGCCAACCCGGTGATCGAGGACTATCGGTTTGAGATCGAAGATTGACCGACGTGGCATTTTTTAGAGGTATGGCGAATTTTGTTTTATCCCGGCTCGAGGCAAACCCATGCGTTGGGGCGTGATCGTTTTTCCCGGCTCCTGCGACGACCAGGATGTTTTCGACAGTCTGGCGCAGGACATGGAACAGAAAGTCGATTTTCTCTGGCACAAAGACGACCTTAAGGGCGGTTACGATTGTGTGGTGCTGCCCGGCGGCTTTTCCTACGGCGACTACCTCCGTTGCGGTGCCCTGGCGCGTTTCTCGCCGGTGATGCGCGGCGTTATCGATTTCGCCCGCGGCGGCGGTCTCGTGTTAGGCATCTGCAATGGCTTTCAGATCCTCTGCGAATGCGGCTTGTTGCCGGGCGCGCTGGTGCGCAACGCCGCGCTTAAATTCGTCTGCCGCCAGGTTTTTCTACGCGTCGAAGAAACCGATACGCCTTTCACCCGGGAAATCAAAAAGGGCCAGTTGCTCAAGATTCCCGTCAAGCACGGCGAAGGCTGTTACTTTGCCGACGCGCTTACGCTGGAGCAACTGCGCAACAACCGGCAAATCGTGCTCCGCTACGCCGACGCCAAGGGCAAGGCGGCGCCGGCCGCCAATCCCAACGGCTCGCTGGATAATATCGCGGGCATCTGTAATGAAGCGCGCAATGTCTTCGGCTTGATGCCCCATCCGGAAGATGCCTGTAACAAAATCCTCGGCAGCGACGACGGGCTTAAAATTTTTTCCTCCATTGCCTCGGCTTGCGCCCGGCACGAGGTGCGCCATGGCTGAGGAGCGGGGGATCTCTCGCGGCGAACCGGCGGTGACTCCCGAGTTAGCAGCAGTCCATGGCCTAATGCCCGACGAATACGAGAAGATTGTCAAACTGCTCGGCCGCACGCCCAACTACACCGAACTGGGGGTCTTCTCGGTGATGTGGTCGGAGCATTGCAGCTACAAAAGCTCGCGCCATTACTTAAAGCAGCTGCCTACCGATGCGCCGCAGGTGCTCCAGGGACCGGGAGAAAACGCCGGCGTCGTCGATATCGGCGATGGCCTGGCCGTGGCGTTCAAGATGGAAAGCCATAATCATCCGTCCTTCATCGAACCTTACCAGGGCGCCGCCACCGGCGTGGGCGGCATTCTCCGGGATATTTTTACCATGGGCGCGCGGCCCATCGCCTCGCTCAATTCACTGCGCTTTGGCGCCATCGATCACCCGCGCACGGGCTATTTGCTCGCCGGTGTGGTGGCGGGCATCGGCGCCTACGGCAACTGCGTCGGCGTGCCCACGGTGGGCGGCGAGTGCTACTTCGACGAATGCTACAACGCCAATATTCTGGTTAACGCTTTTACGCTCGGTATCACCACGCACAAGCGTATATTCACCGGCATCGCCAGAGGAATCGGCAATCCCGTAATCTACGTTGGCTCCAAGACCGGGCGCGATGGTATTCACGGTGCCACGATGGCTTCGGAATCATTCTCCGAGGAGAAAGAACAGCGGCGCCCAACGGTGCAAGTCGGTGACCCGTTCACTGAAAAGTTGCTGCTGGAAGCCTGTTTGGAGCTGATGGAGACAGATTGCATTATCGGCATTCAGGACATGGGCGCCGCGGGACTCACCAGCTCATCATCGGAAATGGCTGGCCGCGGCGGCGTCGGCATCGAGCTGGATCTTTCCCGCGTGCCGCTCAGGGAGACCGGCATGACGCCCTACGAAATTCTTCTCTCCGAATCGCAGGAACGCATGTTGCTCGTCGCCAGAAAGGGCGCGGAAGAAGAGATCAGGCGGATCTTCGATAAGTGGGATCTCGACGCCGTGGTGGTTGGTCACGTCACCGAGGACCGTCAGCTCCGCGCCCTCTTCGGCGGCGCCGAGGTGGCGCGCATTCCGGTTGCGGCCCTCACCCAGGACGCGCCGGTGTATCAGCGGCCCGCCGCGATGCCGCCGAGCCAGGATCAGCTGCAGCATCTGGATCTTGCGGCCGTCACCGAGCCCAAGGACTTGGGGGAGGCGTTGAAGCGGTTATTGGCATCGCCGAATATCGCGTCGAAAGAGTTGATCTTTCGCCAGTACGATCATTACGTTCGCAGCAACACCGTGGTGGCGCCCGGCGCCGACGCCGCGGTGATTCGCGTCAAGGGCACTAAAAAGGGCTTGGCTTTGACCGTGGATGGCAATAGCCGTTACTGCTATCTCGATCCCTATGTCGGCGGCGTGATCGCGGTGGCAGAGGCGGCGCGCAATCTGGCCTGCGTCGGCGCGCGGCCCATCGGACTCACCGATTGTCTCAACTTCGGCAGCCCTGAAAATCCCGCGGTCATGTGGCAATTCGCCGATGTGATTCACGGCATGCGCGACGCGTGCATAGCCCTGAATGTGCCGGTTGTGAGCGGCAATGTCAGTTTTTATAATGAGACTGACGGGACGCCGATCTATCCGACCCCGACCGTGGGCATGGTCGGTCTGCTCGACAAGCTCGAATGCGCGGTGACTCCTTGGTTCAAATCCGCCGGAGATCTGGTCGTGCTTCTGGGGCGCACCCGCGAGGAACTGGGCGGCAGCGAATACTTAAAGCTCATCCATGGTCTGACTCGAGGAACGCCGCCGTGGATCGATCTCAAGATGGAACGAGCCGTGCAAGATTGTTGCCGTGAAGCTATCGAGCAGCGATTACTCCGTTCCGCCCATGATATATCCGACGGCGGATTGGCGGTGGCTCTCGCTGAGTGCTCGATCAGCGGCCCGGAAAAGCCCTTGGGCGTCCGTATCGAGCGCCATGAAATGATTCGCGGCGACGCGCTTCTTTTCAGCGAGTCGCAGTCGCGCATCGTCGTATCGCTGGCGGAGAAAAATCTCGGCGAGCTTAAAGAAGTTGCAGCGCGGCGCGGCGTGCCGCTGCAGGTGATCGGTAGCGTCGGCGGCAACCGGTTCACGATTCAGCAGCTGGTCGGTTTGCCGGTGGAAGAATTGCGCGCGGCATGGGCCGGCGGGCTTGCGGATTGGCTTAAATGATGGGAGTTTCGGGTTTCGAGTTAACCCGAGACCGCGGACTCAAGGCTCCGGGGCCAAATTAATCGGATAGGGGTGATGTTCGATAAATTCCACGAAGAATGCGCGGTGATGGGCGTCTACGGGCATCCCGAAGCGGCCAACATGGTGTACCTCGGCCTCTACGCGCTGCAGCACCGCGGCCAGGAGTCCAGCGGCATCGTTTCCTCGGATGGCAGGGGGCTGATCTCGCATCGTCAGATGGGCCTCGTCGCCGATGTCTTCAAAGAGGACGTAATCAAACGCTTGGTGGGCGTCAACGCGATTGGCCATAACCGTTACTCCACTCAGGGGCAGAGCCATTTGAAAAACGCCCAACCCTTTGTTGTTGAATATTCCCAAGGTCCCATCGCCATCTCGCACAACGGCAACCTCGTCAACGGCGCCTTGCTGCGCGACGAGCTTGAGCGCGCCGGATCAATTTTTCAGTCCACGTCCGATACCGAAGTCATCATTCACTTGATCGCCACGTCACGAGAACCGACCCTGATGGGCCGCATAGTCGAAGCCTTGAGCCGGGCGCGGGGCGCCTATTCGCTCTTGTTTCTAACGCTCGACCGGATGATAGCGGCGCGCGACCCCTATGGCTTTCGTCCGCTGGTTTTAGGCCGATTCAAAGACCACAAGAATCCGAACGCTTACGTCGTCGCTTCGGAAACCTGTGCCTTGGACCTGATCGAAGCCGATTACCTCCGCGAAGTGGAACCGGGTGAAATCGTGATCTTTGGTCCCGATAGCATGGAATCATTGAAACCCTTTCCGCCCGCGCCCCATGCCAAGTGTATCTTCGAGTATATTTATTTCGCTCGTCCCGATAGTAATCTCTTCGGCCACAACGTCTATCAGGTGCGCAAAGCGCTCGGCCGCCAGTTGGCGCGGGAGAGCCACGTGGATGCCGATCTAGTGACGCCGGTGCCGGACTCCGGCGTGCCGGCGGCCATCGGCTTTGCCGAGGAGTCGAAGATTCCGCTCGAGTTCGGTCTCATCCGTAACCATTACGTCGGAAGGACATTCATTGAACCGGCCCAATCGATCCGGCACTTCGGCGTCAAAATCAAGCTCAACGCGCAAAAGGAAGTGCTGAACGGCAAGCGCGTGATCGTGGTCGACGACTCCATCGTGCGCGGCACCACCAGCCGAAAAATTATCCGCATGCTGCGCGATGCCGGGGCGCGGGAAGTGCATATGCGCATCAGTTCGCCGGCGACCACCGGCCCTTGCTATTACGGCATCGACACTCCCACCCGCAGCGAACTGATCGCCTCATCGAGCACGGTAGAAGAGATCCGCCGCTACATCGAAGCGGACACCCTGGCCTACTTGAGCCAGGAGGGTATGTATGCCTACTTCAATGGTCAGAAACGGGGTTTTTGCGACGCCTGCTTCACCGGCAACTATCCCGTCCACTTCGAAGACGAAGGCATGACGCGACAACTGCACCTGTTCGACGCGCTCAACCGGTAGGGAGGTAGCGACCGTTATTGATTAACATGCGGCTTTTTCAAAAGTCTCTTGGCCCGTGCTCCGGCGGTGTGTTGATCGTGGGAGGGAGCTTTAGGTTGACACTTTGCCGAAAAATTGGTAATAAAATCGAACTCTTGCACCGGATACGGCGCACCCGCCAGAGGCCCGTCGCCGGACCCGGCTAGACCGGCCAAGATCGTAAAGGATGTACACAGTTAATCGATGTCTAGTTTGTTTCCGACCTTCCCTTCGGTTGTTGCAGGCACGTAGCTCAGTGGGAGAGCGCTTCCTTGACACGGAAGAGGTCGGCAGTTCAATCCTGCCCGTGCCTACCATTCAATTCTGATCCAATGCGATGGAAAACGTCAACGTAACACTACCCGGCGGCAAGGTCGTCGAGGTGCGCCGCGGCGCGAGGGTCGACGAGCTGCTTTCTTTCGACGGCGGCGATAAAGACGCAATCGCCGCTAAAATCGACGGCCGCGCTGTGGATTTGCAGCGCGCCATTGACGCCCATTGCGTACTGGAGTGGATACGCGCAGAGAGCGCCGAAGGGCTCGATGTCTTGCGCCATTCCACCGCTCATCTTATGGCGCAATCTGTGCAAAGTCTTTTTCCTGGCACCCAGGTGACCATCGGCCCGACCATCGAAAACGGTTTCTACTACGACTTCAAGCGTGACCAGTCGTTCTCGCCGGAAGAGCTGGAACAGATCGAAAAGCGCATGCAAGAATTGGCCAAGGCTGATCTACCAGTTACGCGCGAAGAGATACCGCGCAGCCAGGCCATCGAGCTATTTCGCAAAATGGGTGAGAGCTACAAAGTCGAAATCATCGAGGGAATTCCCGAGGAGACCGTTTCGCTCTACCGCCAAGGCGACTGGGTTGATCTATGCCGCGGGCCTCATGTGCCGTCGACCGGTTATATAAAAGCGTTTAAATTAACCGGCGTGGCGGGCGCCTACTGGCGCGGCGATGAAAAAAACGAAATGCTGCAACGCATCTATGGCACCTCTTGGCCAACCAAGGAGGCGCTGAAGGAGCATCTCCGCCTGCTTGAAGAAGCGAAAAAGCGCGACCATAGAAAACTGGGTCAGGAGCTTGGTCTTTTCATGATTTCGGACACCATTGGGCCCGGGCTACCTCTATTGCTCCCGAAAGGAGCGATGATCCGCTCGATTCTGGAGCGCTATATCGTCGACATCGAGCGCAGCCTGGGATACCAGCATGTTAGTACACCGCAATTAGCGCGCGTCGATCTCTACAGGCAGTCCGGCCATTGGGATCACTTCAAAGACAACATGTATCCGCCCATGGAGTTTGAAAATAAGGAGCAGCTGGTTCTGCGACCAATGAATTGCCCGCACCATATCATTATCTACAAGCATGAGCTGCATAGCTATCGCGATTTGCCGGTGCGTTTGGCTGAGCTGGGAACCATGTATCGCTACGAACGCTCAGGCGCGCTTTCAGGGCTTTCACGGGTCAGAGCGATGACCCTAAACGACGCGCATATTTTTTGTCTTCCCGAGCAGATTCAATCCGAGGCGGTCGGCGTCCTGCGCCTGATCGCCCGTGTTTATCGAGAGTTCGGCTTCAAGGATTACTGGTACCGGTTGTCCCTCCGCAATCCCAAAGACAGGGTAAACTTTGTCGCTAACGACGCTATGTGGGACAAGGCCGAAGAGCATCTGCGCCGGGCTTTAAGCGAAGTCGGGGTTAGTTATAAAGAGGCGATCGGCGAAGCCGCATATTATGGTCCCAAAATCGACGTGCAATTGAACGATGTCTTGGGCCACAGCGAGACACTCTCGACGGTGCAGCTCGATTTTTATCTTCCCGAGCGCTTCGAGCTGGAGTACGTTGATAAAGACGGGCAGTACAAGCGGCCGGTCATGATTCACCGCGGCGTGATCAGCACGATGGAACGGATGATGTCCTTTCTGATTGAACACTATGCGGGTAACTTTCCGTTGTGGCTTGCGCCGGTGCAGCTCAAAATCGTTACGGTGACGGACCACCAGTTGGAGTATGCGCGAAAAGTCTATGGTGCATTGAAAGAGTCGGGCTGGCGTGTGGAGTTAGACGAGCGCAACGAGAAGCTCGGCTACAAGATCCGCGAGGCGCAGATGGCCAAGATCCCCTACGCGGTCGTAATCGGCGATAAGGAAGTCGCCGCCGGGATCGTTTCGCCGCGGCGCCGGGGCGGAGAAAATCTCGCGCCCATGGCGCTCGACGCGTTTATCGAGCGGCTGCGCGCCGAGGTTGCACAAGAGTGCGGAGAAGCATAAGAATATGATCGGTCGACAGTCAATGGAGGTGTTTTATCGCTAGAGAAGCGAGGATCAATCATCAGATTCGCGCGCGCGAAGTAAGAGTCATCGGCGCCGTCGGGGAGCAGTTGGGAGTGATGCCGCTGCACGAGGCGCTTCGTCTCGTGGACGCCGCGGGATTGGATTTGGTCGAGGTGGCGCCGGAGGCCCAGCCGCCGGTCTGCCGCATAATGGACTACGGCAAGTTTCGCTACGAGCAAAAGAAGAAATCCCACGGCGCGAGAAAGCACGGGGTGGTGGACGTCAAGGAAGTGAAAATGGGCTCGCGCACCGATCCCCATGACGTCGAGCACAAAGTGAAAAATATTCGCAATTTCATCGAAAAGGGCCAGCGGGTGAAAGTCTCAATCTTTTTCCGAGGACGCGAGATCACCCACCCGGAGCTGGGCAAACAAATGCTCGCCGGTGTGTCGGAGCAGTTGACGGACGTAGCGAAAGTGGACATCGAGCCCCGGTTGGAAGGCCGGAGCATGGCGATGCTGCTGACGCCAAAGTAACCGGAACACAACATCGCGCCCTCAAAGTTAAAGGAGTGAAAAGTGCCGAAGATAAAAACCAATAGCTCAGCAGCAAAGCGATTTAAAGTGACCGGAAGCGGCAAGATCAAGCGCAACAAGGGTTTTAAACGCCATATACTTTCGAGCAAAAGCAAGAAGCGTAAGCGCAACTTGCGCCACGCCACAACGGTCGCCGCGGCGGAGCAGAAAAATATCCGAAAATTGATTCCCTATTTATAGCCGCCGGCGCGCCGCGCCGGTCATTTCAATAGCCGAACATTGATTTTGGAAGGAGTCCAACGTGCCGAGAGCAAAGGGCGGGAGCAAATCCCGGCAGAGAAGAAAAAAAATCATGAAGCTGGCCAAGGGCTATGTCGGTGGCCGCGGCCGCTTGTATCGTTCCGCCCGGGAGACGGTGGAGCGGTCGCTGGCTTTCGCCTACCGCGACCGGCGGGTCAAAAAGCGAACCTTTCGCGGTCTGTGGATCACGCGCATCGGCGCGGCGGCCAAGCTGAATGGGCTTTCTTACAGCCAATTGATGAACGGTCTGAAAAAGGCCGGCGTGCAATTGGATCGAAAAGTTTTAGCCGAAGTAGCCATGGTGGATGCGCCCGGTTTTAGCCAGCTAGCCGCCACCGCCAAATCTCAGCTCGGCGCGTAAAAAGATCCCGTCGTTCGCCGATTTGATGCTCGATTTCATTGACAATCTTCGTGGCACCGTGTCGCAGCGCGTCCAGCAGTGCGGCTCGGAAGCGGAAATCGAACAGCTTCGCGTCGAGGTCCTCGGCCGCAAGGGACAGGTGACGCTGCTCCTGCGCGGTCTTAAGGATTTACCGGCGGATGAGCGGCCGCGGGCCGGCGAACGACTCAATCAACTGCGGCACCAGCTCGAAGAAGAGCTGGAGACGCGCCTCGCCGCAGTTAAACAAACGGCGCGGGGGCGCGCGCTGATTGATGAAAGGGTGGACGTCACCCTTCCGGGGACGCGCTGGGAGCGGGGAAGGACCCATCCGCTTACTCTGGTCATCGATGAAATCATCGACGTTTTCCGGTGCATGGGTTTCGAAATTGCCCGCGGACCCGATATCGAAGACGACTACCATAACTTCGAGGCGCTCAATATCCCGAAAGATCACCCGGCGCGGGACATGCAGGATACGTTTTTCGTATCCAGCGGCCATCTGCTTCGCACCCATACTTCGCCGGTGCAGATCCGCACCATGGAATGCCGCAAACCACCACTGCAGGTCATCGTGCCCGGCGCGGTCTATCGCCATGGCGATGATGACGCAACGCATTCACCGATGTTTCATCAAGTAGAAGGCTTCATGATCGATGACGATATCGGCCTTTCCGACCTCAAAGGGGTTCTGACCCATTTCTTGCGCCAGGTATTCGAGCAAGAGACCGGCGTAAGATTTCGCCCGAGTTTCTTTCCGTTCACCGAGCCGAGCGCGGAGATCGATATCGGCTGTTTGTTTTGTGGCGGCAGCGGAAAGACATCCGAAGATCAAAACTGTCGCGTGTGCAAGGGGACCGGTTGGCTCGAGATCATGGGCGCGGGAATGATCGACCCGGCGGTTTTTCGCTTCGTCGGATATGATCCGCAAAAGGTTGCCGGTTTTGCCTTCGGTCTGGGCGTGGAGCGCATCGCGATGCTGAAATACGGCATCGACGACATCCGGCTCTTTTTTCAAAATGATCTGAGATTTTTGCGGCAGTTTGGCTAGACGGAAAAATAAGAATTGGAGTATTGGAATGATGGGCCAATGCAAAGGCCGGTTTTCCAATACTCCGGTACTCCATCACTCCAGTTTTTTTCATGAAGTTCACTCTCAACTGGCTAAAACAATTCGTTGCGGTCAAGATGCCGCCCGAGAAGCTCGCTGAACTGCTGACGATGGCCGGACTTGAGGTCGAATCGCTCACCGGGCTAAGGGAGCCCGAGACGAACCGCGAGGACTGGCTTTTTGAAATCGGCGTGACGCCCAACCGTGGCGACTGCCTTGGAGTTCGCGGGATCGCCCGCGAAGTCGCGGCGTTGACCGGCGGGAGCGTAAAACCCGTTCCCGTGGTTTCGCGGGTCAAGGCAGCGGCCGTTGCCAAAAGGGTCAATGTTTCGATTCATAACTCCCGTCTCTGCCCGCGTTACTCGGCCCGCGTCGTCGATGCGATTCAGGTCGGCCCGTCGCCCGCCTGGGTGTGTTTTCGACTCGAGGCGTGCGGCATCCGCGCAATCAATAATGTCGTCGATATAACCAATTACGTCATGCTCGAAACCGGCCAGCCGCTCCACGCCTTCGACCTCGATCTCCTGGCCTCGCGCCACATCGTGGTGCGGACGGCGGGGAGTGTGACAAAGTTCACCACCCTGGACGGCGCCCAACGAGAGTTGGTCGCCGATGATCTATTGATCTGCGACGGCGAAGTTCCCGTGGCGCTGGCCGGAGTCATGGGCGGCATGGATTCCGAAGTGAGGGAGAATACGAGATCGGTTTTGCTCGAGAGCGCAAACTTCGATGGCACTGCGATTCGGCGCACGGCGAAGCGTTTAGGTCTCCACAGCGAAGCGTCACACCGTTTTGAGCGGGGCGTCGATCCAAATGGCACCGTTGCGGCGCTCGACCGCGCCGCCGCGATGCTCGTCGAGTTGGCCGGCGGCGCGGCAGTGCCCGGCGTCGTGGACCGATACCCGCGCCGGCCAAGAACTCCGAACATCGTTCTTAACGAAGAGCGTGTTGCAAACCTCCTCGGTATCGCCATTGACACGCGGCGCGCGGAAAAACTGTTGCAATCCCTTGGCATCAAGACCAAGCGCCGCGCCGGCAAAGCGATCAATTGCTCGCCGCCGCCCAGCCGGACCGATCTCACACGGGAAGCCGACTTGATCGAAGAGCTGGCGCGCCTGCATGGTTACGATAAAATCCCCGCCACTCTGCCGCGGCTGCGCCCGTCGGGCGGAGCGAAGGACGAGCGGCTTAGCCGTGAGCGGAGCCTGCGCACCTTCCTCGCCGGGGAAGGATTGGCGGAGGTGATCAATCTGCCTTTCACCAGCGAAAACCTCAATCGCACTTTTACGGGGCTCTGGGAGAACGCCGCCGCGCCGGTGGCGGTGGTCAATCCGCTGGTGAAGGAGAGCGCCGAAATGCGCCTGAGCCTGATCCCCGGTCTGATTGAAAACCTGCGCGTCAATCTCGCGCAAAAAGCCGGGAGCTTTTACGCGTACCATCTGGGCAAAGTCTTTTGCATGGCGCATGGCGACGGGCCGGAGGAACGGACCTATCTTTCCGGCATACTCTACGGGCCGCGCGCTCGACGCGGCCTACGCGATGCGGCGGAACACCCTCTGGGGTTTCTGGATTGCAAGGGTTTGGTGGAAGGACTGTTGGATTTGTTGCGCATCAGAGATCAGACTTCCTGGAGTGAGGGCACCGTCGCCGCGCTCCATCCGGGTCGGTCCGCGCTGGCCCGGATTGGCGATGAAAAGCTCGGCTATCTCGGACAACTGCATCCCGACCTTTGCGACGAGCTTGGCCTGCCGCAATTTTTCCTCTATGAACTTGACTTGGAAAAGTCGCTTGAGTATGCTCCGCGAAAAATCACAACATGTTCGCTGCCGCGTTTTCCATCGGTTGGACGGGATTTTGCTCTGGTCGTAGAGCGCGATTTCCGGTCGCAAAGGATCGTAGATTGGATCAACAACCTTCGTGAACCTTTGATCGAGCATGTTGAAGCCTTTGACGAGTACCGGGGCGCTCCGGTTGCCGAAGGCAAAAAGAGCCTGGCGTATAAAGTTTCTTACCGGGCCGAGGACCGGACTTTGACCGACGCCGAAATTAACGCGCTGCACCAAAAACTGATTACGGAAATTGGCAAAGTTTTCGGCGCTGAGCTGCGCAGCTGACCTGAAGCGACGCGCCGGAGAAGGTAAGAGGATAGGCCATGACGAAGGCAGAAATTATCGCGCGCATTTATGAGAAAGTGGGTTTTTCCAAGAAGGACGCCACCGATGTCGTGGAGGCGACTTTCGATATCATCAAAGGCTGCCTTGAGCGCGGCGAGAAGGTAAAGATTTCTGGCTTCGGGAACTTCGTCGTCAACACCAAACGGCCGCGCAAGGGACGCAATCCCCAAACCGGCGATGAGATCATTATCGTTGGGCGCAAAGTATTGACGTTCAAAGCCAGCCAGATTTTGAAAAAGAGCTTGAATTCTATGTCGCCGCCTCCACCGCCCGTCGCCTCGCCGGCGACCGCGTCCAAATAAGGACCGGTCATGGCCTCACGTTTACCGGACAAGATCTATTTTAAGATTGGCGAGGTCAGCGAGATCCTCGGTGTCGAGCCTTACGTATTGCGCTACTGGGAAACTGAGTTCGAAGCGCTCAAGCCGTCCAAGGCGCCCTCGCGTCACCGCTTGTACAAAAAACGCGACGTGGAGCTCCTGCTCGATATCAAGCGGCTGCTTTACACGGAGGGGTTCACGATCGAAGGCGCGCGCAAGAAACTCAAGGAAACCAGGAAAGAAGAGAAACATCAGCTTAAACTCCCGCTGGTCGACCAAAAGTATCGAAACGCTCTGATCAAAGTCAAAAGAGAGTTACAGTCCCTCCGAAAGCTGCTTTCCTAGACGGTTCAAAGTTCAACGTTCAAAGTTGCACTCCGGAGTCGGATCCGAAATTTTAAATCCGAATCCGAAACGTTGAACCTTAAACCGGCGCGTGAGCGCCCGCCTTTGACAGTGTCACATTCAGTAAACTATATTCGCCATTGAACGACGTATCGAATGCGAGGAGGGTGCACAGATGATCGTGTTGAGCCCGGAAGGGAAAGCGAGGACTTCGAAGGCCAGCGTGGCAACGTTGCCGCGCTTCGTCGATCTGCATGGCAAGACTATCGGTTTGTTGGACAACAGCAAGCCCAACGCGGACAAGCTCGAAGAGCGTTTCGCGGCACTACTGAAGGAGCGGTTTGGCGTCGCCAAGGTGATTACGCGGCGCAAAATTACGGCGCAGGAGGGAGCGCCGAAGGAATATCTGGACGAGCTGGCGGCCGAGGCGGACTTTGTCTTGAGCGGTTTGGGAGATTGAGGGTCGTGCACGTCGTGGAGTGTCCACGACTCCATCGAAATGCAAAAACGCGGCAGGCTTGCCGTGACTGTAATCACCCATGCCTTCGATGCATTGGCGAAATCCGAAAAGGAAGCCTTCGGCGCGCCGGACCATCCGGTGCTGGTTGTCCAGCATCCCATCGGCACCGTGAAACTGGATGAGGTAAACAAGCGCGCGGAGGCAGCCTTTGATCGGTTGGTAGAGATTCTCGTTGAACCCCCGAAAGCAAAGTCAGCCGTAGGAGCATGAAGTGCTCGTTTCCCGCGTTGAACAACTAGTACCCTCTCCCGTTCGCGGAAGGGCGAGGGTGAGGGTAGATTGAGTCCAACCACCCGCACCTCTAATCCTCTCCTTCCAAGGAGGGCGAGGATGTACCCGTCAACGCGGCGTCTATGAACGAATTTTGGCCGCGAGGTTAAGCGCTGAAAGAATTTTTCTGAGGTAACAGAATATGAACTCTAGCGAGCTGCAGGCGGAAAAAATCGAAGTCGGCGACGACCTGTGGGCGGTGCAGTCCCTTTTTGATGAGAAGGGATGGTCGGATGGCTTGCCGATTATTCCTCCCACCGAAGAACGCGTGGCGCAAATGCTCGCGGCAACCAAGCGAGCTCCGCAGGAAGTCATCGGCACGGTGCCGCCGCGCTGGGCGCCGGCGACTGTTGAAAAGATCGCCATCAATGCTGTAATGGCCGGATGCAAGCCGGAGTACATGCCGGTGCTGATTGCAGCTGTGGAAGCGATCACCGATCCGAAGCTGAATCTCTACTCGCTCCAGGCTACCACCGGCGGTCCGGCGGTGATGTTGATCGTCAATGGCCCGATTCGCAAAGAGCTCGATATCAACGGCGGCTCCAACGCGCTCGGCGAGGGGTTTCGCGCCAACGCCACCATCGGCCGCTCGGTGCGGCTGATCCAGCGCAACATCGGGGGTTCGTATCCCGGCACGACGTGCAAAGCTACTCTGGGTTGGCCAGGCAAGTATTCGCTTTGCGTCGGCGAGAATGAAGAAGCCAGCCCGTGGGAGCCGCTCCACGTCGAGCGAGGTTTTAAAGCGGATGAAAGCACCGTGACCGCCATCAGCGCAGATGCGTCCATCCGAGCGTCGGACCTCGACAGCACCAAGGCAGTCGGCATCCTGACTAATTTTGCCCAGCGCATGGAAGGGCCGTCAGGTCCGGAAGCGATCATGGTGATTTGCCCCGAGCATGCCAAGATCATCGCCGGCGACGGCTTCAGCAAGGCGGACGTGAAGAAGTTTGTATGGGAGCGCGCCGCCTACCGCATGAAAGATCTGCCGGACGAGACCTTTCAGCAGCGCGTCAAGCGGCGCCCTGACCTGAAACTGACGCGCGACAGCGTGATCCCGGTGACGGATAAGCCCGAAGATATCATCGTCATCGTCGCCGGCGGCGACGGCTCGCAGTCGCAGTATATTCACGTCTGGGGCCAGAGCACACCGGAGGGCGGATCGACGAGATCGGTGACTAAAGCTATCCAGCTTTAGTCGTTCAAAACGTTCAAGCCGTTCAAATCGTTCAAACCGTTCGAAGTCCAATCGTTCCGAATTCCCCGCGTTCCATCGTTCCAGTGCTGTCGCCTGTTCAACGTTCAACGTTTCCAAGCTGAAGCCTGTTCCTATTATCTTCGCCGAAGTTCGATTGGATTTGATCGAATCACCCTCGCCCGCGCGTGGGAGAGGTTAAGAGTGAAGGTCTCGAAGATCGATAGCGCCGATCATTTGCTTAGCGGGCTGTCAGATTTAATTTCGGCGGTGAGTTTTCACGCCCGCGAAGGCGGCATCCAGAAGGTTCTGGTTTTCCTGGATTCCGGGTCGCGCCAGCTATCGCCAGCTTGCCCGGAATGACGGCATGCAATAGCGCACGAATTTCTGAGAGGACACAGGAGCCGAAAGAACTTCTTCCGGAAACACGATTCCAGTGAGTCCGGAGCATAAGGGTATCGTGGCGTTGTACGGTTATAATGGTTTGGGCTGGTGTGAGGTTCGGCGGTGGCCGCAGGGCAAACGGTAAGGGTCAGATCGGCGGCAATGGGTCATTTTGCGCTTTATGGGATCAGTGGAACCTTGGTAATCCACCGGTGTCTTTGACCGTCAGTCTTCAAACTCCAACGCTCTCCTGCCCCAATGCTAAATGCGTCAGTCTTAACGCTAGCGGCGGCACGCCGCCGTATTCTTGGACGACGAATAAAGTGACCACTCCCGGACCGGGCGCGTTCACGTTGCAGATTACTGGAGCTCACAACCAAAACGCGAGATTTCGCCCTCCTGTAAACAACCCACTTTATGGCGGGATGGCCTACGCCATAGGTGGGTTCGCTAAGAATTGCGGAGACACTCCCAATGTATGTAACGGTGGACAAACAACGCAGAGTGCCAGCGGATCTCCCTTCGAATATTACTTTGGATGCAACGACAATTACCAGAATTATTGGTGGGGGTATGCGAATGTATGCACTAACAGCAGTGGTCAGGGGGCCTACACGGTGAGCATGCAGCGCAGTATTGTTACGAAGGCCAGGCCACACGAGTTATAAGGGGCACTGTTAATTATAGCCTTTTGAACTGCAACCATGGCACCTACACAAAATCCTGTACACGGATTTGCCGTGTAGATAAGCGCACGACTACGATGTTAAACAACAATTGTCGGCCGTGCTTGTTGGAAATGCAGGGTGCCACGCTGACCGTGACCGATTCCTCACAACCGCCTCTTCAGGTTACCGTGAACGTAAATTCGCAGTGAGCCACGACAAGCTCGATCCCCCTCCAGCAATTCGTCTTCATACCTAACCCCTGTCCGCCACGAAGATGTGGCGAAGAGGGGGGTACTTCTCGCCCCGATTCTACTGAATTCCCCGCTTTCCAGAACAGTCGATCAGGTCTCCGGGAAGGTGAAATCTTCTTTCACTGCGCCGTCGAGGCCGAGGCGGAGGAGTTCCTTGACGTCGAAGCTGGTCTCGGCTTCTTCCACTTCTCTGAACCCTGCTTTGGTTGCCGGATGTTTCGGCACGAAGAGCTGGCAGCAGTCCTGATCGGGTATCGAAGATGTCTCGAAGGTGCCGATGCGGCGCGCTTGATCGACGATCTCTTGTTTGTCCATGCCCACCAGCGGGCGCAAAATTGGCAAGCTTGCAGCCTGTTGAACGACGGCCATGTTTTCCAGGGTCTGGGACGCCACCTGACCTAAACTCTCGCCGGTGACCAGCGCCTTCGCCCTTTCATTTCTGGCAATCGCTTCGGCGATGCGCAGCATCATGCGCCGGTAGAGCACCACGCGGAGCGGGCGCGCCACGGAAGCTATGATCTGTCGTTGGATTTCGCCGAACGGCACCAGATACAGGCGAGACTGAAATTGGTGGCGGGTGAGGGTTCGCACGAGCTCGCGAACTTTTTCCTGTGACGTCTTGTCTTGATAAGGCGCGCCGTGAAAGTGGACGAAGATCAAACGGCAGCCGCGCTGCATCATGCGGTAGGCAGCTACGGGTGAATCGAAGCCGCCGGAGATAAGCGACACAAGCCTACCGCTAGCGCCTACTGGCAGGCCGCCCGCGCCCGGTAGTTTAGTGAAGCCGAAAAAAGCGTCGTGCGGCAGAATCTCGACGATGATCGTGAACTCAGCGTAGGTCAGGTCCACTCGGGCGCCGGTCTTTTCTTTGACGGCGGCGCCCAATTGGCGATTGATCTCAGGTGAGGTGAGCGGAAAAGTTTTGTCGCCTCTCTGGGTATCGATCCGGAAAGAATTGAAGCGCGCGCCGTCCAAAGCGTCTAAGATGGCGAAGCGCAGAGCGTCGATGTCTTTGGCGGTGCGTTCGACGATGGAGAAATTGGCGATGCCGAAGACCGCGCCGATGCGTTGGCTGATAATCTGCGGCGCCACTTCGTTTTTGAACGTCAAGAGCAGCCTGGCGGGCAGGCTGCGGATTTCCTTGGCGTCCAGGTCTTTGACGGCGGCGAGAATATTGCGCTTGAGCAACTCGGTGAAATAGGCGCGATTGCCTTTTTTGAGCGCGATTTCGTGGTAGCGGATGAGAACCGAATCCATGCCCCACGGATAACAAATTCGCGTGGCTTTTGCATGCAAACGCCCTGTGGTAGTATCGGCAACAGCGCACGCAGAGGAGTGATACATGAGCAATTTCAAAAAACTTTCCGACGCCATGCAATTTTCGCCGGAAAAAATGAAAAAAAACGGCGTCTTCGAGACCGAGAGGTTTTTCTGCGACACCTATTGTTTCGAACCCGGCCAAACACAGAGCCCGCACACCCATGGGCGCGAAGATAAAATTTATTACGTGCTCGAAGGCCGCGGCGTATTTACGGTCGGCGATGAAGAGCGGGAGCTGGGTCCCGGTGAGATCGCTCTAGCTCCCGCAGGACAAAACCATGGCGTGGCCAATCGTAGCCAACAACGGCTTGTGACGCTCGTGTTTGTGACGCCGAAGCCACAACACTAACGGGGAAGAATTGTTCAAATCGTTCAAGACGTTCAAACCGTTCAAGTCGTTGACTGAGATTTTTTCGGATTTGGCATCTATTTGATGGACTGAAGCCTCACGAATTTCGTGCTCGTGCTCGGACGAACACGAAGCACGATCCGGTGGTAACCATGCAAGATGATAGACAAGAAGTTGCCAAAGCCAACGATAGCTTTTACCTGGCATTCGAAAGTCTCGATATTGCCCGGATGGAAGCCGTGTGGGCAAAGGATGCCGAAATTCAATGCGGTCATCCAGGCTGGCGCATCCTGCGCGGTTGGGGGCCGGTTATGCAGAGCTGGCGGCGCATCTTCGAGAATACTCCGTCGATGAGGTTTACCTTGACCGATCTGAAGATTGAAGTTCGCGGCGAGCTTGCCTGGGTGACGCTTTACGAGAATTTAAGTGGTTCGATCGAGGGAAAAACTTATTCCGCCGCCATTCTCACGACGAATATTTTTCAAAAGAGCGGGGAGGGTTGGCGTATGATCTTGCATCACGGCTCCTCGGTATCACAGCCTCCCGATCAGGACGAAAGCTCTACGGTTCACTAACAGATTAATTTGTTCAAGTCGTTCAAGCCGTTCAAAACGTTCAAGCCGTCTTCGGACAGGAAACTGATACGACCGTAATATTTTCGTCTCATACGCGTCAATTGCACAGCGAAACATGAGTGGTCTCGAAGACAAAGTTGCCCTCGTGACCGGAGCGGGACGGGGGATCGGACGCGCTGTTGCGCTGGCGCTGGCGCAGGCCGGTTGCCGCGTGATTCTTTCGGCTCGCACTGAGCAACAGCTCGCCGAAGCCGCAAATGCGATCCGCGCGAGTGGAGGAGATGCGCTGGTTGTTCCGGCAGATCTTACCAGAGATGAAGATATTCAGCGCTTGACCGACACTATCCTCAAAGCATGGGGCGAAATCGATATCCTGGTCAATAACGCTGGCTGGGGCAAGCGCGCGCCGATCATTCGCGGCAAGATAGAAGACTGGGATCATACCTTTCGGCTCAATCTGCGCGCGCCGATGATTCTCGCCAAGTCGTTTGTTCCGGGTATGATCGAGAAAGGCAATGGCGCGGTAATCAATATCGGTTCGGTATCGGGCAAGACCGGCGAGGCCGACGGCGCGGTTTACGCCGCCTCCAAGTTCGGTTTGATCGGTTTTACTCAGTCTCTTTATGAAGAGGTAAGGGAGCACGGCGTCAAAGTCAGCGTGATCCTGCCCGGCTTCGTCGACACGCCGATGATTCCGCCGGTCAAGCATTTAGATCGCTCCAAGATGATACGGCCGGAGGACGTGGCGGAAGCCGTGTTATTTGTCGTCAATTCGCCGCCGACATGCTGCCCGGTGGAAATAACCGTCAGACCGCAGCGAACTCCATACCGGTAATTTCGAAATTCCTAACCGCTTTGCGCACATACATCGTTCTCATCATCCTCACTCCCACATTTGCTGCAGCTGACGATTCTGTCGCTTGATTGGCCTAGGCGTCACATCTTTACGTCTGATGGCCACTGAAAAACCCGCAATGCACGAAAATTTGGGATGATGAACAGCTTCAACCATGCTCCGATCGTGCGTTATCGAGCCTCTGTGAGCGAAAAATATTTTCCTGATTTGCTGGAAATTCCGAGTCATCTGGCGAGCGCCAGAGTCAATAAACTGACTATCGGCAACTCCTGGTTGAGACCCTGATCCTACAGCAAGCCATCAGGGCATAGACAGGGATTGAATTTGATGGACGGAAGTTTGAGTGGGTCGGAGTCCCTGTCAGGGATCGGCTGCATCACAGGTTATAAAACGCCTGGGCATTCAAGCCCAGGATCTTTTCCTTAGCGGATTCGCTCAGGTCCGGCCGCGCCAGGATCTCCTCGACGGAGCTCTCTCTTCCTTCGCTGTGGGGGATATCCGACGAGATCATCATGCGATCCTCCCCCACCAACTCAAGAACTTCAGGTAAGAGATGTTCTTCGGCCTCACAGGTGAAATAGATTTGACAGTCTTTCAGATAAGCGCTCGCGGGACGCTTGGGAATAGGCCATCCCGATCTTCTTTCCGCTTCGTAGTAATGGTCCATGCGGTGCACCATGTAGGGAACCCACTCACTCCCGGCTTCCAAGAACGCGACTTTCAAACCGGGATGGCGATCCAGCACGGCGCCTAGAAGGCTAAAAAATCCCATGAGCACGGTGAAATTAACGCTGACGCAATTGGCTCCGTAAACTGAGTCTACGCTTTGCCGCAAGCCTTGATGGGACCAACTGATGTGGACGCTGACGGGCATGTTCAGTAGCTCGGCCTCGGCGAAGAAAGGATCGAAGCGAGAGTCGTGAAGCATTCGATCCCCGACCGTCCCCGATAGAGTGGCTGCCACAGCACCCAACTGTTTGACCCGACCCAATTCCTCGATAGCCGCCGCCACGTTTTGAAGCGGCATAGGAGCTGCCCACTTCAACCGTTTTGGGCTCTGGGCGCAGGCCTTCGCCATCCAGGTGTTGTAACTTCGCATAAGGGCCGCCTCGAATTCAGGATCATCGGTCAAGGGCTCGAGAAAGATGGTATGGTAGATGACTTGAATGGCGATTCCCTGCCGGTCCAGATCACGTACTCGCGCTTCCGGATCAGTCATGCCCTGGCTCGCCAGACTGAAAGCCTTGTTGTGGGCGTAGACACTGGTAATAGGAGTGCCGTAGGTTGTGACGCCGCGCCCGACGACCTTGGGGTAGACATCGCCATCTATGTACCAGCAGGCGTTACGATTGGCGAAAATAGCGCGATTCTCCAGCGTGATCGTCTGTGGCCTTCTTTCGAGGAAGCGTTCGTCGAGATAGTCCCAAGTCGCGTCGACCTCTTCGACATGGGAATCCGCATCGATAACCAGTCTCTCGGCCATGAAATATCCTCCCGGTGAGACGTACCTAAGTCCGTCGGGCCTGTCAAGGCGCGTATTGAGACGATCAGGTCCTGAGTTGAGTGTATAAAACCTGCCCGTTGAAATTGCGATCGATATCACTTTGTCACTCTAGCGACCTCTGCATGGAAACCAATGGCAACGAATCCATGCTCGATCAGAAGAAGCATCCACCGGCTTATCGCCGCAGAATGAGATTGAGAATCGGGTTGACCACATACCAGTCAAAAGACTGAAGCCCAAGCGACGCCGCGATGATCCCCGGGGGCAAGGGAAATCCCAGAGCCATCTCGAAACCTGCCAGGAAAAACAAGTAAACTCCCAAACCATAAAAGATACTCATTTTCCAACTCTCGCGCGCCTGGAATTTGAGGAAAGCGGGGCTCAGCAGCAGACCGCCGACTTTGAATCCTAACAACCAGAAACCGAGAGCGAAGACGATGGTCCAAGTGGCGATCGAGAAGGTGCGCCGGCTCGTGAGCTTCGGGTCGAGTGTTGCTTCGGAATCGGCATCTTTATCTGGTTCACCCGGAACTTGGTCGACTTCCAAGTCCTGTCGGCGAAATGCCTTCCAAGACGCAACTCCAAACTGGATCAGCGCCAGTCCGAGTACCGGGATGCCGATCGACCAGGGGAAAAGTCGCGTGCGAAAGGGCCAATTGCGCGCCTCCCAAACAACCCAGACCAGCAGCAGCACCAGAAAAGCACTGATCAGTACGTCATTTCTGGTTCGCGACAAGCGCGCTCTCCTTTTGCTCATTGCGCCTGGCAATCATTTCTTGGAGGTTTGGCCCGAACAGCACCGCTAGCGCGATCACGAGAATCACCAACACAATTGGCCTTGATAGGAAGCCAAAACCGTAGATCTCGTACGAGATGAAAAGGTTGCGCTCGATCAGGGGTCCCAGGACTAGTCCCAGGACGAGCGGTGGGCGCGGCCAGCCATGATGCACCATAATCAGGCCGAGGACACCAAAGACGAGCGTGATCGCCATGGCGAGGTACGAGTTGGTGTCCGCATAGCCGCCGAGAAATACCAACACGAGTAGTGTCGGGATCAGCAGCGCCCCCCTTATGAGAGTGATCTTGGCCAACTGGCTGAGGAAAAGCAGGCACAGGCTTACGGTGATGATGTTTGATACGACGATCAGCCATACCATGGAGAAAACCAGACTTAATTTCTCCGTCAGCATCTTGGGTCCAGGCTGCAGTCCTTGAATCAGGAACGCGCCTAACAAGATGGCGGTGGTGGCGCTGCCGGGCACGCCGAAGGCGACCGTTGGAATCATCGCCGCGCCGATGCCGGAATTGTTCGCCGCTCCCGGCCCCAGTACGCCGCGAACGTCGCCCCTGCCAAAGCGGCTCTTGTCGGAAGCGCTCTGCACGGCGTGGCCGTAGGAGACCCACTGCGAGAGCGCGGCGCTTACGCCTGGCACCAGACCGAAGAAAGTCCCGATCATGCTGCAGCGGAAAGTGATTCCTAGATGAATAAACGTATCCTTGATTCCCTGCCATACGCCGCCAAGCTGTCCGACTTGGTTTTGCGCAATGCTTGTGCCTTTAACCCACAGCTCGACGATCTCCGGGATGGCGAAAAGGCCGACTGCAGCCGCGACCAGTCCCACCCCCTCCCACAGCCCGATCAGACCGAAGGTATAACGCTCGATGTTTTCCTGGGGGTCTAGTCCGACCATCGCCAGTACCAGCCCCAACCCGCCGGCCAGCACCCCTTTGAGCTTGTCTTCCCCGCTCAACGCGGCAAGGAAGGCAATGCCCAGAAGCGCAAGGCCGAGAAACTCAGGGGATTTGAAGGACAACACTAGCGGCGTGACGATGGGAATCGCCGCGGCGAGCGCGAACGCGCCGATGATAGCGCCGACGAGAGAGCTCATGAGCGCCGCTCCCAAAGCTCGTCCCGCTTCGCCCTGTTTCGCCATCGGGTGCCCGTCAATGATTGTCGCCGTGGAGACGACCTCACCGGGCACGCCGAACAGGATCGAAGTAATATCGCCGGTGGTCGCTGTAACCGAGTACATACCGAGGAGGAAGGCAAAAGCCTCGACGGGCGTCATGGCGAAAATGAAAGGCAGCATAATCGCCATCGCCCCTGGGCTGCCGATACCAGGCAGAATGCCGACGACGAAGCCGACGGCAATGCCGAGCAACATGAGCATGAAAGTCGAATAGACGAATACGTCCGTTAGGCCTGCGACGAACGCTTCCAACATGGTTCTAGGCCTCTTCTGTTTTGGCGCTTCGGCCGCGCGGCCTCAGGCGCACTGACAACGCCGCGCTAGGGCTCAAGACTACTGGAGGATAGTCTTAAGTTTTTCGGCCAGCGCGGCTGGCAAATCGAGCATCTCCTCGGCTATACGGGCGACTTGATCGCCGGTCTTCGGCCTGATTGTCTGCTGCGCTTTCTCAGCGAGGGCGAGGAACTCCGGGTCCTTGAACGTTTTGGCGAATGCTGTCTGCATTGCCTGAACGCGATCCTTCGGCACCCCGGGAGCGAAGGCATATGGAATGGTGATCGTGAACCCCAGATGAATGGCTCTAAGAAGCTTTTTTGCCTCATCGGTCTTAGCCAATGTCTCCGCCGCCGGCACGCCCCTGGTAAACGGACTGTCGGGCGTCTTGGATCCCGTCACGATTATGATCTTGGTTATCGGTTTGCTGCCCTCGAGTAATTCTCGCGCAGATGCGGTCATGGGGTCGAGAGAGGTACAAAAGCCCTGGACCTCGCCGTTCTTGACCGCCAGACGCTGGGCGGCGCCGCTCTGGTAGCCTGTGACGATCTTGAAATTCGCTCCAAGCGCGGCCTTTATGACGGCCGGAGGGTCGTAAGAGAGCGTGCCTTTTCCAAAACTGGAAACGACCAGCTCCTTGCCGCTCATGATGTCCTGAATCTTAGAAATGCCGGAATCCGTCCGAGCGGCGCAGATGCCCATGCTGTCGTCTGTAGTGGCGATCCAATGGAGTTTTCTCGCGTCAAAACGTACGCCCGGCGCGCCAAGGGCCTGAGATCGGATCAGGTCCTGATTAAAACCAACGATCACCGTGCCGTCTTTGGGCTCCGCGTTGTAGACGGTGTTGAGCGCTAGCATGCTGCCGCCGCCCGGCTTGTTTTCCACGACCACCGCGGGATGACCCGGAATATGCTTGGAGAGTGCGCGCTGGAGGAGTCTGGAGATGGTATCGGTCGCCCCTCCGGGGCCGAATCCGACGACGATGCGTACCGTCTTGCCTCTATAGAACTCCTCAACCGGGTCGGCAAAAGCCGGAGCCGCTAACAACATGAGACTAGCTGTGAAAACCCAACTCTTCTTCGCCATCTGTGCCTCCTTCTTTGTAGACTACGGCTTCAATTCGATCCCCGTACCCGTCTGCGATTTCTGGCTGCTCGCCCGTATCCCTGCCAACTCGAGTTGGCGATCTCAACTGGTCGAGTAACCATTTGCCGCTACTGTACCAGTTGCGCCATTCTCGCAAGCACTGCTTTCGGCGTCTGCAACAATTCTTGAACGATCTGGGTCACCTGTTCTCCGGTCTTTGGTTGGATATCCATGTTCATCTTCGCCGCTGCCGCTTGAAGGTCCGGATCGGTGTAGGACTTCGTGTAAGCTCGCCGGATCGCATCTACCCGCTCTTTCGGAACTCCCGGTGCCATCGCCTGGGGCAAACTGATTCGATTCGGCGCGTTCATCGCGCGCAGCATGGCAATATCATTACTGCTCTTGCCCAACTTCTCCGCCAATTTCTCCGCCGCCACCACGCCCTTCAAAAAGCGATGTTCCTCCGGCTCTGATCCGGCTACGACGAGCACCTTGCAGCAGGCCGCTGGCCCGTCAAACATAGCGGCCTCAGTGCTCTTTACCGTTTGGAACGTCGTACAGAACCCCTGAGCCTCGTTGTTTTTCACTGCCAGACGCTGCGCGGCGCCGCTCGGATACCCGGTGACGACCTTGAACTTGGTCCCGAATACCGCATTGAAGACCACCGCCGGAATATGCGACAGCCCGCCCTTGCCGAAGCTCGACAGAACCACCTCTTTGCCCCTTTCACCCATGACATCATCGAGGTGTGTCACACCCGCATCCAGACGAACCGCGCACATGGCCGACGTGTCGAAAGCGCTACCGATCCACTGATACTTTGCCGCGTCGAACCGCACCCCCGTCGCACCCATCGCTTGCTGAAGGGCGAGATCGCTCGCGAACGCAGCGATTACCGTCCCGTCCGTCGGCTCCGCGGCGTACACCGAATTGGCCGCGAGCATGCTACCTCCACCCGGCTTGTTCTCCACCACGATGTTCGGATTGCCGGGAATATGCTTCGATAAGACCCTCTGCAACAGCCGAGCGTTGGTGTCGGTCGCGCCACCGGGTCCATAGCCGACGACAATCCGTATCGTTTTTCCTTTATAAAAATCTTCCACGGACCCGGCCGAAACCGGAGCCGCCAAAAATACAAGGCCAACTACCAGCGTCCGAAGCCTGGTCTCCATCGGATTCTCTCCTTCCTTTTTTTGACGGCCCGATTCAACTCCTAATACTCGCGCGTGTCAAGTCAACTCTGGCATCGGACTTCGATATCATGACTATCTTGCCCGCAAACAGTCAGATGGAGCGCTGTCTCGCTCCATCGCTCCCGTGGTCAATCTCTTGCAACTTGATTGCGTCCGGGTATTTGGAATAAAAGGCTATAGGTCAGGCCGGACAGGAGGACTTTCGCAAACCGCGCTCACGGTGGTCGAATAAGTGAGGATCGGAAATCTGTCGCGATCCGCGATCAAGGCGGGTTTGCGAAGCGGGCGATAGCGGCAAAGGATAGTGTCGGATTGGAACCAGTTGAGACCAGACGGGAGGAAATCATGAACCGTATGTCCTTGAAGGTTTTACGATTCACCGCGCTCTTCGCGGCATTCGGTGCCGTGTCGGCTACTGCTCATGCGCAATCGCAGGGAAGCTGGACGATGAAGGCACCGATTCCTCTGGCGCGCAACGAAGTGGCGCTTGCGGCCGTCGGCGGAAAAGTCCACGTAATCGGCGGCGGCGTCAAGGGTGTGGCGGGGACCTACCACGATGAATACGATCCGGCCACTGATCGCTGGCGCACGCGCGCCCCGCTGCCGTACGGGCTAGACCATATCGGCGCCGCGGTCCTGAACGGCAAAATCTACGCGGTGGGCGGCTTCGTCGCGTCCGTCCATAAGGATGGGCAACCCCACGTTCTTGAATACGACCCGGCAGCGGACAGCTGGCGTTCCCTGAGCCCGCTCAAGGCCGGCCTTGGTTCGGTCGCCGTGACTGTTCTCGACGGCAAGATTCACGCGGTTGGCGGACGCACGCCCGCCGGCCAGACGGTCGCCACGCATCAGATCTATGATCCCGCGAGCAACGCTTGGAGCGAGCGCGCTCCACTGCCCAAGGCGCGCGACCACTTGGCGCTGGTCGCCGCTGAAGGGAAACTCCATGCCGTCGGTGGGCGCTTCGGCGCGTCTACCGACAAAACCGATTTGCACGACATCTATGACCCGGCAACGAATTCCTGGACCTCGGGTCCGCCGCTGCCGACCGCGCGTAGCGGGCTCGCCTATACGCTTTACCGGGGACTGGTTCTGGTGTTGGGCGGCGAACTAGCGCCCAACACGTTCGCCGAGAATGAGGCCTATGATCCGAAAGCAAAAAGCTGGAAGACGCTCGCTCCAATGCCTGGAGGCCGACACGGCACCGCCGCTGCAACGACGGGCGGAAATGTCTACCTCGCCGCCGGATCGTTGAAGCCTGGAGCAGGTGGGGTGACGGACCAACTGATCGTGTTCACTATGCCCTGATATGTCGGCCGCGAGCCGACGAAATGACGAACAATGGGCGAATGCCTCGCACCTTAGGTGTGCAGGAAGGGGATAGGTTATCGATCCCATTGTGGTTCGGCTCGGCGTGTCTCATGAAAAGGGCAAGGGTAGAGGCGCGGAGTAAAAAATGCCGGAGGGCGCGGCAGATTGAGGAAGAAGAATTTCGCAAGAGCCAAGAGCGGATCTGACCGCTAGTTCATTCGTTCGGCAACAGAAAGGAGGGAAATAGTATGACAAGCGTCGCGGAAAAAGCAGAGGTGAAGAGTTTCAACCAACCCGAAGAAGTCAGAAGTTTTCCTAAAGGAAAAGTCGAGCTGGTCAAGATTGGCGGGGCGATGATCGGCCGCGCAGTCTTCGAGCCAGGATGGAAGTGGTCTACGTCGGTTCAACCACTGGTCAAGACCAAGAGTTGCGAAGCGCCTCACTACCAGTACCACGTTGCGGGAACCCTAAAAGTCATTATGGATGACGGCAGTGAATTTGAGTGCAAACCAGGAGATGTTTCACTCTTCCCGACGGGACATGATGCGTGGGTAGTCGGAAACGAAACAGTCGTTGTGGTGGACTTTCAAGGCATGGTGGATTACGCCAAGCAGTCCTCGGGAGCAAAATAAAGCCCGAAGATCGCTGCACCGCGGTATCTTCAACTGGTTTGGATTAACCCCGGATTCCGCAGTTGCGCTCGACAGGAAGCGCGAGGCGCAACCCTTCCGTAGCGAAGTCGATGGGTTTCTGCCTCTGGGCGGACATCGAGCAGCGGTGCTTCGACGGCACGTTAAAGCTCGAAACGACGAAGTGCGAAAGCGCAAAATGACTTTGAAATTTTACGGTTAGACGCCTTCGCTACTCCAGGGTTCCACCTCGCGTGCCGTCTCCTCGGTCTAACTGCGGAATCCGGATTAACCTCTCGCCGCTAGCGCGCCCTCGCGCTAGCGAGCAATGGCCGGCACCTGGGCCCAAGCCTTTTGGACCTCTTGGGACGAACTAATCAATGCAAAGTGAGTAGCCATGTTCTTGAGCGAGTAGCGTTGAAGGTCAAGGTCGTACGCACCCACGCAGTCCTCTAGTACCACGGCATAATATCCGCGCGCGAAAGCGTCCCGCACCGTGGCCTCGACGCAGCCGTTGGTGGCGATGCCAGTAAACAGCAAAGTCTTAGCGCCCAACCTTCTAAGAGTGGCGTCCAGCTTGGGATTGGTAAAGCCACTGTGGTGCCACTTTGGGATCGACACCTCGCCGGGACGCGGCACGATAAACTCGCTGATCTCCCACCCCCAGGTTCCCGGGATCGTGTACTTGGCCCCGCCGAGCCCAACTCTCTGCCGGCGGGCGAGGATTGGCCCGTTGTCGTGCTCCGCGTCGTTCTGCGTCTGAGTGTAGACCACGGGCACACCAATCACCCTGGCCATCTCCACCATCCGTCGTGTGGGCTCCTTCATTGATTCGATTGTAGTAAGATCACCTTTCATCCTGGCCCCGCCTGGAGCGCAGAAATCGTTCTGCACGTCGATGACCATGAGCGCCGTGTGCCCCGGCCGCACCGTATCTATCAGTTCCGTCCACACCGTTTTGACCTGGGGCTCCCACTGCTCGCTTTCGGGATCGAACTCATAGTCGCCGATAACCCGCGTCTCAAAAATTGGACGACCGAGTTCCGCTGACACTTTCTGGTGGAGAGGATGTTCCACATAGCGTTGCAAGGCCTCCACGTCCTCGACGACCGCAACCATGGCGTGGCTGTACTCGCCGTCGCCGCGCAAATTCGGCCCCATCGACCAGCTCACGAGCTCCGGTACGGCGTTTTTCATAGAGTTGTAGCCCGCTACCATCGCGTCAATCTTTTCCTGGGCGGTGCCGGGCTTAACCTTGACGAGAACGACATGCTTGATCATCGCAACCTCCGAAAATATTTGGCGCCTCCAGGATGGAATGCGCGTTGCCTGGTCCACATCCCCCAGCCCTCGCGGTATTGTGCCGCGCCTAAACAAGCCCTCTAGGGACTGTTAAACCCGGATTCCGCTGTGAGACTGAGGAGAGGGCAAGCGAGGTGGAACCCTGAAGTAGCGAAGGCGTCCAACTGTAAAATTTCACAGTCATTTTGCACTTTGGCGTTTCCTCGTTATCAGGCTGAACTGGCTCTCACCGCATCACTGATCGATCTTTGCTTAGAGGCAGTAACCCATCGACTTCGCTACGGAAGGGTTGCACCTTGCGCTACGCTATCGACGGCAACTGCGGAATCCGCGTTAAAGGGTATCTTGAACAGACTTTCCCGCCAAAACTCTATTTACCACTAGGCTGCGACGCGCGAACGAATACATGACGAGACGCTCCCAGGCTAGCTAAGCTAGCTATCACATTTCCGAGCGCCAGTCACGCCACTACGCGCAGGAAAGTGGAGCTGTGAAGTTGCCGGGGCCGAGGGCTCCGAGATGCGCCATGCAAAAGGCGATCTTTGCGGCGAGATCAGACAACCGGGGCACGCGAGTATTGCAGGCTTAGTTAGCTCTGCGGCAGAACCTTCCCCAGTTTGTCTTTGATATGAGCCGGCATCGCCAGGTAGTTGGTGACGAGTTTTTGAAGTTCAGACGCACCCACGGGGCTGATGTCCAGCCTCACTCTATCGGCCTCGGCCAAGAATTCCGTATCCGCCAACGTGTTGGCAAAAGCGGTCCTGATGGCCGCCACGCGATCAGCGGGAACTCCGGGTGCCAGGAAGTAGGGCCGCGTGAACTGGTTGGGCACGATGATCCCGAAGCGGAGCAACTCCCGCTGATCGTTTGTCTTCGCGTAGTTCAGGATCAGCGGGACGTTCTGCCGCGGCAGACCCTTGATCGGCTTGTCTGTGAGTTGTCCGATGAGCAACCACTCTTCGCTCTCAAATTTCGCCGGCGTCCGCGCCTTGTTCGACGCCCAGTCGTTGAACTGGCCGTCCACTTCGCGCTGCTCCATCGCCAACTCCACCGCGGCCGTGGTGCCGTAACCGGTCAATACTTTTATATTGGCACCGAGGACATCTCGAGTAAGCAATGCGGCCGTATGATTCGTGGTGGCAATGCCTGCGTCTCCGAGGGCCACCACTCTGCCGGCCGATTCCAGTAGCTGATCGAATCTGGTGATCCCAGAAGCCCTGGTCACCATGAGCACCGAATTCTCGCCGTTCGGCGCGCCCAGGTAGTTGAACTTTCCTGCGTCAAACTGGACTCCCTGGAGGCCTAACAACTGTGATCTCGCGATTCCGCCGATGACATTGCCAATCACTGTACCGTCCTTCGGCGCCTGCTTGTAAATGTGACTCGCGGCAACCAGACCACCAGCGCCAGGCATATTCATCACGATGATGCTGGGTTTTCCGGGGATATGCTTGCCAAGATGGCGCGCAATTACGCGCGAGTAGGTGTCGAACCCGCCGCCGGCGCCATGGCCAACGATGATTCGAACGGACCTCCGCTGATAAAAATCGGCTACCGCCCTCTCGTCGAAGGACAGCGGGCTCGAAGCGGCCGCCCAGGCGGCCAGAGGAAACAGTGCTACGACCAAACCGCACAATCCGATATTAGCCAAAACCATCTTCATATCGCTTCTCCTCTTGGACGGTAACGTGCCTCGCATGCCGCCCAATGATCGAACGGCTCAGGGCTCTCACGGTGAGCCCGTCGGGTTGCGCCGAACGGTACGCATGGTTCACCGCCCTTCGCCCTCCTCCACCATCGATGAATTCGACGACAATAGTCGGATTTCCCGAAATATATTCGCACAGGTGGCGAAGAACAAGATAGAGCTGGACAAAAAAATTAACCCTAAAAAACGGCGGCCAGGGGATCACGCTATGAATGGAGGACCGGATTAAGGAGGTCGCTCCCAATTGAGCGCTGGCCTAGCCGCATATTTCTTGCAGGAATTTGAGATCGATTTCTTCTAGACTTTTAACGACGGCATCGGCTTCGCCGAGCAGCTCGGCGGGATGGGAATTGGTCACCGCCAGGCATTTCATACCGGCGCGGCGCGCGCCTTTGATGCCTTCCCTTGAATCTTCGATGACGACGCATTCGGCGGGCTTGATGGGATCTCCTTCGTCAGCTATAGCGTTGAGTTGGGCCAGCGCTTTGAGAAAAATCTCCGGCTCCGGCTTGCCGTGGTTTACGTCTTCGGCGCTGATGATGGCCTGAAAATATTTCAGCACCCCGGCGGTGGCCAGAATAGTTTCGATCTCCTGCCTTAATGCGCCCGAGGCTACAGCGAGCGGAAGGCGCCCCGTCAGGCCGAGAATCAAGCTCATAACTCCCGGGAAGATCGCTACATGATTCCGAATCGCTTCCTGATAGTAGACAGCCTTTCTGTCGATCAGCTCGGCGAGCTTGGTGTCGCTTAGTTCCCGGTTATTGTCGTGGTAGCTGGCGGAAAAAGCCCCACGGTCGTCAAAGCCTAGATAGCGGGCGTAGTAAGCTTCTTCGGTGAGGACAATATTTTCTTCACCCAAGACCTTTTGGAACAGCTTGAAATGAATCGGTTCGTCGTCGACGATGATCCCATTGAAATCAAAAATTACGACGCGAAGCATACTGTAACGATTGCAGAAATGCTCTTTCGTTTCAACGTAATGTGCGTTAAGAATGTCGTATGCCAGTCGATCATCATCACCTCCACCATGCCCATGGCCATGTCGAGTTTCGCTATTGCCCGCGCTGCGGCGGCGGTCTCGATAAGCGGGTCGTGAAGGCCAATGAGCCGAAACGCCTGGTCTGCCAAGTATGCTCGTTTATTTTCTACCAGGATCCCAAGGTCGTCGCGGGAACCGTTTTCAAGTTGGACGGCGGGATAGTTTTACTCAAACGGGGGGTTGAGCCAGCAATCGGCAAATGGGTATTTCCTGGCGGCTACGTCGATCGCGGCGAGGCCGTTCATGACGCGGCCATTCGAGAAACTAAAGAAGAATCGAACTTAGACGTGAAACTGGGTTCGCTACTTAACGTTTATTCTTATCCGCGCTCGCCCAATATAATCGTTGTTTACACGGCCGAGGTTGTCAGTGGCACGCTGACCGCCGCAGACGAGTCGGTCGAGGCACAGGTATTCAAGCCGACCGAAATTCCTTGGGATGAGCTCGCCTTCGACAGCACGAGGGACGCATTACGGGATTACCTAAGGGTTCATTTCGGAAGCTGAGGAGCCGCGGCCCGTCATCCCGAGCGAATGCGAGGGATCTACTAATGAGTTCGTTATTTAGAGACTATGTCGCTAGTGTGCGACCGAGAGGCGAGCCCTTCCGATCGCGGTCAATGGTTCTCTGCCTTGCCGGCCACCACCCCGTCCTCTCCATAGGTGGAAATGCCCGCCGG
>DATBLC010000092.1:0-4083 GCA_036555515.1 Binatia bacterium
GCACAGGAGCGCAAAGGTTGTTTTCAGGCCCTGCCGGCGGGCATTTCCACCTATGGAGAGGACGGGGTGGTGGCCGGCAAGGCAGAGAACCATTGACCGCGATCGGAAGGGCTCGCCTCTCGGTCGCACACTGGCGACATAGTCTCTAAATAACGAACTCATTAGTAAATGTGGAATCCTCTCCTTTTTTCTTCCTTCTTTCCTCGCTTTCGCCGCTATCCCGTTCGCCCCAAGAGCGGTATTGCCACTAACTCGAATGTCCTTATTTCGCTATCTCGAGCAGAGATCTGTGGGGATTTTACCTACAGTCGTAAGCATGTGGCTCAGAATCTAAAAGGCTTTAAAGAAAAAATTCGCTTCGTTTAATGTGGCACGTACTTTGATAACCCAGAGAGGGTTAGTTCTTCGTCGATGGGAGGATCGAGAATTTGATTGGAAACCGAGCGACCTGCGTCGTGTTGAGTCGCCTACCATATGAAACAGAGATCTTTATTTTCAGCTGCAAACTGGTTGCGAGCGAACACATCATTTGCAAAGGAGACCGCCATCCCCGCCGTTAAAGCCCCGGTACGCGAATGGGTCTCGCTGGCGTTTAGCCGAATCGAGGATGTCATCTATATCGGCCTTGGCCTTCTCCTCGCCTGCGTCGCCGCGACATTGCTCGTCGCCGAAATCGTCCTTTTTAGCCAGTATATTTTGGCGGGAAGTCTTTCTGAAAATATTGTGCTGCTGCTTGACAGAGTTCTTTTGATTATCATTTTTGTTGAGATCTTATACACCGTCCAGATCTCGTTTCGCCAACATATCCTACAACCAGGACCCTTCTTAGTCGTGGGACTGATCGCCGTGACCCGCCGGATCATCGTCCTCATGGCGGAAATGCCAAAATTGATGAAAGAGAATGACGCGCTTTTCCAGAATTCGATGATCGAGCTTGCACTGCTCACGATTCTGGAGGTTGCGCTCGTAGTTTGTCTTCATTTCATTCACCCAAGAAATCCCACGGCCGCTGCGCAAGAGGGCGCGCCGAGTAAGAAATAATTCTGAAAACCATTTCCCTGAGGAAAACCAGCCACGGGTCGGACCGCGCCCGCTGTCGATTGTTGTTTTACCCTCCCGAGAGCAAATCTGACGCGGTCACAACGTTCTGCGCCAACCAGGCTCCAAAACCATTGCCGCTATATTGATAGCTACTGCGCAATGCGAGCGTCACCCTGGAGTCATTCCGAGCAGCGTGAAGGCGTCGCAACGTGTCATTAATGGTCAACAGTAGACTCCTTTACGCGACAAAGAGATCACCTTCGTCGTAGGCCGGCCAAAAAGAATAAATTCTACTGAGTAAGCCCCAGATTCATGAAGATTAGGTATGAAGGAAATCATCAAACGAGTTCCGATCGTGCGTTAAATCGCGTCTGTGAGCGAAACATTTTTCCTATTTTTTGGAATAGGCCTTTTTCCAGCAGGATCTAAATGAAAGATCGCCTGCAAAAAGGTGCGGCTAAGAGCCTGGGCCGCTCCTACTCCCAGATCCTCTGTCGCCAGGCTGAGATTCAGGAAGTCTTTGATTTGACCCTCGCGCCGGATATCGATATGGAGCTAAGAAGGCCGACTGGAAGCCAGGAATGACTGGACGAGCTCAAAAAGTTCAAATCGTCAATCAGGGTCGTTATGCAAATTTACTGTTTTCATCTGATGCCCTGGGCGCATCTGCCGGCGGATTTTTCTCAGTCGCATAATACCGCCTGGGTCGTCTGCCCGAATTCGCTTTATGATCCTGAATTGGGCCATCCTTTATATAACCGCTATCTCGACGAGCTGGAGCTGGCGGACCAGCTGGGCTTCGACGGCGTCTGTGTCAACGAACACCATCAGACCGCCTATGGCGGCATGCCCTCGCCCAACATCATGGCCGCCTGCCTGGCGCGGCGCACGCAGCGCGCGAAACTGGTTATCCTCGGCAACGTTTTGCCGCTTTACGATCATCCGCAGCGGGTGGCGGAAGAGATCGCCATGCTCGACGTGATCACCAAAGGCCGAGTCATTTCGGGAATGGTCGTGGGCACCGGCATGGAATACTTCTCGTATAGGATCAACCCGACCCATGCGCGCGAGCGCTTTCACGAAGCCCATGATCTGATCATCAAAGCGTGGACCAGCGAAGGACCGTTTAGTTGGGACGGCAACCATTATCGTTTTCGCTACGTCAATATCTGGCCGCGGCCCTATCAGAAACCCCACCCGCCGATCTGGATCCCGGGTTCGGGCAGTTCCGAAACTATGGAGTGGGTGGCGCGGCAGAAATACACTTATATGGTCCTGCCGACTCTCGCGCCGTTTGAGTTGCGCCGCCAGGCGGCGGAATATTTTTCCGAGTGCTGCGATAAGGCGGGATACACCGTGCGCCACGGGCAAATCGGTTGGGGCATCGGCATCTATGTCGCTGAAACCGACCAACAAGCGCGCCGGGAATATGAACCGCATTACTGGTATTACGCGCGCAATTTATTGAAGACCACGCCGGAGTACGCCCTGCCGCCCGGACACACCTCGATGAAGAGCGTCCTCGGGATAATGCAGCGGCGCCTGCAATCACGGCCGTCCAATCTCTCGACCTGGGACGAAGTGGATAAGGCGGGTTATGTTGTCGTCGGCAGCCCGGAAAGCGTGCGCCAGCGGCTTGAAGATTACGCGAAGAGAGTCGGCTTTGGCCTGCTGATCGCGAATTTCTCCGTGGGCAATGCGCCGCGTGAATATACCGAGAAGAGCATGCGGCTGTTTGCCGAGAACGTCATGCCAAAATTGCGGGATATCAACCTAGACGTGACGCCGGCCTAAATATGCGAATGATTCCCTTTGCCATACTGTGAAAACTCCGTTCATGGTGTGACTCGGCTAACCACGAACAGATGGAGACTTGCAAATCAAGCCTTTAACCGTTCGCCCTGAGCCTCGTCGAAGGGCTCCTAATGAGTGTTCACACAGCCTGTCGCTCGCCATGACATCAATGAGGGTGCGCGGATCATGATACAAAGATGAGAGACTGTGACGATGACCTGTAAAGAAGAAACCGTAAAAGTTGGGGCGCGCAGCGTGCGCCTGTATCGCGGCGGCGCCGGCCGGCCGCTATTGTATTTGCACGATTCCTTTTGCCCGTCGTGGCTGCCGCTGCACGAGCGGCTTGCCGCGCATTTCGAAGTCCTGGTGCCGATTCATCCAGGTTTCTCTGGGTCGGAAGACGATTTCGATGAATTCGAGGAGATGGAGGATTTGCTCTTTCACTATCTCGATCTCTGTGCAGCGATTCGCCTCGATTGCCCATCGCTTGTCGGCGCTTCTTTCGGCGGCTGGATCGCGGCTGAATGGGCGATACGTTACAGCCATACACTGAAAAGTTTGATCCTCATCGATGCATTGGGATTGCGCTTAACCGAAGCGCCGGCGGCGGATATTTTGAGCCTCGATCCCGGGGCGATGCGCCAGGCGATGTTTGGCGATCCAGCCTCGCTGCTGGCGTTTGAAACGATACCGAACACACCCAAAGCCGAAGCCATTGAAAGCACGATCCTCGCCAGGCGCGCGTTGGCGCGTTTCGCCTGGCAATTCCCCGACAATCGCAGCTTGCGGCGCTACTTGCAGCGTATCCAGCTGCCGACGCTGGTCCTATGGGGTGAGCGCGATGGCATCGTGACCACGGCGCATGGCAAAGCCTATCACGAGGGCATTGCGCAATCTCGATTCGTGACCCTCGCCAATTCTGGGCACCTGCCTCACGTCGAAGCGCCGGAAACCTGCGCGGACATCATGGTTGAATTTTTGCGTAACTCCGGTGTTTGACAAAGACCACCAAACCACGAAGCACGTGAAGTGAGGAAGCAGAAAATTTCACCACGAAGGCACGAAGTTCACGAAGCTTAAGAACATAAAATTCGAACCCGTCGTGTGCTCCTTCGTGGTGAGGATCTCTATCGAGATTTCGTCCTGCTTTACGCGTTTGGCGTGGCTGAGCGAATTTCTAATCATTTGCTCTCGAATGCAACGCGGCGAGCCGCTCCGAGCGCACCCATTGCTTCAGCGGCTTGCCGT
>DATBLC010000093.1:0-15999 GCA_036555515.1 Binatia bacterium
ACCGCGGCGGCAAGGAGCCCGCGCCAGATAGCTTCTTGAATAGGTCTATGATCTCGGGCTCGCGGGGCACTTCGCGGACGAGCTTCTCAAATGCTTCCGGCATCAGCGGTATCGAATTTTCGCCGGTGAGCTTCTTCTGCTCTTTAGGATACTCCGGGTCTTCAAAAGTCTTCCGCACGGCTAATTGCAGGATCTGTATCTGCTGTTTGGGTGTTCCTGGCGGAAGGATGAGTGGTGGGCCGGCCATTCGGAACGCCCGGTACAACGCGATGAGTTTCCGCTCCCTGTCCGATTTAGCAAAGTTCTCGAGGTCGGGAAGTCGAGCAAGCGTCGGATGCGTATGTTTTTTCCCTTTCGGAACCTCGATAATGGTATGGAGATCGATGAGTCCTTTCTCGACCCAGTTGTCGTTTTGCTCGACGACCGCATCTGCGGATTGTGCCCGACCGTCGACCTCGCCCCGTAACGTTGCAATGTCCAGCTCGGGACCGCCGTATCCGGAGACGAACTTTGGCTCTTTCAAACCGAGAATATACGCGAAGATGCGACCGCCGGAATATGTGATGTGCCCCACCGAAGGGGCTCCGATCCGTATGCCTGAGGCCGCGCGCAGCTTGTCCAAAATATCGAGCCCTGCTCCTTTGCGCGTAAAAAAACATGTGAGACGCCGCTCTGAATGGCTCCCAGATAGATCATTTTGTCGAGATCATAGAGAACGCCGACGTCGAGAAAGGCCGTCGGCACGAAAGCAGCGAGCATCGCGCCGATCGTCAATCCGTCAGGGCGCGCGTGTTTGAACATGTGGTTTGCCGCTTTTCGGCCGCCGCCGCCGGGCATGTACTCAATGACGATAGCGGGATTGCCCGGAATGTGCTTGCGGAGCACAGCGACAAGCGCCTTTGTCCGCAGGTCTCCAAGACCGCCGGCGGCAGTTCCGAGTACGATCGTGATTGTTTTGCCTTCATAAAACGGGGACTGAGAAAATCCGTACTCGATCCGCCCCAAAGAAATTACCAGTCCGACGAAGACCGTGACGGCGAGCTTTCTCATAGCAAAACCCTCCCAGTTTACGGCTTATTGTTATCGTGCACGCTCGTACCCGTCAAAATAGTGGCCGCGGCCTGTTGCCCCAGCACCGCATAGTCCGCTCAGGTTGCCCGGCGGTGTCGAATTGCACGAACGAAACTTTCTCCTTTTCCAGCCCAACCTTTTCGACCGCTTTGAGCATATAGCCGTCATTTGACCGCCAACGACAGCGTGCTCGGTTCTCGTCCGGCATGGCGAATTTCGGAGACACCACACTAACTCGAAGATAATTTCTACGCCGGCGATTCTCCGCTCCGTGCGCGAATGTCGGCGGCGACCAGGTGCATCGCGGTCCAGGCGAGAATCGGGTGCGCGCCGGCTTTGGCTACCGTGAGCGGTTCCAGAGTTTTCAGCGCGGCGATTTCATCGGGGCGAAGCTGATATTCGGCAATCATCGCGTCCATACCCCGCATAAACCGCTGTCTCTCATCCGCGCTCATGCGCAGCGCGTACAGCAGTCGATTGAGATTGTAGGATTCGGGCTCGGGGAATTTGTAGTAACGATAGTCAGATATAGTTTCACCGGGTTTTGGCAGCGCGTCCACGCGCGGCGGTCCTTCGAGCGGCGGTGTGAGCGGAAAGTTGATTACGCCGAGACCATGGTGCCAGGTGGGCTGATAGGACAGAACCTCGGCACGCTGGTTGCCCATGGCGCCGAAGACTACATACCATGTTAGCAATTCGGTTTCGCCGGTTTCGTCCAGCTTCTCCGAGGTCAGACTCAACAGCGAAGACTGCTCGCCGCGCTCCATGACGCCCAAGAGATAGCGATCGAAAGCGAAATCGGGATAGCCGTACTTCTCGGTTCCGGGATAGTGGGACATGCCGCCACTGGCCAACAGGCCTACCCGCTCGCCCCGTTGAGCGACAATTTCGGCGATCAAGCGCCCCAGTTGATAGGCGCGGTGCGGCTGCGGCAATGGCGGCACATACACGTTAACGAACAACGGGACGATGGGAATCTGCCGCTCTTCGAGGATGAACTCGAAAGGTACGACAAAGGCATGGCCCATGAACGCCTTGTGACAAAAGGCCATGTCAAAGTCGCGCTTGAGGCAGCCTTCAAGAATGGCGCGCGCCAGCTCTTGGTGCACGCTCTCCCGGTACTGTTTGCGCCCGAATGAGCCGGTGACTTGCGATCCTACGACGACCGCGAAGGCAGGTGAAACATCGAGTGAAAAAGCTTCGAGATGATCAAGGCCGACGACGATGAGTGCGTCCGGCCTCGTATCGTCGAGCACGCGCCCAAGCCGGCGCATCGCTTCTATCGTCGCTTCGAGTTGGGCGGGGTCCTCGCCCGGCTGGCGCAGAAAAAGCGCCGGTGCATGGCAGGAGACCATCGAGGCGACGATTTGTCCCATAACTCAACCTCCCAGCTGCGCGCGCTGAATTAGCCGTGGATGGTGACCGAGCTGTCGTAATCCCGCGTGCCGACTTCAGATTCTGGAAAGAGTTTTTCTTGTTCCATCCAGCGATGCGTCCGCTCGAAGATCTCCCGCGTGTACGGCTCGAATACCAGCCGCTCTCCAGGCCCAAAGCCGGCGACATCGATCATGCTGTGATATTTCTCCGGCAACTCCCTCAAGAAGTAATGTTTATAACGCTCGGGTTCGAGGTCGATATCTCGTTGGGCGCGCTGCAGTGCTCCAAAGTAGCGCTTGATGTCTTCCACATCCGCGTCCGTGTGTAACAAGAAGCCGATCATGAAAGTCGTGTCCAAAACTTTTCGGAAACCCTGTTGTTCGGCGACGTACAACGGCGCGCCAAATATATTCGCGGCCTGCACCTTTCGGTCCAATAACGCTGCCAGCCGGTCCTGCGGCTGGCCGATATAGGCGAGTTTGATCTGCTCGGCCTTGAGAACGCTTTCCAATGCTTGGATGGCGGAAAAATAACTGCCGGAGTGATACCCCACGCCGACCTCGATGCCGGTCAAGTCACGCGCCCTCTTGATCGGAGACTCCGGCGCAACCACAATGGCCGACGGCGTAACCGAATAGGCATGTCCCCACATGCGCCCGTGTCCCGCCGAAGAAGCCATGTTCACGGCCCAGTGACACGCGCAGCTGATATCGGCGGCGCGGCCTTTTTCCATGTTTTCGAAAGCGCCGCGCTTTATTTCCGGGGCGGCGGACTCAGCCGATTCCACGAGCGCATAGCCGGAGGCCTGCGTAGCGTACGACGTTAAGAATTCGTAGGCCAATCCTTCGTCCTTAAAGTACCCCTTTTCGTCGGCGACCCATTCTTGAAGGCGCCCGTGGGGCTCGATCAGAAAGTTTTTCATAAAGACCTCCCCAACGAATGGTTCAAATCATTCAAAAAGTTCCAATCGTTCCAAACGTTTTGAACGACTTGAACGTTTTGAACCCAACCTAAGGGCCGCTCTCGACGAGGCTCACTCCTTGGTTTACATTCTGGCGTGTGTTTGTGTCGATGCATGAGTAATCTGGGCTACGGGTCGGCCTGCAATTACGAATCAGACCACGGGCACTTTATCGAACCAGCTTACTCGGTGTCAATCTCGACATAATGCACGGATGCCGGTCATTGACAACATTATGACCTGAATATAACTTGCCGAGCTGTCCGATGTTGACGCACTCCGTTTTCCCAACGCAAGGCGCGAGAATCTCCCGCCGCCTTGAAGAGGCTCCTATGGGCGTGTTTTCCATCGCTTTCCGGCTTGTCCAGTTCACCATCTTCACCGTCGTCGTTTTTTTGCCAACCGGAAAATATACTTACGCTGTCGACCTGATCATCTCTCATCCTTTTCCGGCAAGACACGTGCAACACCGGCTGCTGCTAGAACCGTTCAAGAAAGAATTGGAAGAGAAGTCGAAAGGCCGTATCAGAGTCACGATCCACCCAGGCGGAGCCCTGGCTCCGGCACCGGCTCATTATGAAAACGTTGTGGCCGGCGCTTTCGACATCGGCTGGACCTTGCAGGGCTATACGCCGGGTCGTTTTCCTTTGAGTGGAGTAATCGAGCTGCCGTTTTTGTGGTCCTCCGCGCAGGAGGCGACGCGAGTGTTCTGGCAGATGTTCGAAGAGCTGCCCTCGCTGCAGAATGAGTACCGCGATGTCAAGGTGCTCGCCGCCTGGACTCATGATCTGGGCCAGCTCTACACGACATCGAAACCTGTGCGAAAGTTGGAGGACCTGCGCGGCCTCAAGATTCGCGCGCCCGGACCGGTTCAGGTCTCTATGCTACGCGCGCTCGGCGCCGTTCCGGTCACGATGCCGGCGGGTGAAATCTACGACGCGCTGGAACGCGGCGTAGTGGACGGGTTGGTGATCGGCCTCTCTGCCATCAAGGGATTCCGCTTGGATCAGGTGGTCAAACACGCCACCCTGGCCAACTCCTATGTCGCCGCTATGGTCGTGGCGATGAACCAGCAAAGCTACAAAAGGCTCTCGAGCGAGGATCGGATGCTGCTCGATAGCTTGATCGGCAAGCGGATGGCGATGCTCGGCGCCAAGAACTACGACGATGAAGCCGATGATGGTATGGGCGCGCTCAAGAACGCCAAAGCGAACATTTACCAGCTAGTCCCCGCGGAAACGGACAAGTGGAAGAAAGCGACGGCCCAGGTAACTACAGAGTGGGTCAAAGAGATGGAATCCAAGGGCCGTCCCGGTAAACTGGTGCATGACAAACTGCTTAGCCTTATCAGTAAAAAATGACGCCGCAGCTCCCGGCCTCGACGTTCAAACCGTTCAAGTCGTTCAAAACGTTGGCCGGATTGTCCGACGGCTTGCCTTCGATAAAATCAGACCCTGAGTTGCTTGTCGAAGGGAACGATTTGACCGGCTGGAGCTACCTGAACCCGGGGAAGCCGTTTGCTTGTGCTCTTTGTGGTTAAATCTCTTTGATCGCTCATCGCGCAGGCACGCGTAACCAAGTGGAAAGAGTCGCCCTAATCATCAATCGGTTTTTTACCTGTCTTGCTAGTGTCGCGCTCGCACTCTTGATGCTTCTGACGGTTGCGGACGTCGCCGGTCGCTATTTCTTGAACCGGCCCGTGACGGGAACCTTCGAGTTAACCGAACTGTTCATGGTGTTTATCGTGTTCCTGGCCCTCGGCTATGCGCAATATCAAAACGAGCACATCTCCCTCGATCTCGCGTACACTTATTTTCCGTCGAAGCTGAAAAAAACGACGAATGTTCTAATCGACGTCGTCAATCTCGGAGTGATAGCGGCGGTTACCTGGCAGCTCTACGAGTACTCGATCCGCATGGGCCAAGGCAACTATACGACCGCAGTGCTTCAACTGCCCATCCAACCTTTCGTCATCGTGGCTATCGCCGGCACGGCGTCCTATGTGCTCGCGATTATCTGTGATCTGATCAAGTCGATCGGTAAATTTTGGAGAGAATAACTGTGAATCCAGAGACGATCGGTCTCATCGGTATCCTGGCGATGCTCGTGCTCCTTAGCTTGAAGGTGCCGGTGGGTATCGCCATGATCGTCGTCTCAGTGATCGGCTACGGTTATATCATCCGGCCGGCCGCGGCGCTGACTAGACTGGGCTCGGATCCTTTCACAAGCGTCACGAGTTACGCCTTCAGCGTTATTCCGCTTTTCATTTTGATGGGACTCTTTCTTGCGAACGCTAAGCTGGGTAGCGATCTCTTTTCCTTCGTCAACGCGTTAATGGGCCGAGTCCGGGGCGGCATGGCCATGGCCACGATCGGCGCCAGCGCGCTCTTCGCCTCCGTGTGCGGCTCGTCGATTGCGACGGCATCCACGATCGCAACCGTGACAGTCCCGGAGATGCGCAAATATCATTATCACGAAGGCCTGGCCGCAGGCGCCGCCGCAGCGGGAGGAACCCTCGGCATTCTCATACCTCCGAGCGCTGCTCTGGTCCTCTACGGCATCCTGACGGAGGAGCCCATCGGCAAGCTGCTGATTGCGGGCCTGTTTCCGGGCATCATGACGGCCGTCATATTGATGATAGCCTCTTACCTCGTCGCGCGTTTCAAGCCGCATCTGGCGCCACTGAGCTTTCAAGCCGAGCAACCGCGCTTCTGGCCCGCGCTACGCAAGACCTGGGCGGTGCCCGCAATCTTCGGAACGAGTATCGGTGGCATCTATGGAGGTGTGTTTACCCCCACCGAAGCGGGGGCTGTTGGCGCGTTCCTGTCGCTTGTCTTTACCGGAATTTCCGGGCGCTTGTCATGGGCGTCGTTCGTGGCCGCGCTGGATCAAACGGCGCGTGTGACCGCCGTAATTTTTCTCATCGTCGTAGGCGGCAAGATGTTCGGTTACTTTCTCACGGTCACTCGCATTCCACTCCTAATCCTGAATTCCATCGCGGCCCTGGAAGTGCCGCCTTTTGTCGTGGTGTTCCTATTGTTTGCGCTCTATTTTGTTATGGGCGCGCTGATGGATGAGATCGCCATCCTCGTCATCATGACACCGATCGTCTATCCGTTAATCACGAAGTTGGGCTATGACGGAGTTTGGTTTGGTGTGCTGACTATCATGATGCTTTTGACGGGGTTATTGACTCCACCGGTGGGTCTGTTGAGTTTCATCGTTAGCGGCCTGACTGGCGTACCGCTGAACAAGGTTTACGCCGGTGTTACTCCCTTCTGGCTGGCCCTTATCATCGCCATCTCTTTCGTCATTATCTTCCCCGAAATCGTGCTGTTCCTTCCGAGAATGATGAAGTGACCCCAGTTGCAAGGTCTGCCGGTAGCCGCGACTTTCACACTTCGCAAATGATGCCAGGCTACTTGACGTCTTGTGATTCGACGGTGCTCATGGTTCGACTTTGACTCACAATCGTGAGCCTTTTTCGAAGGTCCACCCTGAGAAGAATCGAAGGGGGCGATAAAATTTCTTAAAGTGGTTCTGCTAAAAGGGAAGAATCTAATATCAGAATATAAATGGAAAGACTTTCCTCGCTACATCAGCTGCGCTTTTGCTTGTGGTTCTTGCTTGCTGTTGGCTTCGGCCACGTCTCCATCTAATTTACCCAGCTTCATCATCACATCATTTAGCTTCATTTCTACCAATAGACCGTTGGTCAGGATGATTTGTCGCAGCCACGCGGTTTGATACTCCCGTTCCGCACGATTGCGCTCTTTCGACCACAGAAACTGGCCCACGGCAATCGATACAGGAATGGCGGCCCATTCCGGAGCCCTCAATCCCTTCAAGCCAAAAAAGGTAACGACCATAAATAAGGCTATAGTGAGTATACGTCGTGTCGACATTTGTCGCGTTCCTCCTGCAGCGCACCACCCAATGCAACCGCCATTCCAAGCCGATTCGTCGTCCCAACACCCGGAATTGTGTTTTTCCGGTTTCTATTTTTGACTCATTCTACTAGTGGTTTCCCGACAGTGGATAAAACTGCCCGCTGGGACGGAATCGCTGATCTGCGTGGCTGGAGCCGTTAACGAGAGCGGTGTTGCGGTGAAGATCTCGGCCAATTCGCCTCGTTTACCCAGTGACATTTTACGGCAGAATCACTTGACGAGGCCCGTTACCATGTCGATTTAATCGTCTTGGCCAAAGGAGAGACTCGAGCGCTAGCCCCTGCGGTACACCGCCAAAGCCCGGCGCGCGGGACTTGTGGCCCCAAAAAAAAGAGTGGTAAAATTTTTTTTCGCGTTCATACTATGAGGAACATGAATATGGCAAAGATCGAAGCCAGGTTATGGGGAGCGCCGCCTATTTCAGCCATTTGGGGCGCCCGCGCCCCAAATTTTGCAATCAAAAAGAATCTTTCGCTCCTTCGGGAGGGATACCATGGGGGAATTAATCGAGCCGGCAATTGTTTATCTCCGAAGTAACTTATTGATTAATTTTCTGATCGCGCTGGTCGCTGGAGGCGCTGCGTGCCGAACCGTTGGCTCCGACCGGCTCTCGGGGCCGGTCGTTTATTGCCTCATCGGAATATCGGGATTATTTGTGAGTCAAATACTGTTCATTCACTTCGATCTCGTCCCCTTCCTTGCACAGGCTGGCAGCTTTCGCATGCTCTTCGAGCTTTGCGCCGCTTACGCCGCCGCCTTGTTTATTGCGGCCATAATCAATGCGATCAATCCGAGTTGAATCAGCCGGCTCGTCCCCTCGCGCCTTCCTTCCAATCCTATTCCATTCTTCCCGGCCCCCCGCAGTCTGCAAGCTTAGCAACGGCCTGTAGGTTCCGCCGATCTACCATCGCGACATGGCAGCAGCCTACAGGAAAACGGATTGAGGACGCGCGACCGCCGTCGCGGCGAAATCCCGTTGATTGATAAGTCTCAGGCTTTCCCAAATACCCCGTCTCAAGCCAACTTTTCCTTCCTATTCCCTTTCTTCCCCTCGCGAGATTCTTTCAATTTTCCCGTGCAATTTAGGATCCCACCGCGCTGAGGCGATCTCGCCCGTTGATACGCCTTAGCCTTCAATCAGGGCATTTGCGCATGCTCGGAATTGGCGTGCTTGGAAGTAATAAAGGGTGTTCGCTCCCAATCGTGCCTGGTGCCGCGGTTGCTATACAAGCCGCCCATGGCCGAGGTTCTTCTCTTTAAAGCGGTGAGCCATGGACTCATCGGGCTGCTCGCGATCACGTTTTTCGCGCTGTCCCTACTTGCTTTCATCTCGCTTGCAAAAAACATTCGCGCCGGCCAGCCAGAAAGAGACCTTTTCCCGTTTGTGTTAGTCATCGTCACGGTCTGCGTTCTCTTGGCTCTGTTGACTGCGTAACGTTCGAATTCACCGGGCAACATTAATCGCGCTACGGTTCAACGGCAATGGATTCATGACCAAGGAACAATCCATACCAATGAACCTGACAACAAAAGGCTTTTAGTCAATCGTGTCAGATCCTGGGACCGGCAGTTCATCCGCGTTTGAATTCAGCGGAGTTCATCGCAGGCAACTGCAAATTTTCCATTGCGGCATCGCTCGTGTGAACGATTGGAAGTGACCCTTAATGCTAGTTCCAACATTTGATCCTCATCATTTGTTTCGGACTCCTTCGATTGGCAAAGAAACTGTCTCGCCCCGGAGGGCTTAATGCAGCTCGTCGCGTTAGGTTTGTTCGTTCTGACATTTCTCTCCCCGGCTATGTCCTATTCCCACCAGTCGGCAATTTTGTACGTCAATCGCGCGGATCCGACCTGCGGTGGGGAATTTCCCTGTTTCACTCGCATTCAGTCGGCAATCACTGCTGCGAAACCGGGAAATATCGTGCGCATCCAAGCTGGCACTTATACTGAACAGGTTACCATCTCTAACAAGAATACCGTCGGGGGTTCAACAGAGCTTCACCGTATCGTGATAGAGGCGGATCCGGGAGCACCCGCCGGCAGCGTGGTTCTGCGCGGCCATGGCCATGGCCGACATGATGACGACGGTTGTGGCGAAGGCGACGATCCGCATTACGGTTTTAAATTTCGCAACAGCCGGTTTGTCACGCTCAGGGATTTGACGATTACGGGATTTACAGGTCCCGCTGTCTGGCTTGCGCCCGGCGGAGGGCACGACGATGATGGAAGGAGTGGAACTAACGTCGGCATTCACATCGAGCTTAACCGAATCTACCGTAACATAAGCAGCGCCTGCGGCGGCGGGATTGCTATCTCGCGCGGCAACAGCGGCACGCTGATCGTAAATAATCTGATTTACGCGAACGGCGGCAGCGGTATTACCTTCGAGGGAGCCAGTGGCGGGCCGCACTATGTAATCAATAATGTAGTGTACGAGAACCAACGAAACGGCGTCGATGTCTCGCGGGGCCAACAGGTTCATCTGGTCAACAACATCATCAACCGAAACGGCACAGTTGCCGGCGCTACCGGCGGTCGCTACGGTGTGAGGCGAGAGAGTTCTTCCAACCCGCAACCGCAAAACCTGCGTTTGTTCAACAACCTCGTCTGCGGCAACGCTAGAGGTGAGATCAACGGCCCCGCGCTAGACGGGACCGACTCCGGCAACTTCACGCCCCTTGGCAACGAGGGCCCCGGTGTCTTCGCCAGGCCAGGCTGCGAAATTCCAGCCAACATTTTTGCCGATCTAAACGGCGCCGACGGACTGTCCAATACCGCCGACGATGATTTTAGTCTCAAACGTTATTCCTTTGCGGCCGACATCGGGATGGACCCACGAGCGCTGGGTCTCGACCCGGCATTTGACGCCATTTTTCTGGTCGACTATTTCCGTGACACCATCCTACGACCGCAAGATGGAGATGGCGACGGCATCGCCCAGTTCGACGCCGGGGCGTTTGAGTTTTTCGGGGACTTCAATCCGCCACAACTGACCTTTCAAAGCCCGTCGGAGAACGCCCATGTCCGCCAAACGATTGCGGTCACTGTACAGGTGACAGACAATGACGCGGTAGCAGCCCTGACACTCCAAGCCAGCGGGCAGACGCTACCAAGCGCAACTTTCTCCGCCCTACTGTCAACCTCGACGACCGGAACGGCTTTGTGGAACACGACTACTGTTGGTGACGGCACAGTCGTATTGAGTGCCACAGCGACGGACAGGGAAGGGAATATCGGCGGCGCGAGCCGCGCAGTAATCGTGGATAACACGCCGCCGGACACACAAATCATCAGCGGACCGGCGGGGCAGATCAATCAAACCACAGCGACTTTTGCCTTTGCTGGCCTCGACAATCTCACACCCAACGGCAATCTTGTCTTTGCCTGGCGCATCGACGGCGGCGCATTCACATCATTCGGCACGGACGCCACTGCCACGGTCGCAAGTCTAACCGCGGGCTCCCACACTTTCGAAGTCATCGCGCGCGACCTTGCCGGAAATGTGGATCCGATACCGGCTTCGCACATATTCACTAGTCAGCTTGGCCCCACTATAACCGACATCGATCCTCCGGGCGGGCGGGTCGGTGCGCTGGTCTCAATTACTGGCAACGACTTCGAGCCGGGCGCGACTCAAGTGACCTTCAACGGCATTGCTGCCACCCTGCGCGAGATTACCGCGACTTCGATTACGACAACGGTGCCGTTTAACTCCACCACAGGCCCACTGACCGTCGCCACTTCGCGCGGCAGCACAAGCCGGGCGTTTATGGTTAATACGAATCAAGATTTTATTCTGGCGGCCAATCCCGCGAGCGTGCAGACGGTGCAGGGGAATTCTGCTGCGGTTTTGATTGACGCGATTCCAATCGCTGGTTTCAGTGGGATGGTTCAACTAACCGCAGGTCTGCTGCCCGCCGGAATTAGTGCCAAGTTTTCCCCTTCGACCCTGGCGTCAAACAATTCATCCATATTGACATTGACCACAACCAGCGCAACTCCCGACGGCGCCCATGTCGTAGAGGTCCAAGCGACCGCCCAGATCGACGGTCAGACCGTCACCCGAACTGGAACCGTCACCTTGAATATAACGGCTCTCGGACAAACAGTTTTAGTCGGGCAAATTTTGGACGGAGACGACCGCCCGCTTCCCGGGGTTAGCATTAAATTAGGTGGCGCTGCTCTGACACATCTTGGTTTTTCCGACGCTGCGGGCAATCTATTCATCCCGCTATCGGTGAGCGGGCCACAGGTGTTTTTGATCGATGGTTCTACGGCCAATACTCCTGCGACCAATTATTCAACGATTCCCATTACTCTCGATCTCGAACCGAGTATCGTCAATAAACTTGGTTATATTCCGCGGCTGCGCGGCCAACCGGTTGCCAAGCTCACACCTATCGTTCCCGGCCAGGCGACGGTAATAACCGATCCAGATTTGCCTGGATTCAAAATGACGATTCCGGCCGGAGTTCAAATTATCGGCTGGGACGGGCAACCCAATACACTTTTTGGCGTGACGACTGTTCCCATCGACCGCTCCCCTTTGCCACCTTTGCCTTCCGGTTTGGAAGCGAGGCAAACTCATCTTTTTTCATTCGGAAAGGTTGGCGGCGGAAACCCCACAGGGAACATTCCGATCGATACTGCGAACGATGTCGGTGGACTCCCCGGCGAAAAAATCGATTTGTATTATTTCAACGAGGCGCCGGACGGAACCGCGCCCAACCAGTGGGAAAAGTACGGCACAGGAACTGTTTCCTCCGACGCCACCGCGATCATCACTGATATCAACCCGGCCACGGGATTACCGTACGGCATACCGCGCTTTTGCTGTGGCGCGCGGACGAATGTGCGCCCGCCGAATTTTTCTACCGTGGGAGGTGGTCGCAGTGGTGGGCCGCGCGATGGTGGAAAGAAGGCTGGGGACCCTGTAGATACGGCCACCGGTTTCTTTTATTTGGACAAGACCGACATGGTTCTATCTGGTCGGCTTCCTATTGCGATAACGAGAACCTACCGAACCAACCTGACCAACCCCGGTCCGTTCGGCATTGGTACCAGTTGGCCCTTTGATGTCTCGTTGTCGTCGCCGCCCAATGGCTCAGGGGATACATTGATACTTGTTACCCCGGGAAATCGCCAGGATGTTTTTTCCCGGCAATCATTTAATACCTTTGTGAACACGACGTCGCCGTGGCTTCGGGGCGCGGTTCTAGCGGTGGACATACTGAGATTGAGGTTCAAAGACGGCGCAATCTGGCAGTTCGATTCAGCAGGCCGTCTTCAGAGCAAGGCAGATCGAAACGGAAATATTATTCAGATCTCGCGTGACGGCCAAGGACGCGTCGTGCGCATAGGTTTGTTTTTGGGAGGAGAACTCACAGTCGACTACACAGGCGCCGGCATTGCCTCTATCACCGACGCGATCGGGAGGCAGGTTCACTATAGCTACGATGCTCAGGGTCGATTGGATAGGGTAACCGATTCCGCCGGCGGGATCACGAGCTACACTTACGACTCTGAGCACAAGATGTTGACCGTTACTGATGCGCGAGGCATCACTTACTTGACCAACGAATATGACGCCGAGGGGCGCGTCGTTCGCCAAACTCAGGCAGACGGAGGGGTTTGGACCTTTGAATACACCGGCAATGCCAGCTTCATCAGCCAGACGACCGTAACCGATCCTCGAGGACAAGTTACGACCTATCGTCTTAATGCAGCGGGGTATCAGGTGAGTGAAACTGATGCCTTAGGACGGACTACTATTCTAGAAAGACAGGCCGGAACGAATCTGGTGTCATCGGTCACTGATGTCTTGAAGCGGTCGACGCGGTTCGAATATGACTCGGCGGGTAACGTCACCCGCATGACCGACCCGGCGAATAACGTGCGATACTTCACATATAACCCAACCTACAATCGCGTAACCGTGGTTACCGATCCGTTGGGGCAGGTGACGCGTTTCGAGCATGACGGCTTGGGCAACCTCACCGCAACCTTCGATCCGCTCGGCAATCGTACCACCATCGCGTATAACCGGTTTGGCCAGCCCGCGAGTGTGACGGACCCACTCGGCAATGTTTCGACTTTTGCTTACGACAACGTCGGCAATCTAACCGCAATAAGTGATCCTCTCGGGAACAATGCACAGAGAACCTACGACGCGGTTTCGCGCCTCACCTCCCAGACCAACCCGCGCGGCAAGAAGACAAGTTTCGTCTACGATGCGCTCGATCGGCTTATCCAAATCACGGACGCGGCGTCTGGTTCGACGCAATTCGGTTACGACGGAAACGGCAATCTCTTGAGCGTCGTCGATGTGCGCGGCAGCGTAACCGCTTATACCTATGACAATATGGATCGATTGGTGAGGAGGATCGATCCGTTAGGGGCGGTCGAATCCTATCAATACGACGTGACGGGGAATCTTACCGCACATATCGACCGCAAGGGCCAATTGGCAACGTATTCCTACGATCCACTTAATCGGCGCAGTGGGGGAAGTCACGCCGACGGCGCGAGCACGACCTTTGTCTACGACGCTGTTGGTCGATTGATTCAAGCCACAGATTCTACTAACGGGACGATTGCCAACCACTACGACATTTTGAACCGCCTGACGGAGCAGATCAGCAATCTTGGCACGGTGAGCTATGAGTACAATGCCATCGGACGGCGGACGAGAATGAATGTGCCCGGACAGTCGCCGGTGACCTATGCTTACGATGCGGCCTCGCGTTTGAGGCAAATCGTTCAGGGAGCAAACGTCGTGGGTTTTGACTACGACGCATTGGGCAGGCGTACCAACCTTACGCTGCCCAACGGTGTCTCGACGGAATATCAGTATGATCCCGCATCGCGTCTCACCGCGCTCCTCTACCGTAACGCCCTCGGCATCATGGGCGACTTGACTTATGAGTACGACAAGGCGGGAAATCGCACAGGCGTAGGTGGCAGCTTCGCGCGTACGCTTTTGCCTGATCCGGTCGATCTTGCGACTTACGATGCTGCAAATCGTCAGCTCGCACTCGGCGTCAAAACGATGACGAATGACGCGAACGGCAATCTAATCTCAATCTCCGAGCCGTCCGGAACCACGATCTACCAATGGGATGCGAGAAACCGAATGGTCGGTCTAGCCGGGCCGGGGCATACGGCTTCGTTCACTTACGACGCTTTGGGAAGGCGAAGTGGAAAGACGGTAGATAGCCAAAGGGTTCAGTACTTTTACGATGGGCTTAATCCCGCCCAGGAAACCTCGGGAGCTAGTGTGTTGGCTAATACGCTGACCGGGCTTGGCATTGACGAATACCTTGCACGAACTGATTCGACGGGGGCTCGGTTCTTCCTCAGTGACGCCCTCGGGTCAAGCGTGGCTTTAGCGGACTCCACTGGCACGGTGCAGACCGACTATATTTACGAGCCCTTCGGGAAAACCAGTCTGAGCGGTGCATTTTCTAGTAATCCTTTCCAGTACACGGGCAGAGAGAACGACGGAAAAGGGCTCTACTATTACCGCGCGCGGTATTACTATCCCGGGTTGCAACGCTTTGGAAGTGAAGATCCGCTGAGCGTGGCGAATCTTCATGTCCACACAAACGACGAACTTCGGCAGCCGATTTCACTTTTCTTGCTTCAAGATCAATTTAAATTCGGCGATTCATATGGCTACGTAGGGAATAATCCGCTCTTATTCGACGATCCATTAGGATTGGCTCCGAACGCTCTGGACTTGATAAACGGGGTGGTTTTGGGAGCCGCTGGAGCAGCGATTGAGAATGGCATTGAGGGTAATGGTCTGGAAGCCACCGTCGGAGGGCTATTTGGCGGTTTAGCGGGACTTGTACCAGTGGCTGGGGTCCACGGGGCTATTGTTGGAGGAATATTTGGTTTTGGGTCAGGTATTGCAACCGAAGCCGTGGGAAATCCAAATCCCTCACTGGGAGATTTGGTGATTGGTGGTATCGCAGGTGCTGTAGGTGGCGCCGCGGGTGGTGCGATCGGTGGTTATCGGGGAGCAGTTGTAGGCACGGGAACCGGAATCTATGCAAAAAGAGCGGGCCAAAGGATATTAAGATGTTACGTCAAGAAAAAATGCTGAGGAACTTCAAGTGGAGCTAGATTTAGTAGACATGGATTTGGTTTCAGGGTTTCTTGGCACGTTTGTGCTTGCAATTGTTTCGGCGTGGACCTTACACAAACGTGATCACGAGGCAAAACGGCTATTTGAGATGGACAAGTTCTGGCGCCCGCTGAAGGAACATGAAATAGAAGCAATGCGGTTCGCAAAAATTAGACGAAGATTAGTTTTTGGATTTTCGATTTTTTTGGTGCTGAATATCGCTATGTGCGCATTTTTTGCATTTGAAATTGCGCGATCCCTCGGTTGGTTCTGACATCGAATGGAATTACTTCAGGTCCACAACAAAGTAAAAGACGCGCCATACAGACGAGATTATCTCCACGAGACAGCTCCCGCAGGAAGCTAACTCAACTGAATTCTATTAACTGGTCGTCACGAGGAGTTCACTTGACATGTGGCGCCAATCACAATCAACGAACAAAGGGAGCAAGTTTAGAGAACCCGCGAGAAGATTGATTTGAAATCCAAATGCTAAGGTACTTACAACGTTC
>DATBLC010000094.1:0-30619 GCA_036555515.1 Binatia bacterium
CTGCGCCGCGTCAACCGGGCAAACCAATAACAGCAGCCCGAAAAAACCCCAGCTTAGTTTACTAGCGCTAGCGGCTTTCATGTGGAAAAGTGTTCGCCGCGAAGGACACCGCGCGGCAGAACCGCAACCAAAAATTTCACCACGAAGGACACGAAGAACACGAAGTTTAAGAGGGTCTATATATGCAACCCCTTCGTGATCTTCGTGGTAAAAGTCTTCTTCTCTGCGCACTCCGTGCCTCCGTAGTGAAAACTCTTTCAGTAAACCCCGAAGCGCTACCTATGCTCCGAAATCGCTCGGTTTGAAGGTCATTTCAACGTCGGCGAACTCTTTGCGATGTGCTTCGGGAGGCGAGCTGACCGGACTGGATCTTTTTATCGCACGGATGACCGACTCGTCGTAGGTCGGATCTCCCGACCGTTGGGTCACCCTCAAGCCGATGATCTCCCCGTTTTCCTTGATGCCGAATTGTACGACCACCTTGAGGTCACTTTTACGTCCCGCCCATGCCCAATTTCCCTTAATCGTATTGATCAAGCGATTCTGGTAGGCAATGAACTCGACACTCTTCAGAACCCCTTCGCCACCCACTCCCCCCTTGCCCAGCGACTGCGCTCCAAGCCCCTCCCCACTGCCGGCGCTCAGCGGCTCGCTTTTGCTGTTACCGGCGCTGCTTGCCAATCCTTGCGCCGATGCCGCTCGGTTGCGCGCGCGCTCGATGGCTGATTGCATTAAACGTTCGCGGACTTTGTCCAGCGAATCCTCATCGGCCTTGGCAGCGTCCGTCGTTTCTTTTAATGGCTTGGGTGCCGCTTCCTTTTTTTGCTCTTCCTGTTTTGCCTTCGCTTTGCTCTTGGCCAAAACCGTTTCCTCGCTCGGTTTCGCCTTCACTTTCTCAGGCTTGGGAGGAGTCTCCGCTTTCGTCGCCTTTTTCTTAACCGGTTCAGGCGGGGCTACAGATGGCGCGGGTTCCGCCCGCGGCGGCGGTTCGACAGGACGTTTTACGGCCTTGGTCTCTGGATCAATTCTCGTACCGAGATTTCTTGCGCCGATTCTTTCGCCGCCAACCAAATCGACCACGTAGCTCGGCGGCGCCTCGCGCTTACCCGATAAGCCAAAGGGCAACAGGACCAAAGCCAGAATCAAACCGCCGTGCACGAACAGCGATAGCAGCACCCACTTGGGCAATTTCTCTTCGGCTCCGGCGGCGCGAGCATCTCGCTTGCCGGGCTTGACTCCGGAGGTGGGCATACTTCGGGCCATCGAAAATCAGCCTGCGTCCTCGGTTGGACGAGTGACCATGCCTAATTTCTCGATTCCAGACTGTTTGATCTGGGCGATCGTTCTCATCACCACGCCATAGCGCACATCTTGATCCGCGCGCAGATAAACCTGTTTATCGGCCTGAAGTTTCTTGATCGCCTCGAGCTTCTTACCCAGTTCGGCAAGAGTCATCTCATTATCGTTAAGGTAGATCTTGCCGTTTTTTGCGATGGTCACCACCAAAAATTCTTCCGTTCCCTCGATGGCGCCGACCTTGGCCTGCGGCAAATTGACCTGGACCCCTTGTTGGATGATCGGCGCCGTCACCATGAAGATCACTAGCAATACCAGCATGACATCAACGAGAGGGGTCACGTTGATCTGTGAGATCGTGGTTCCGCCGCCCGGCGGCGGCGCAGCATCAAAAGCCATAAGGACCTCCAGCCTGCTGGCGCTTGTTCCAATCGTTCAAAATGTTCCAGTCGTTAATCTCATTGTATCAATCAAAAAGAAAACTCACTGCGGAGGCGCAGAGGACGCGGAGTTAACAATTTTTGATTAATAAAACTCCGAACTCTGTACACTGCGTCTGTGGTGAGCATCTTCTTGTTCATCCGCGTTCTTCGGTTGCGGCTTTGCTGCGCTAAGCCAATTCTACTTGAAAAAATGCCGCTCCGCGATGTTTAAAAACTCATGGGAAAAATTGTCCATTTCCACCGCAAGGACTTTAATGCGCTGCGCGAAGTGATTGTATGCCATCAGGGCCGGTATCGCCGCCGCCAAACCCGCCGCGGTGGCAATCAGCGCCTCGGCGATGCCGGGAGCGACAGCTTGAATGCTCGAGGAGTGCGTCACGCTGAGACCTCGAAACGCATTCATGATCCCCCAAACGGTGCCGAACAGACCGACGAAAGGCGTCGTACTTGCGGTGGTTGCCAAGAACGTCAGCGATTTTTCCAACTTGGTGATCTCCACGCTGGTGGCGCGCTTCATCGCGCGCGCAACGTTATCGATACCGCCCAACTCCGTGCTGAATCCCTCAGCGACGCTCTGCTCCTTTTTGCTGCGGGAAAGACGCGCGAGCTCCTCGAACCCGGCCTTGAAAACCTGCGCCACCGGGCTCGCTTCCAGATCGCGGCTGCTATCATTGATCGAAGAGAGATTGCGCTTCTCCCAAAAAATGTGGATGAACTTTTCTGACTCTTTGTTGGCCCGGCGAATTTGCTTGAACTTGTAAAAAATGATGCCCCAACTCACTACGGAAAACAAAATCAGGGAATAGAGTACCAGTTGGACCAGTGGGCCCGAGCCGCGCACGAGATCCAGGATACCATGTTGCTGGGGCATCGAAACGGCATTTTGAGCGAGCAGCTGAATCGACCAGATTAAAGACATCAAGAATCCGACAAGATAATTGAAAAAATATTACAAGCCCTGTATTTAGTCAAATTACTGGGCCGTTTTCATTATATCTCAACATCGGCGATGTTGAAGACTTTCGACGCCAAGCTCAGGGCAAAAAGTTCGAATGCCGGGGATCGCGGCGCCGCCGCTCTCCGCGCGGCGCCATCAAAAGCTATCGCGGCGGGTTTATCGTCTCCGGACACGCGGGTGAAGTTATGATTAAAACCATTGACCAACTGCCGCTCGAGAATAAGGTCGTTTTCTTGCGCGTTGATTTCAACGTGCCGCTGCGCGACGGCAAAGTTGCCGAGCCACACCGCATCGACAGCACTGTGCCGACGATTCGCCAAATACTGAGGCGGGCAAAAAAGCTCGTCATTGCATCGCATCTCGGCCGACCGGACGGCAAACCGGCTCCGAAGTACAGTCTCGCGCCGGTGCGCGAGCATCTCGAACATGTGATTCAAGAGCCGGTGGATTTAGCTCCCGATTGCATCGGCGCCGAAGTCGAACGGCTCATGCGCGAATCAACCCATCGGCTCATCCTGCTCGAAAATTTGCGCTTTCACAAGGAAGAAGAGGCCAACGACCCGGTCTTCTCCAAAGCGCTTGCCGCGTTGGCGGAAGTATATATTAACGACGCGTTCGGCGCCGCTCATCGAGCCCATGCGTCGATCGCGGGCATGGCGGCTTTTTTTCAAGATAAAGGGGCGGGTCTTTTGATGCAAAAGGAACTCGACTACTTGTCACGGGTAATGACCCAACCAGACAAACCGTTCGTGACGATTTTGGGCGGTGCAAAGGTCACTGACAAGATCGGCGTAATCCGCAATTTGTTTCCCAGAGTAAACACGTTACTGATCGGCGGCGGCATGGCGTACACTTTCCTAAAGGCCAAAGGAGTCGAGATCGGCAAATCGCTCGTGGAAAACGACAAGCTGCAACTTGCGCTCGAGCTCTTGCAGGAAGCGGCGGCGCATCAAGTAGCGATTTTGCTGCCAGTGGATCATGTCACTGGAGACGCAAACAAACAAAATGCCACGACTAGCGCCGGAATGATTCCAGCGGACCGGCTGGGGCTCGACATCGGACCGAAGACGGTGGGCTTGTTTTGCGATGAAATTCGCAAAGCCAAAATGGTTCTCTGGAACGGCCCCGTGGGGCTGTTTGAAGTCCCGCCTTACGACCAGGGCACCCAATCCTTGGCCCGAACCCTCGCGCAGAACGGTTCAAATTGCACGAGCATCATTGCAGGCGGCGATACAGTCGCCGCGGTGACCGCCGCGGGCGTTGGCAACGCCGTCAGTCACCTCTCGACCGGCGGCGGCGCGACGCTGGAATTTCTCGAAGGCAAACAACTTCCGGGAATTAAAGCCCTCGAGGAAAATTCATGACGCCTCCGCTGGTCGTTGGCAATTGGAAAATGTACGGTACCCAATCCGAATGCCGCGACCTGGCGCGCGGCGTTGCGCGTGGGCTCAAGCGCAGGGGGCGGCAAATTGATGTCGCGCTGGCCGCCCCCAACACAGCTCTCGAAACCGTTAAAAGGGTAATCGCCGGGAGCCAAATCCGGCTCGCCGCCCAAGACTGTCATTGGGAAGACCAGGGCGCCTTTACAGGCGAGGTCAGCCCCGTGATGCTAAAGGACATCGGCTGTGAATTTGTCATACTTGGCCACTCGGAGCGGCGCCATATCCTAAATGAAAGCGACCTCATCGTGGCCAAAAAGGTTCAAGCCGCGTTGCGCAACGGGCTCCGGCCCATTTTATGCGTCGGCGAAACATTGACCGAACGCCAAACGGGCCGCACGGCGGCTGTCGTCACGCGACAACTCCGCATCGCGTTGAAGGGCTCGGGAAAAAGTGCTATAGACAACGTCGAAATCGCTTACGAACCAGTGTGGGCCATCGGTACCGGACTCAACGCCACTTCAGAGCAGATCGCGCGGGTACACGGACGAATTCGGCGATTCCTCAAGGTTTCTTTCGGAAATCCAGCGGGGAGCGCCACACGCATATTGTATGGCGGCAGCGTCAAGCCGGAAAATGCCGCGGAGATTTTTCGGACGCCCGAGGTAAATGGGCTGCTGGTTGGAGGCGCGAGCTTAAAGGCTGAAACATTTTTGTCTATCATTAATTGTCTAAATTGATATTGTTGACCCTATGATCATTCTGGTTACCATAATTCACGTGCTGGTTTGCATTGGCCTCATCCTGGTGGTCTTACTGCAGACGGGAAAAGGCGCGGAAGTCGGTGCGGTGTTCGGCGGCTCAAGCGCTACGATCTTTGGCAGCAGCGGCGCCGGCAACTTTTTGAGCAGACTCACGACGGGCATGGCGATCGTCTTTATGATTACTTCTTTGACCCTCGGCTATTTCGCTGGGCGGAAACCGTCCGAGACGATTTTCGACAACCGGCCAGCCGCAACAACGCCGGGCGGAACCGTAGCGCCTAAACCAGAGGCCGCCCCGGCGACACCGTCGCAGGCGCCGGCGCAGCCCACTGCACCGCAGGCCAGTCCGCCCGTGAAATCCCAAACCCCTTGATGTGAAATGCGAGGATGGCGGAATCGGCAGACGCGCTAGTTTGAGGGGCTAGTGCCCGAAAGGGCGTAGGGGTTCAAATCCCCTTCCTCGCACCAATCTTTTCAAGTACTTAGACGGTTTCATTCGCTACCACCTGCGGCGCTCTGTTTTTCTCGGGAACACGACGGGAAGATTTTTCTAAAGCGATCCCGGATCTGATCGTCAGACGGGTTGATATAAAGGCGTGCTACGCCCTTGAACTTATGGCCCCTAAGCTAGTATGTGACGCAATCCGATAAGGATTGGCTCCTGAGCGTAGCTAGTTATAACAGCGTTTCGTACATGGCAGGTCGCGTTGGAATCATGGGGGTCTCGCCTGCTGTGGACCGTAGCCTAGTTTCGCACACGCTTCCGCAGATTATCCAAAGGCGTCGCCTAGGGTTTTCTGTATGGGGGATCGTCGCTACCGCCTGAAAGAGCCGCTACGTCAGGGGCTACCCGTTCCACCAATCCTTGAGTGAATCGGCCACCAAGTAACCGAGCGCGAACGCGACGATGTAAATCAACAAGTCCATCTCCAGTAGCATCGGCGCAGCGTAAATATTCTTGAACGATCCAACACGCATGAATGGCCTTGCCGGCTCCCTAACTGAGTTTGCCCGATGGACGGACATACCCGTTTCTCTACCGCGGCCTGCTTTCGTCCGTGCTTTCGTCTTGCTGTGGTTCGTCCATTGGGTTTTTTTCCGTGGTCCCTCACGTAGCGGCTCCCGGTTCGCTGCTATCGGCCAGCTTGCCGTATCGTCCCCGCTGACGGCTGCAATTTGAAAGTTTAGGGGCAGTGATTTCCTCTGTTGGGTTTCACATTAAAGTAACAATTTCTTGCTGACTATTTTGATTCATGTGAATGAACGAATGGCGGGTTGGATTACCGTCCCGGCATTTTTGTTTACACCAACTCGGTGGCAGCGAGTCGGACGTGTTCGGCAGCGACTTGCTGGCATTTTTCATTGGCAGCGGCGATCAGGGCGCCGCGGGCGAGATGGTTGGCTCGGCCTAACAGACCGGCCGAGGCTTGCTGGATGGCGGTGATCGCTGGAGGTGAGAAGAGCTGAGCCTTCACCCCGGCGATACTGAGGTGGTGGGCAAGATAGAATTGCATCTGTTCGAGATCGATCCCTTCGAGATGGCTTCTGGCCACGATCCGGGAAGCCAGCGGCAAAGACGAGCGGTACTGGAGCAGACCGAGGAGATTATTCTGACCGGAGAGGATCACGGGCAGATGGGGCTTGGAGTCGGCATCGAACTGGCAGAGGGTGTGGAGTTCGGCGAAGACGCCGAGTCTGAGGAGGCTTGCCTCGTCGATACACAACAAAAAAACACACACACACATGAGTAGCGGTTGGATTTTCTTGTTGATCAGTTCGACAATGGCGTGGCGAATGATGCGGTGAGAGCGGCGCGGGGGAAGCTTCGGGTTTCGACGTCCAGGGCAATTTTTTCTCGTTGAGAGCACCTCCCAGCCGCAGAAACTGATCTTCCGAAGCCCGCCGAGTCTCAGCACGCTGTTCACTCATGGACAAGATGAATCAGCCTTGCGCTAAAGTGACGCGATTTGTCATTGCTAAGTCGACCGCTTCACCCGAGTTTCAAATTTTGTTCACTTGCGTATGAGTGGCGGCGGCCCGTCAATCTTTGAAATCCATTGATAACAGCTATTTAGAGTCATCAGCCCTTCTGGCATGGCGGTTGCTCGAAGACCACGTGGAAAAAGGAGAATTTCAATGGACGCCCAAGAATCCAACATCAAATTGCTGACGCTTTCCGAAGTCGCAGCGATCCTAAAGATTTCCAAACGGACTTTGCATCGAATGATCCAGCACCGCCAGATCCCTGCTTTCAAAGTCGGCGGACAATGGCGCATTCTGGAGAGTCGTTTTCAGGAGTGGATGCAGGTCGAGGAACATGGTACGCCGAAACTTGATAGCAAATCACCGGAGCAAAAAAATGGGACTACTTTTTGAAGCCATAGGACTCCCAGTTTGCCAGAACTTTTTCCTGCAACTCCTGAGGCCAGAGGTTTTCAAACGTGGCCTTGACCGGGATTGATTCCTGGGGCCAGTCTTTCGGCCATGTACAGTCGAAGATGACGCCCGCCGCGTCCCCAACCAGCCGCTCTTTCTGCGCGAGGAATGGTAATAATACCGGAAAGCCCGGAATATGGGGAACCGGGTGAATTCCATTTACCGGATGACACTTCGTCGTCATGGCGTGAAGCACTTCGTCCATGTTTGTCGGATCGACATCCGCGTCTACGATTACCATATAGTAGACGAATATCCCCGGCTTGGTAGCCCACACGGCGTGGGCCACGCGGCGCGCAAAGTTAATGAACGGCACTTCGGTTGAGACGACAACCATGTGCCCGACGCCGAAGGGCGGGCAGAATACCCCTTTTACCGGCAGCCCCATTTTTTTCAGTTCCGAATAAATCTCCGCCCCTTTGATCAACGCCGTGGCGGTCTGGCCTTCGTGCACGGGCATGCCCATGTTTGAGAACGGCAGAATCGGATCGTTGCGGTAAGTGATGGCGTTCACCTTGAGAATTGGTTTCGGCGACGATTTTCCTGCTTCGTACCCCATGTACTCTCCGAACGGCCCCTCGGTACGGCGCTCGTGCGGCAACACCTCTCCTTCCAAAACAATTTCCGCGCTGGCCGGCACCATTAAGTCGTTGGTTTCGCACTTCACCAGGGGAATTGGCGCTCCCTGCAGCCCGCCCGCGACATCGACCTCATTGACATAGGGCGGCAGCATCACGCAACTGACGATGGGGATCACCGGCTGCCCGCCGATGGCGACGGCAACGGGCATCGGTTTATTCATCGCTTCGTACTTTTGATACATCTGGCCGATATGCTGTTGGAGCGGAAAAAGGCAGCCAAGTGTGTTGCGATCATGGACCATCAATCGATACATGCCCCAATTTATCCAGTTGCTTTCGGGATCTTTGGTAATGACCGTATGCCATGTGCCGATATAACGGCCGCCGTCCCCGCCATGAATCAGCGGGATCGGAAACTTGAGCACGTCGACATCATCGCCGAGTAAAATATTCTCCTTGCATGGCCCGGTCTTGACCGTCACGGGTGGAATTGGTTTTTCCTTGCGCACCAAATAATTCTGCATGATCTCTTTCGCCGAGGTGCCGGGTTTCATGCCCAACGCCAAGGCCGTGCGCGCAAACAGTCCGTGACCGGGTTGGCGGCTCGTTCCCAACGGCGCGCCCAGGGCCCGAAATCCCTTGGGGTATCCCTTGACATTTTCAAATAGGACCGCAGGCGAGCCGAGATCGTAACAACGCCGGGTGATCGCGCCCATCTCCAGATGCCAATCAACTTCGTTTTTGATGCGCTGCAGTTCGTCATACTCTTCCAACAATTCGAGGTAGTCTCTTAAATCGACAATCTGCATGGCATCTCCGTGGGGCGACTTATTAGGACCTTCTCAAGGGGCGACTGAAAATTAGTTAACGTGTTAAGTGTTATAGCAGACTATAGGGAGCGAGGGCAAAACAAAAGCACCCACGAGCTCACAGGGTCATGAAACTGTACAAATAATTTACAGAATTTACTAGACATAGATAAGTTATTCATTTATATTCGAAACCTCCAAGCCAAAAAAAGGAGGGATTATGGCAGAGTTAATCAGACCGGCGGGGCTACCCGCGGACATTGGCGCCTACCTTGGACCAGGCACCAAAATTAATGGCAAATTGCATTTCGATGCGCCGGCGACAATTGAAGGCGAAGTGGACGGAGAAATCGTCGCTCAAGCCAACATTACTGTAGGCCAACAAGCTACGGTTAAAGGGAAGATCACTGCGGCATCGATTCTGGTTCAGGGCAAAATAATGGCTGATGTACAAGCGGAAAAAAGGCTGGAAATTCAGCCACCCGGTTCGGTAGTGGGCGATATCAGCACCCAGAGTCTGGTCATCGGTGACGGAGCGATCCTCGAAGGTCATATCTCAATGAAAAAAACCGAAGGTCGGGTCCTGCCGATTCGCCAGGAAGTCAAAAAAGAGAACGTATCCTAAGTAACTCCATCCGCGAATAAGGAAACGACCTTCCGCTCCTTCACGTTAACCAGGCCGCGCGCAGTTATCCTTAGCGCGGGCAGGGTAACAAAGGGCAAAAAGTTCAAGGCGAAAATGGGCTTGTCGAACGGCGAGCCCATTTCCCTCAATCGATCCTGAATCCGCGTCAGCGTGCTCCCGACGTTTTGCCAAGGCTCCAGAGAAAAAATTCCACCAATCGTGAAATCGACTTTTTCGACGATCGCACCCTCATGCACGATGGCGATGCCGCCGCCGCTTTCGATCAGCGCGTTGGCGCAAAGCACCATGTCCGCGTCGTCGGCGCCGACGATCATCAGGGTATTCTCATCCAAATTGGTCGTTAACCCCGCAGCGCCGACGCTGGCGCCGAAACCTTGCAAGAAACCAACGGCGATCCTGCCAGTTTCACGGTGGCGGTCGAACATGGCGACTTTTAACAAATCAGCGTGAAGATCGGCTTCGACGAAACCCGACGCGGCGTTGACGGCAACGAGGCGTTCCGCGGTGATCGTTTGATTGATCAGGCTGATGACCCTGATTGTCGGAGCCGGGGTAGGCGCGGCGACTTTAAACAAATTCTCGGTTACGGCAGGGATCAGCCGTAGGGAATGGTTTGTCTCGGCCGGCCATGCTAATGGCGCCGCATGCACCAGCGATATGCCACCTTTGGCCACTTGCCTTCCGCCGATCCAAGCCTCCTCAACCGCACAACCCTCGAGCGACTGGAGAAATACCATATCGGCGCGCCGTCCCGGTGCGATACCGCCGATTTCCTGCTCCAGACCCGAATAGACCGCCGGGTTCAGCGTCACCGATTGAATCGCTTGCATGGGCGTTAATCCCAATGCAATGGCGCGGCGCACGACGTGATCCATATGGCCGCACCGGGCTACGTCGTCCGGCGTCATGCTGTCCGTGACGAGCATCAAACGCTGAAGATTCACGCCCGACGCTATCAACCGCGGCAAGGTTTCCGCCAGATCTTGCCGCAACGATCCTTCGCGCAGCATGGTCCAATAGCCGAGACGCAGCCGCTCGATGGCATCCTCGAAACGAATCGGCTCGTGGCATGAGGAAATCCCCACCGCGGCAACCGCGCACAATTTTTGATCTCGCGCGCCGGCGGTATGGCCATGAATGATTTGTCCGTTGCGATTTGCTAATTCCAATCGCTCGAGAATTTCCTGGTCGCATTGCAGCAAGCGCAGCCACGAGACAATCTCACCCATGCCGAGCACACGCGGGTCGGCGAGCGCCGCGGCGATCTCCTGGTTGGTAAAAGTGGCGGTGCTACACAACAAAGGGTCCTGGGGCACCACCATCGAAACCAGCGTGTAGACCCGCAGCGGATGTCTTTCGACTTCGTCCAAAAAAAGCTTCAGGCCGCGATAACCGAAGACTGTAGACAACTCATCGCAGGAGGCGACCAGTGCGGTAGTACCGCGGGCAATATAGGATTGAAGATGCTCGAAGGGCCGGCAATAGTGGCCGATATGCGTGTGGCCGTCGATGAAGCCCGGCGCGATGTACCGTCCGGCGGTATCCAGAATCTCCGTCTCGTCCCCGCGCGTATGCCTCGCGCTGGGGCCGACGTAACAAATGCAGCCGTCGAGGACCGCGATCTCAGTCCCATCGAGAATTTCGCCGGAGTAAACATTAATCAGCTTGCCTCCAGTGATTATCAGATCCGCTTTGATCTCCCCCATGGCGCCGCGAATGAGCCGTTCCAACTGTATCTTGGTGCGCGTCATGATAAGCTAACTAACACGGAGGGTTTCGGTTTACCAAAGCAAGGGTGGTTTCCAATATTTGACTTCATGGTCGATCGCCGCGTATTGTCGCGCTCAGGGAGAAACGCATGATCATCGATTGCCACGCCCATTTAGTTCCGCAGAGCTGGTATCACCCAAAGTCGCCGAAGTCGATCTTCGATTTGCCGGGGCTTTTCGAGGAACAGGACAAGGCCGGAGTGGAGATGACCGTGTTCGGCAACAACTGGATTCGCTCGCCGGATGGTTACGATCCGTTGAAGGTCGTGCAGGAGTTCAACGAGCATGCTGCCGAATTGACAGCCAAGCATCCCAAGCGATTGCTCGGCCTGGCGTGCTCGGTGCCCTTCGACAGCGGGCAGATTCTTAAGGAAACCGAAAAAGCCATCCGCGACTACAAGCTCAAGGGCATCATGATCAACTCGAGCACCAACGGCGAGTATCTCGACTCGCCGCGGGCAACGCCGTTTTTCGAGCTGGTGAGCGATCTCAACGTGCCGGTCTTCGTTCATCCGCCCAAGTTTACCATCGGCAATGAGAAGATGGAGATATTTCGCCTGCCGGAGATGCTTGGCCGGCCCTTCGACACGACGCTCTCGCTGACGCGGTTCATCTTCACCGGCGGCTTTGAGCGATTCCCGAAATTAAAGATGGTCTGCGCCCACGTCGGCGGCGCGCTGCCCATGCTGCCGGGACGCTATGGCTTTGGCTATGAACTCAGAAAGGATGAAAGCTTCGGTCCCTGGGAGCCGGATGTCATGACCCGCCCGCCGGCGTCCTACATTAAACAGCTTTATTTCGACACGGTCTGCTATCACCCACCGGCGGTGCAATGCGCCATTGATACCATTGGCGTCGACCATGTGGTCTTCGGCAGCGACTCGCCACCAGTGCCGATTCCCCTGGTGCGGGCGGTGGATACGGTGAAGCAGTTGAAAATTTCCGATGAAGATAAACAAAAGATCTTCGGCGGCAACGCCGCCAAGCTGCTGGGTTTGGCCGGTTAAAGTTTTGATTTAGGTAAAGCCATGGCAAAACAGCTTAACCCAGGCGATGTTTTTCCCGAATACCGAATCCAAACCGCAGACGGCCGAAATCTGAGGATCCCGAACGATCTCAAAGGAGATTATGCGGTCATCATCTTCTATCGCGGTATCTGGTGACCCTACTGCGTTCGGCAGTTAGCCGACTACCAGGCGCATATTGAGGAATTCGAGAATGAAAACGTTGACATTGTCGCGTTATCCGTCGATCCGCTTGACAAAGCCAAAGAAATGATAGGACGAACGGGCGCCACCTTCCCAATCGGCTACGGACTCAAAGTCCCCGAGGATGCCGACAGGGTAGGCGCCTACTGGGAAGACCGACGTCGAATCGTCCATGCGACCAATTTTATTATCGACTCGGATAGAAAAGTGATGCAAGCCTGCTTCGCGACCGGGCCCATCGGTCGCATCGTGGCCGAAGATGCACTGCGTTCCATTCAAGGGGCAAAAAGGCGTGCGGTTCAACGTTCAACGCTTAAGGTTTAAAGTAGGAAAAAAACCGGGACTTGAACCTGGAATCCGAAACGTTGAGCTTTGAACATTGAACGAGTACCGTTAGCAGGCTGCTGAGAAAAGGCCTCGTGCTTCGAGAGCCTCAACACGAGCGGAAATTTTCTAATGATTTCAATCCCTCCTCCGTTCGTCCTGAGCTTTGTCGAAGGATGAACGGTATTTCAGCAACTTGCTAGAATCCCGCACCCAGCACTTCACTGATAATACCTACGGCCCGTTCGCAATCGGCGCGGCTCACGTCACGATGGGTGACCAGACGGACGCGCGCCGCATCGATAGCGCCGCCCAGTACACCACGCCGCCCGAGTCTGTCGACCAGTGTTGTGGGGTTCAGGGCAGTCTGGCTCACGTCGAATATGACGATGTTGGTTTGAACCTTCGCCGGCACCAACCGGACGCCCGGGATTTTGGCCAACCCACGGGCAAGGATCTGGGCATTCTCATGATCCGCGGACAATAGGTTGGGTCCTTCTTCCAGCGCGACGATTCCCGCCGCCGCCAGCACTCCGGCCTGGCGCATGCCACCGCCGAGCATCTTGCGAATGACACGGCAGCGCTCGACGAAATCGCGTTTGCCGACGATCATCGAACCGACCGGGGCGCCCAAGCCTTTGCTCAGACAGAATTGCACGGAATCGAACTTTTGGGTTATCTCGGCCACCGTCTGCCCCAGGCACACTGCGGCGTTGAATATGCGGGCGCCATCGAGGTGAACTCTTAGCCCAGCTTCGTGGGCCCGGTCGCATATCTCCCCGGCGACATCGGTTGGATAAACCGTGCCGCCGGCCATATTATGGGTATTCTCCAAGGCTACCAGAGCAGTTTGCGGACGATAGTACGCCTTTTCCCGAATGGCCGGAGCGATTTGCTGCCAGCTCATAATCCCCTCTTCGGTAGGAATTATGCGGGGCAACACCCCGCCCAGGGCCGACATTGAAGCCATCTCGTAGTTGTACACATGTCCCGCCGCTTCGCAGATTACTTCTTGCCCGCGCTGAGTCTGCGCCATGATGCAAGCGAGATTACCCATGGAGCCCGACGGGACAAACAACCCCGCTTCTCGGCCAAAGATTTCCGCGGCGCGGTCTTGCAAGCGATTGACGGTCGGATCTTCGAGGTAAACATCATCGCCGACCTCCGCCTCTGCCATTGCCCTGCGCATGGCCGGCGAAGGCTTGGTCACGGTATCGCTGCGAAGATCGATGATCTTGTTACTCACAGAGGTATTTCAATTTGATTCCTTGAACTTTGAACTTTGAACGTTGAACAGCGCAGATCATTCCATCCGCTCTTCTATCTCCCGGATGGTTTCCGCCGGCAACTGCGGCCTCACGAAGGCGTTGTAGATGCAATCGTTCTGCAGCCACATGATGTCCGCTCGTTGTCGTACCGCTTCGCGCATTTCCTCTTGCAGCTTCTCTTCCATGCAGTGGTGCTTGATGACGTCAATCACCATATTGCCGTGGCCTTCGTCGTGGTATTCATGGGCGCGGAAGAAGTCCAAACAAGCGTCGGGTATCCACGGGTAGTATTTCTCCAAGGCCTCGCGCTCTTCTTTCATCCGCTTTGGTCCTCCGCCCTCGAATACCAACCCGGTGCCGATGGCCACTGCCCAATGGCTTCGTTGAACCAGCGACACATACATTTCCAGCGCCGCGCGTATTCCCGGCAGCGGCTCGTAATTCAAGATATCGTCCCGGGCAATGCCAAGACCTTCGGCAAACTGCACCCAGAGCTCGGGGTGACTGGGATATTTTCCGCCGAAGAGATCCTCTCCCTCTTCTTCCACCATGTTTTCAAGAAGCATTCTGCGCAATTCCGGGATCGGGCACTTTTGATAACGCACGCCAAAAAAGCGATGAATATTACGAAACTCATGAAACTGGTTGCGCGCCCACCCCTGGAGTTGCTCCTTGGTCAGCCGGCCGCTCAGCAACAGCTGGCGAACGGGATGAGGCCTGGGATGGCGCAGGCGCAGCGTCTCTTGCAGATTGTCGATTAGCTCTTCCGGCCCGAGCAATACATTCATAGTCCACCTCCGAACTCCGGTCCACTAACGGCGGCATCATATCCAAGAACGGTCTTCTTGACCAGTCTCGACCCAGGAAAATTCATATTGTCTTTTAGCCCGTGCTTTACTAGCATATCGCATATGGTTTCACTATCCTTGCGCGGCGTTAGTAAATTTTTTGGCTCGGTCAAAGCAGTCAACGGCGCGAATCTCGACGTGCAAAGCGGTGAATTTTTGGTGATCGTCGGCGAAAGCGGTTGCGGTAAGACCACCACGCTCAGGCTGATCGCGGGGCTGGAAACTCCGGACGGCGGGACGATCTATATCGGCGGCGTGCCGGTCAACGACGTTCCCGTGGGCAAGCGCAACGTGCAGTTGATCTTTCAGAACTACGCTCTCTGGCCGCACATGAGGGTGTTCGATGAAAAGAGCTATACGAATCTGACACTGCCTCTGAAAGTTCGCAAATGGACCGCCGACAGGATCGGCGAGTTTCTTCGGCCCGTCGCCCGGCGTGTCGGCATCGAGGAGAGCCAATTCAAGCGTAAACCGAGCGAGCTTTCCGGCGGCCAACAGCAACGGGTCGCGCTGGGCAGGGCAATGGCGACTTCGCCCCAGATTCTTCTCATGGATGAGCCGCTGAGCAACATCGATCCACCGAACCGGTTACGGATGCGCAGCGAGATCATGAAGTTTCACCAGGAAAACAAGCTCACGACGATCTACGTAACGCATAATCTGGCCGATGGCATCGCTCTCGCCGACCGCATAGCGGTCATGCGCGAAGGGCGCTTCGAACAGGTGGACACCGCGGAGAATCTCATGAGACAACCTGGCTCGGACTATGTCGCTGATTTTTTCAAGGCCGACCAGTTCAAACTGCGCGTCTCATAGACGGAAGCTATGAAACGAAACCTCGCCGTCGGAATCGTCCTGCTATCGATCCTGAGCGCGGCGGCGGTACACCCGGCCTGCCGCGAGCTTGACGTCGCCCGCGGCTTGTTCCGCCCCGCCCACGCCGCCCAAGCGGATGTGACGGTGGAATTCTTCGGCCACAATTTTTTTCAGATTATTTCGAGCAAAGGGACGCGCATCATCACCGATCCGGTAGCGCCGGGCTTTTATCCAACGCCAAAAGTAACGCCCCACGCCGTCACCATCGGGCGCGAGCATCCCAACCATAACTACGTCGAACTCGCCCAGGGAAATCCGGTCATATTGCGCGGCCTCGGCAACTACGGCGCCGAATGGAACAAGATCAGCACCACGGTGGGCGATGTGCTGATTTACAGCGTGCCGGTATACCAGCAACAGTTCGGCAACGCTCTGAAGGGCGCAGCATTCGTCTTCGATCTTGGCACGGTTTGTATCGCCCACCTGGGCGATCTTGCGCACAAGCTAACCGAGGAGCAGATCAAAGCGTTCGGCAAAGTCGATATTGCCATGATCCCCATCGGCGGCACCTTCACAATGCCGCCCGACACCGCGCGGGAAGTCTTACAACAACTGAAGCCAAAGATCGCGATTCCCATGCACTACCGGGAAAACACCCTGCTTTTGGATATGTTCGTAAAAGGTTTCCCCCACAAGTACCTCTCGACCCATAGTTACACCTTCAGCAAGGCGGCGCTCCCGGCGCCGACAATGATCATGGTCTTTACGCCGTGGGGAATGCGGGACTACCGCTAAGAAAAATCATTTACCGGCAAAGGCTTGTCCTGAGCTAAGCCGAAGGAGCGCAAAGGACGCTCTTTGTGGTTGAGAATCTTTATATCTTAAAAGCTTCCACCGTTTCTCTCGCAAACAGCTCATCGAGGTCGAGCCGCTGCTTGATCAGTCCTTGCTCGAAGAGATAGCCGTGCAGGGTCTCTAGGTTTTTCCGGTTGGGCTCGACGCCGTAGGGCCAGTAATCCGCAGTCATTAAATCTCGCGTATCTTCGTACTCAGCGGAGGTCCAAGGGAGACTGACCCGCAAAACGTTTGTGTCATAAAGGTGGCGCAGGCAAATCTCTTTGGCTGCGCAAAAAGCTTTATACAATGTCTGCGCCACCCATGGTTCTTTTTCATAGATCGCGCGTTTGATAACGATTACATGCATAATCGGAAACAGACCGGTCTTTTTAAAATACTCCATTTCCACCCGGCGATAATCGGGAAACAGCCGTTTGACCCGCGGCGATCCCTGGAGAAAGCAAGTGGGCATGCGCGGTGACATCATGGCGTCAATCTCGCCGCTTTCAATCATCGCGTTGAGCGTCGTATCGGGGCGACTCTCCATGCGCACGCCGACGGGCATTTCGAAATCTACCCGGTCTTTTCGTCCCGGGTGTTCCTCGCCGGCTTGTACCCAGTGAACATCCGACGGGAGAACTCCATGCTCGTGCTCGAACATGCCGCGCAACCAGACGGCGGCTGTCATGCTGTATTCTGGCACGCCCATTCTTTTGCCCTTGAGATCTTGAATGGTCTTAACGCCGGAATCGGTATTGACGAAGATACAACGGTGGCGAAATGTCCGGGACGGGAAAACGGGTATCGCGATAAACGGCCGCCGGCCACGCGCCGCAGCGGTCAAAAATGCGCCCATGGAAAGCTCCGACGCGTCGAACTCTTCGTACTTCATCATGCGCCAGAAAATCTCTTCGACGGGCATGACCAGGTAGTTGACCTCGATACCCTCCGGTTTGACGACGCCTTCTTTGAGCGGCCTGGTCCGATCATAGTCCTCGCATGCCAAGGTTAAATGGAGCGCGCTCATGTTTTTCTCTTCTCGGATGATTTCGTCTTTTGGGCGTGCGCCACCAATTTTACGAATTTTTGCATTTCTGTGACGAACCGTGTTTTGCCCTCTTGCTTCAACAAGCTGCCCAGGTATGCGCTGCCGAGACAGATACCGATCACGCCGGCGCGAACGTAATCCTCGACATTGTTAAGGCTCACGCCGCCTGAGACCATGTACTGGATGTCGGGAAACGGCCCCTGCATCTGCCTGATGAAATAAGGCCCGCCGAGCAGATCGGCGGGAAAAATTTTCACCAAATCCGCATGGGCTCGCCCGGCTGCGATGATCTCCGTAGCGGTCGCCGCGCCGGGAAAGCACGCGATGTCGGCCGCATGGCAAATGCCGATCAGATTAAGCTCCAGCGACGGTGATACGACAAACTCAGCGCCGGCGTTAATGGCCCGTTCCGCCTGTTGTGGAGCAAGCACCGTGCCCGCGCCGACGTGAACTTTTTTCTCGCGCGCCAGCTCGCTGATAACGTCCAAAGCACCCGGCACGCTGAAAGTAATCTCGACGAACTTGATGCCGCCGAGAGCGGCGGCATGGGCGAGTTTGATCGCTTGTTCGGCGCTTTCGGAGCGCACCACCGCGACCAAGCGGCTGTCGTAAAGTTCAGAAACGAGTCGGATTCGATCCATAGAATCATTACCGCTGGGGTCAACGTGCTGAACGCCGGTTCAAGGTTCAAACTTAGGGAAAATTATGATGCCTTAAAAACTCCGGAACCCGTTGAACATTGAACCTTGAACGTTGAGGCGCGGCGGCAATGCCGCCGCGCCTTAGCTCAAACTGAGCCCGCCGTCGACAATCAACGTCTGGCCGGTGACGAAATCCCCGCCGGTGATAAGTCCGAGAATTGCGCCGGCGATGTCTTCAGGGCTGGCGATCCGTTGCAATGGATAGCTCACGGCGGCTTTGGCGATCACCTGTTGGTACTGCGCGCCGAAGTGCTGGCTCATCCACGGCGTGTCGGTGAACGCCGGCGCAACGCAGTTAACACGGATCTTCGGCGCCATTGCCACGGCCAGCCCGCGGGTCATATAAATCAGCGCAGCCTTCGCCGTGCCATAGGCCAGCGACGACATCGTCGATGGCGCCAGCACGCCGCTGATCGATGAAACGTTCACGATCATTCCCTGGCTCGCTTCTAGCAACGCCGCAGCGGCGCGCGCGCAGCGAAATGCGCCTTTGACGTTGATATCGAAAATCTCATCCCAGATCGCATCCGTCAGGCCTTCCAGGTCGCTAAGATTCACCCAGTGGGTCACGCCGGCATTATTGATGACAATATCGAGCCGGCCGAACGTTTCACCGATCTCGGCGATCATGGACCGGACCTGCTCGTCGTTTTGCACATTGGCCTGAGTGGCGCTGGCTTTCACCCCACCGCGCGCGATTTCCTGTGCGAGGCCTTCGGCCTCCTGCCTCGACTTGCGATAATTGATCGCAATGCCGCTAATTCCAGCGTTAGCCAAGCCGCGCACGACTGCCCCACCGATGCCGCCGGCGCCGCCAGTCACTAGGGCTACCCTACCGCTGAGCTCCACCGCACCCCTCGTTTCGAGTTGCTAGTTTCCATTCCTAATCCCCCATCCTCGATCTTCCGCCTTCCGTTTTCAGCCTTCGTTTTTTCGCCTTCATCCTTCCGCCTTCATTCTTTCTCTGATCTCTTTCGTCTCCTCCTCGTCGATCTCCCAGTCACGTGACAGTTTTACAAGCGCGTCGGGGTTGCCTATATAACGCACAGCAACGCCGTAGCTTTTTGCCGCTTCTTCGGGGGTAACGTAACCTTCGATCACATCCCGAAGCACTAGGTCGGGTGCGCGCTCGAACGCATTACCGTAGCCGCCGCCGCCTGGAAGATTCACATGCACGATATCGCCGGGTTTGAGATCCACCATTGCTTTGGCGTGCAAACGCGTGCCGTCGCCGAGCACCACTTCGCCCCTGGCACCGCTACCACCACCGCGCAGACCCGGCGCAGGATACTCGGTGCGGTCCGCGATCGAACTGACGCTCCACCTGCCCTCGCCTCGTCGGGTAAACTCCGTGAGTTGTCCCAACCCGCCGCGCCATTTGCCCGCCCCCCCGGAATTGGGACGCAATTGGCGCCGCCGCAATACCACCGGCGACAAACTCTCGATCACTTCCGCCGGCACTCCGGCAACGCCGCTAGGAAAACCCACCGCGCTCAAGCCGTCTTTTTCGGGCCGCGCGCCGGTGCCACCCACTTGAAAGATGGTCAGCGTAAAGGGCGGATTTTGTCCGCGCCAGACACTGAGCCAAATCGGATCGGCGCCCGGCGCCATCAAGCGGCCCGGCAGCGCCCCGGACAAGGCGGCGAAAATCGCGCTGGGAATAAAGTGGCCGATCACCTGGCGGCTCGCCACCGGCGCAGGATCGAGCGCGTTCATGATGCTACCCGCCGGCGCGCTCACATGCACCGGGCGGAAGCTGCCTTCGTTGTGCGGCACGTCGGGGCAGATCGCCGCTTTGATGGCGAAGCTGGCGTAGGCATGGGTGTAATTCAACACGACGTTAATGCCGCGCGTGCTCTGTGGCGAGGAGCCAGAAAAATCGATGTAGATCTCATCGCCCGCCACTTTCACCGTGCAACGAATCACGATGGGCTCTTCGAAACCGTCGCTCCAGGTTTCGTTCGACCATTCACCGCCGGGCAGCTTGCGAATCTCGCCCCGCACCGCGTTTTCCGAGCGCCGGATGATTTCTTCCGCCACCGGATCGATGCTATCGAGAGCGAATTCCTCCATCATCTCGAGGAGCGCCCGCCCACCGGCATCGTTACTCGCGGTCTGCGCATAAAAGTCGCCGATCACTTCGTCGGGCTGGCGCACGTTGGAGCGCACCAGCTGCATCAGAATATGGTTGGGCTCGCCGCGCTCGAACAATTTCATGATCGGGATGCGCAGCCCTTCCTCAAAGACCTCGCGTGCCTCGGCTGAGAGAATGCGCCCGCCGATATCCGCGCTATGGCAGGTATTGGCAAACAACGCCACCAGCTTGCCTGCTTTGAAGACCGGCGTGGTAATGGTGATATCGTTGATCTGGCCGGCGGTCTGCCATGGGTCGTTGGTGATCAAAACATCGCCCGGCGCCATTTTTTTCACGGGAAAGGCGGCGAGAAAATGTTTCATCGACGTCGCCATGGCGTTGATATGGCCCGGAGTGCCGCTCAGCGACTGCGCGATCATCCTGCCTTTGGTGTCGAACAAGCCGCAGGCAAGATCCTGGCTTTCGCGCACGATGGTACTAAAAGCAGTGCGAATGAGGGCGTCCTGCTGCTCGTTGGCGACCGAAAGGAAGCGGTTCCAGATGACTTCCAGAGTCACCGGATCGATGGCGTTATTTTCCACCCGTCAACTCCACCATGATATCGAGCCTTTCGTCCACCCGTGCGCGGCCGCCGGCGCCGACGATCAATGTCGACTCCCTTTCTTCGACAATCGCGGGACCTTCGAATGTCATTCCCGGCCGCAATGCGTAACGGTCGAAGACCGGCGTTTCGACATAGCCGCCGCATTCCGGGAAATAGGCGCGGCGCGGGCATTTGCGCGCGCCGGCGCGCTTGGAATCGTCGCGCGGCAGCTGCAAATTCATCCCGGGGCGCGGGCCGCTGGCGACAACCCGCCAGTTGATGATTTCAAGCGCCACGTCGGGACCCTTGCGGCCGTATAAATTCTTGTAGGTATCTTCGAAAGCCGCGGTGATCTGAGATAGATGCCGTGCGCCCAACTCGCCGTCCGGCAAGCGCACCGACACTTCATGTCCCTGCCCGACATAGCGCATATCGGCGGTTCGCTGGTAGCTAATGGCATTTTTCGCCAAGCCCGAACTTTCCAGCACGCGGCGCCCTTCTTCCGCCATCTCATTCAATAAGCCGTTCGCGAATGGCCAATCGAGTTGATCGAGACGGCTGTAGGCGCTGCGCACGAAGTCGAACGCCAGCGGCGCCGCCAGCAGACCGAAGGTGGAGCCGACCCCGGCGCCGAAGGGTGAGATTAACGCCGGCAAGCGCAATATTTCGGCGACGCGATAGCCGTGCACGGGCCCGGCGCCGCCGAAGGCATACATCGGCATACGCCGTGGATCTTTGCCGCGCTCACCCAGATGGGCGCGTGCCGCATTGGCCATATTTTCGTTGACGATCTGGTGGACGCCCCAGGCAACTTGTTCGACGGTCATGTTCAAGGGCTCAGCCAGGTTGTATAGCGCCGCCCGCGCGCCGTCCAGATCGAGTTGCATCTTGCCGCCCAAGAAATAGTTGGGGTCGAGATAGCCGAGCACGAGATCGGCATCTGTCACTGTCCCCTCTTTGCCGCCTTGGCGGTAACAGACCGGACCAGGCTCCGCGCCGGAGCTATCCGGACCGACTTTGAGCAGGCCCAGGGAATCAACCCGAGCGATGCTGCCGCCGCCGGCGCCGATCTCGATCATATCGATCACCGGGATGCGCACCGGCAAGCCGCTGCCCCTGCGAAAACGATAGACGCGGTCAACTTCGAACTCATGGGTCTTGAGTGGCTCGCCGTCTTCGATGACGCAGAGCTTGGCCGTGGTCCCGCCCATGTCGAATGACAACAAATCTTTGTGGCCGGAGCGCACCCCGGCGTAGGCCGCCGCCAAGGCTCCCGCGGCGGGTCCGGATTCCAAAAGCCGCACTGGAAAGCGCGACGCGGTGTCGCGGGTCGCGATGCCGCCGCTCGACAACATGACGAAGAAACTCCCCAAGAAACCAATGTTGTCAAGGCGCGATTGCAGCTGCTCAAGATACGACGACACCCGCTCCTGCACGTAAACATTGGCCAAGGTCGTGCTGGTTCGCTGGAATTCGCGAATCTCGGCGACCACTTCCGAGCTGACCGATACGCGCATCTCCGGCGCGATTTCGGCGATGATTTCGGCGGTGCGCCGTTCATGCTCTGGATTGCGAAAACTATTGAGGTAGCAAACGCCAAGGGCTCTGATGCCCCTGTCGCGCAGTTCGGCGACCAGCCGACGCACCAAGGATTCGTCGAGGGGCTCGAGCACGCTACCGTCCGCCGCCACTCGCTCCGGCACGTCGAAGCGCAAGTGGCGCGGCACCAGCGGTTTGGGCAATTCCAAATTCAAATCGTACAGTTCGTAGCGGTGTTCGCGGCCGATTTCGACCGCGTCGCGGAAGCCCGCGGTAGTGAGCAGCGCCGTAGACGCGCCTTTACGCTCGATGAGCGCATTGGTGACCAACGTTGTGCCATGGATCAAGGTGCCGCGCTCGGCGGCCTTCACGGCGCCGTTTCGCAGCACCGGGCTGAGCGCGTTTTCGACGGCCAGACTAGGATCTCCCGGGGTGGTGAGAGTTTTGCCGATCACCACCGTTCCGTCAGCGCCGACAACGAGCATGTCGGTAAAGGTGCCGCCGATGTCGATGCCGACTCTATACATGATCAAATTTTAGTTTGTAGTTATAAGTTTCTGGTTTCTAGTTTAATGCCTCGTATTGACTTCGATGATCTTGCAACCAGAAACTAGAAACCAGGAATTAAAAACTTTCACTGGGCAAACAAATTCAAAAGCCTTTGGGTTTGGTGCGCCGCTGCCGGCCGCAAGAGCGGAATCTTGACGCCCGCGTCGCGGTATTGCTGCACGCGCTTTTTGACCTCTTCCGGCGTCCCACTGGCGGTCATACCTTCGACGTAGGAATCGGGAATCGCCTTGATGAGCCCTTCCATGCCGCCCTCGGCGTGGGCCTTTTCAAAGAGCGCAATGTCTTCCTTGCGAATGTACGGTTCGCCGACGCGCATCTTGGGCGCGGCAATGAAGGAAATCTGCACCGGATCGAGCTTGGTCGCCACCTCCCAGCGCACGGCGTCCAGCGCCATCTTGTGGTCGTCTTCGATGGAACAATTGATGATCTGGGCGACTTCAAACTTGGAAAAATCCCGTCCTGCTTGCGCCGCGGACTCTTTGATAATTTTCAACGCATTGACCGTGTATTCCGGCGAGCATACGGCGTTGAGCACGACGCCGTCGCCCACCGCGCCGGCGAGCTTGAGGCCGATGGTGGCGGTGGCAGGGACGTAAAATGGAATATGGCCGCGGATGGGTTTCCAGCCCAGTCCGACGTTGTCGAAATTGACAAACTTGCCATGATAGGAAACTTTCTCGCCGCTAAAAAGCAGCCGCATCGATTCGATATACTCCCGCAAAACCTCAGTCGGCGTCGCGCCCACGTCCTGGGGCAACGCGTGCACTCGTGCGTGGCTTTTTGTGCAGGCGCCAGGGGCCGCGGTTATGCGCCCGCCGGTTAATTCATCCAGCGTCGCCAGCGACTGCGCCATTACGACGGGACCGCGCAACCGGACTATTTGGGTGGTGCCGAGCGTGAGCTTGCGGGTGGCCAGTCCAATGGCCGCGAGCGACGACACCGAATCGCGCATCAACTCGATGGTCTCTGAGAAAAACGCCATCTCGAAGCCGCGTTCCTCGGCCTGCCGCATAATATCCGTCATCTCGCGCACGTTGGTAAACTTACCGTAACCTAGCGCGTAACCCACTCGTTGCTTGGCCATCAAAGCACTCCTTATCAGAATTCTTGAATTCGCTGAACAACGGCCCCTTCATTCGTCGAGGGCCCGCTATTTCGAGAGCCCGGTAGGTGGATGTCAACAACCTCGACCGCAAAGTGAGGTTTCAAAACAAACGGTGGAGCGGTTGAAATCATTAGAGATCTTCATTTGATCCCGAGCCTAATCGAAGCATTTGTAGGGTTCTTCAGCAATTTCAATTCCTTAGCTAACACTATTGTTGCGGATTCGTTTGCGATTATAGTCTGATTCATACTCGATGGCGATATCGACGTCAACGTGGCGCGCCGCCGCGCGCTCTGGTTAAAAGGATCGATACGGCAACGACAAACATAAACTTGGCAAGGCGCGCCTTGAAGTCGACGCGGACACAATAGCCACGAGAATCGAAGCAAGGCGCAATTGATCGAAGACGCGAATCAGCTAGGCGGCCGCGCCGCCGCGACCTTAAAAGTAGCCTTCGAGCCAGAAAATTTCGTTTGCCGGGCAGGAGGAGTGCAGTACTTCATATTCTATCACTGCATCCCCAATCGTCTACCGTACTTTCATGTTCCAGCCAAAAATTCGCTCGCTCGGCAGGTGCCGGTAGTCGACGTTCTTTGCCAGACCGAACAAGAGCTGATGGCGCCAGAGAAAATGCGCCGGCGCGTCTTCGGTAACCACGCTCATCGCCTGGGCGAGGATTTTTTTGCGTTTCGCCGGTTCGAAAGTTTGCCGTTCTTGACTCAACAATTCATCCAACTTGGGATTGGAGTAGCCGATGCGCGGTGACCCGCCAGTCTCGAAGTATTGAGACAGCGCCGCGCTTGGATCAACGACGCCGCCGCGGCCCATGTAGTAGAACGGCACCTTGCCGGCCTGCACGTTGGCCCACAAGGTAGCCCACTCCGGCGTCGCCAGTTTAGCGCGAAAACCAACCGCATTGAGCATTGGAATCATCGCTTCGGTGATTTGCTTATCCAAGGTATAGCGCCCTACCGGGGTTTGTAGCTCGACATCCACGCCGTTGGCGTATCCGGCCTGCTTCAAAAGCTCCCTGGCCTTTTCCGGATTGTACGTGTACTTCGGTTGCAGGTTCGGATCGAAAGCGTACTGCCCTTCGCCGATGGGACCATCGAGCCGCGACGCCTCGCCCCTGAGAATCGTTTTTATAATCGTATCGCGGTCGATGGCGTACGCCACCGCTTGGCGCACCAGTTTGTTATCCCAAGGTTTTACTTTCGGCATCATCGCCAGGAACATGATTTCCGCGGTGTGGAACTTGACGATCTTGTGTCTTCCGCTCTGCTCTACCCGCTCGCGCAGATGCGGCGGTACGAACTGAGCAATTTGAATCTCATTGTTGAGCAGTGCCGTCACCCGCTGCTCGGGCTCGCGCATGTTGCGAAAAACGATTTCATCCGGCGCTTGCGGATACTGCTTCCACATCGGATGTGACTTGTCCTTGCCGATCACAAGCCGCTGGCCCGGCATCAACTCGCGAAACTTGTAAGGCCCGGCGCCGTAGGGATGCTGGCGGTCCGCGACGTCTGCACCGTATTTGTCGTATAACGCCTTGCTGGTGACGATGATGCGGTCGAAAAGATATTCCAGCAGCGGCGCCGTGGGGGTTTTGGTTGTGACCTGCACCGTGTAGTCATTGAGCGCCTTTTCGCCCGCCACCGCCGAGACATTTTGCCGCTGCTTGCTTTGCGGGTCATTGCGGGTGCGCCCCATCGAATGGACGATATCGTGCGCCGTCACCGGCGTACCATTATGAAACTTGAGACCTTTGCGCACGTGAAACAGCCAGTTGATCGGATCCTTGACCTCCCATCGTTCCACGATCAATCCCACGTGTTGCCCTTTGTCGAAATCGTAGGTACCCAAGCAACCCAAAACCTGGCACCACACGCTGTACATGAGAGATACGCTGTCGCCGTAGGGATTGAAGGTGTCCATCGTTTCGGTGACCCCGATGGAAATGCGTGTTTCGTTCTGGGCGGCATCGCTGCGATTCTGCGGAGCGCCAAAGACGGTTGCCAGAGCCGCCATAACAACGACAATTTTCAACCGCGATCGCTTCATAATCCCTCCCGCGAAAATGAATTCTTCTTTGTACTTTTCGTGGTTAACGTCCAAAAATTTATTTCTGCCGCGGCACCGCGGCCCAGGCTTCGATTTCCACCAGCATGTCCGGCAGATCGACGCCGACCCCGCGCAGTAAGGTGGCCGGCCTGGGGTGAGCGCGCAGGTCCGGTTCGTGCTGCTCAAAGAAAGCGTACATTTCGTCGCGCATGTCGAAGACATCCTCGCGGCGCTTCAGATAGTAACGGAGCATGACGATGTTCTTGAGCGAAGCGCCCATCATCTCGAGATTATGCTTGATGTCATCCCAGCACTGCCGGGTCTGCTCCTTGATCCCGCCGACGACCTTCCCTCTTCCGGCCCGCTCTTGATCGGGCGTGCGGCACGGCGCGTCTTCGAAGGGATCGCGCCCCGTGGATCCCGAGAGAAACAGAATGTCAACGTCCCCCTTGGTTCGAAAGCCCGTCGCCCAGTTCATTTTCTCTTTATGGTAATGGGGCCAGAGCGTGCCCCAGTCGTATTCGACCTTTTCGGCCTTTTGCTTGGCAAGGGCCTCAGGATTTTGTGCCATAAGATTATAGTCCTCCTTAATCGGGTTGCGGCGTAAACCGTTATTTCGTCCTTATCAATAATGCCAAATTCATGTCAATGAAATTCGCTCCGTGCCGTCGTGGCGCTTGCGGCTTGCCGACGGCCACGCTCTCTTATATGTAGTTTCCGTAAGCTGGAAACGCGGTCGTTACAATCCACCGCGGGGAGAGTGTCGTATGGCCCACAGAAAACACTTCTGGAACCGCCTGGCATTGATCGTGCCGCTGCTTTGTTTATCGCCGGTGCCGGCCCGATCCCAGGATTTCTACAAAGAGAAATTCGTCCGCTTTATTGTCGGCCAGGCTGCCGGCGGCGGTTACGACACCTATACCCGGACCGTCGCGCGCCACATGATCAAACATATTCCTGGCAATCCGGCCGTAACGGTCGAAAACATGACCGGCGCCGGCAGCCTGGTGGCGGCCAACTATCTCTATAACAACACCAAGCCGGATGGCTTGACCATCGGCAATTGGAACAGCGCGCTGGTGCTGAATCAGGCGCTCGGAGACCCAAACGTCAAATTCGACGCGCGCAATTTTGGCTGGATCGGGGCGCCCACGAAGAGCGTTCCGGTTTGTCTCATCATGGGTTTTACCGGCCTAAAGAGTTTCGACGAGATTGTAAAATCCGGCAAGACGATCAAGATGGGAGGAACGGGTCCGGGCTCGCATAGTCTCGACATGCCGCTGATGTTGAATAAGATGACTGGCGCGAAGTTTAACGTGGTTTCCGGCTACCAGGGCACGGCACAGATAAGACTCGCCTTGCAACGGGGCGAAGTGGAGGGCCTGTGCACCAACTGGGATTCGGTCCTGGCGACGCAGAGGGATCTGCTCGACGCCAAAGGCGATGACGGCATGACTCCTTTCATAATCCACGCGCGGGTGCCCGAACCGGAAGCGAAGAGCGCCGTACTCGTCAGCGAAGTCATCAAAGACCCAAGCGACCTGCACACCTACAGAGTTTACATGGCGCAGATGGAATACTCACGGCCGCTTACGACATCGCCGGGGACGCCCAAAAGCCGCCTGGAAATTCTCCGGCGCGCCTTCAAAGCGACTCTTGCCGACCCCGAATTCCTGGCTCAGGCAAACAAGCTGAAACTCGATATCGCCCATGTTTCTGGAGAGGAAAGCGAAAAACTCGTCAACGAAGTGTTATCCATACCACCCAAGGTTAAGGACAATTTGCGCTATCTGTCATCCGTGAAGTAGCTTAGCGCCCAAGGAGAATTACCATGGCGAAAAACGGCTTCAAAGCAATGGATTCAGACATGCACGTGTTCGAGCCTGCCGATCTCTGGCAGCGCTATATCGATCCCCGGTATTTCGAGCGCGCGCCCAAAGGGCTCAACCGCAGCTTCAGAGACCTGGGCATCGAAATCGATGGAAAAGTCTTGCCGATACCGCGCCAGCCGGAGAACCCGGCGCTGGTAAAATATCGCGACGAATTCTTCACGGCAAAATATGGCGCAGCGGGCGAGCGCAATTTCGACGCGGTCTCCCAACTGCAAGCGATGGACAATGAAGGTCTGGACGTGGCCGTGCTGTTTCCAACCCGCGCATTAACCGCGTTGGGTATCGACGGCCTCGACCCCGACTTCGCCAGCGCCGTCGCCCGCGCCTATAACGACTGGCTCCACGACTTCGTCCAGACCGACGCCAAACGCATGTTCGGCGTCGCCATGGTCGCGCCCCATGACATAAGCGGTGCCATCGAAGAGATTCGCCGCACGGTTAGAGAGTATGGCTTCAGGGGAATTTTTCTGCGCCCCAACCATGTCAACAAGAAGAAATGGAGCGATCCCTATTACGACCCGCTGTGGGCGGAGTGCGAAAAATGGAACTTACCCGTGGGCTTTCATGAGGCAGGCCGGGTTTACCTGCCGCAACCCGCCTTCTTTCACATCTGTTCGACCTTTTCGATGTTCAATACCTTTGGTTTTCCCTTCGCCAACATGCTTGCCTGCGGCGACATGATCTTCGGCGGCGTAATGGAGCGCTTTCCCAGATTGAAAGTCGCCTTTCTCGAAGGCAACTGCTCGTGGGTGCCCTGGCTCCTCTGGCGCATGGGGGAGTACGCCGAGACGACGGGCCGAGCGGAGTATCCCTACTTGACCATGACGCCGCTCGAATACTTTCAACGGCAGTGCTACGGCGCTGTGGAATGCGATGAAATCACAGCGCAGCATATTCCGGAATACGGTCTCGAAGACAACGTGGTCTTCTCCACCGACTATCCGCATCTCGATGTGAAGTATCCTCACGCCATCGACTCGTTTTTGAAGATGCCCTTCTCCGACCGGATGAAACGCAAATGGCTATGGGACAACTGCGCCAAAATGTATAATTTTGCAGACGAAGACCTTTAACCGCAAAGAGCGCCTCGGTATTTTTTGCATACGTTGCATTACTATGGTTCAAGGTTTTCGCGGCTTGCGCAAATTTTCCAGTCGTTATTCTGACCGTATCGGTCAAGATGAAAACTCACCGCGGAGACGCCGAGGGCGCAGAGAAAAGAACTTTTGATTAAAAATACTCCGAACCCTGTGACCTCTGCGCCTCTGCGCTGAATAATTCTCTTCCTTCGTGCCCTTCGTGGTGAATCTTCTTCTTTTCTCTGCGAACTCAGTGCCTCTGTAGTGCAATATCGAAAGCTATTTTGGTTGCGGCTCTGCCGCGCTAGGTTCTTTGCGGCTAAATTTTAGATCGCGATTTCGGCGATGACCGGGGCGTGATCGGAGGGGCGCTCCTTGGCGCGCATGTCGCGGCCGATGGAGCAGCTCTTGCAGGTCTTGGCTAATTCCGCAGATAGCAAGATATGATCGATGCGCAGGCCAAGATTGCGCTTGAAGCCGTTCATGCGGTAGTCCCACCAGCTGAAGGACTTTTCCGGCTGATCGAACAAGCGAAAACTGTCGACGAGTCCGAGGGCGATCAGGTCCCTGAACGCGGTCTTTTCCGGTTCGCTGAACAAAACCTTGCCTTCCCACATTTTCGGATCGTGTACGTCGCGGTCCTCCGGCGCGATATTGTAATCGCCCAGCAGCGCAAGCTTCGGGTACTTGTTCAGTTCTTCCTTGACCCAGACATTCAGCCGCGCGAGCCAACCGAGTTTATAGTTGTATTTGTCCGACTCGACGCTCTCGCCATTCGGGATATAAACGCAGATAATCCGCACCCCGGACATCGTCGTGCCGGCGATAACTCGCTTTTGCGCCTCGTCGAAAGCGGGAATTCCCATGCAAACGTTTTCCGGCTTTGCGCGGCACAGAAGCGCCACGCCATTGTAGGTTTTTTGCCCGGAAAACACCGGCTGATAACCCGCGGCGGCTATATCCGTCAGCGGAAAGTTGGCATCCTCGGTTTTAGTTTCTTGCAAACACATGACATCGGGAGTCTCGGCCGCAAGAAATTCAAGCACCTGCGCCAGGCGAACTTTTAGCGAGTTCACGTTCCACGTGGCGATTTTCATATTTTGCCTCCTTCGAGTGATCAGGTATCACAAAGACCCACGGACGCCTGGCTTTCATACCCGCTCCTTCCAACACAAATGTCTTTACGAAAGTTTAGCCCTCGTGTTGCTGACACATCGGCTGCCTTTCGATTTATTAAGGAGTCCACAATTGAGTAACCAAAGAGCGACCGAGGGGTGAGACCTGGAGAGCGCGGGCACAGGAGCGCAAAGGTTGTTTTCAGGCCCTGCCGGCGGGCATTTCCACCTATGGAGAGGACGGGTTGGTGGCCGGCAAGGCAGAGAACCATTGACCGCGATCGGAAGGGCTCGCCTCTCGGTCGCATACTAGCGACATAGTCTCTAAATAACGAACTCATTAGTAATTATCTACAGTAATTATCTACCGGGCCAGCGGCAAGAGTCGAAGTGTTTCGCCAACGGTTTTTTATTTTTGAAGATCGCTTTGCGCTCATTTCAAGCAGCAG